>CAIQDA010000033.1 GCA_903870415.1 uncultured delta proteobacterium
CGATCTCGTCGCGGCTGTACGAACCGGCGTCGAGGTTTGCGGGCGACGGGCCGGCAGCGTCGACGCCACTTCCTCCGCACGCCGGCACAAACGCGAGCGCGCCAAAGCCAAGCAGAAGAGCTCCAGTCCAGCGAATTTCCAACCGATGACTCATGTCATTCTCCACCGAATGCCTCGAAGCTAGGAACGGTCGCATGGAGGGCGAGACGTGTCGACGCGTCATCGATCGCATCCGTGGCAAACTCAGCTTCCCGCGCGTACGCACGGCGGATACACTCCTTCATCGGCTGGTTTTGTTTAGGGGGCGCATGGGCGAGCTTGAGGTGGATGTGCAGGTCGCGTCGGAGGCTGTGGTCGCGTTGTGGCGCGGCAAAAGCCAAGCCATGGATCCGTCTGCGGCTCTCGCTCCAATCTTCACCGAGGTTGTCGCGAGAGCGGTCGACGGTGGTGTGCCCGTCGTCCACGACTTTTGCGGGCTTGAGTTTTTCAACTCCGCCACGGTCAGCGCGATCATCCGTCACCTGAAGGCCCTCGGCGAGCGGCAGATTCACACGACCGTTCGCTACGACGGCTCGCTCCGGTGGCAGCGCACCTTCTTCGATGCATTGGCCATCACGGCGGCGAAGACAGGTCACCTGACCGTTGCCCCGGTGACGGTTCCGAAGCCGTGATGCGGAGCCGTTCTCGTGCCTTCGCGAAGGCGCTCGGCGTCCTGCTCGCGACAGCGTCGTGCGGCCTCGACGGCCTCGTTCTCGAAGGTGCCATTCCGGCGAACCCGGTGTCGTTGCCGAGCAGCTTCGCGGTGCGTACCGTGCGCCTCGCAGACGGCCGCTTCGACGCGCAAGTGCGCGCCCCGCAAGAGGTCACCGTCACGTCGTCGTCGTTCAGCGTTTCACTCGGAAAACGCTGGCTTCGCTGCGACGTGACCGCCGAGCCTTGGAACCTCGCGACGAAGCTCCAGCGCGAGCTGCGAAGCCTCGGTCGACGCGAGCGCATCGGCATTGTGAAAACGGCGGCGCGCCTCGGTGACAGCGGTCGCCCCTACTTGCTCGCCGAAGCGCTTTACGGGCCGAAAGATTCCGTGAAGGGCATCGCGCAGCTTGGCGCGTTCGGCAGTTCCGAAGGGACCGTGGTCTGCACGACCGAGGGCGATGGGCGGCTGCTCGAGGTCTACGCGATGATCGAGAACCTCGCGGAGTCGCAGCGTTGGGGCGAGGAAAATGGCAGGGATAAACCTCTCTATGCCGAGACCAATCGCGTCTTCGTCGGCGACGTTCCCACGGGCTTCGAATACCGCTACCTGCGCCGCAGCCCCACGAAGGGCTTGTCGTGGTTCAAGGTTCGGGGCCTCACCGGGCGCGTCGGGGACGACGCCATCACGGCCATCGACGACGTGACCATCGAGCGACTCGACGACGAGCGCCATGTGCGCGAAGCCAGGGTTTTGCTCGCGTGCGATGGCCGTCTTACCTACGACCTGACCGTGCAGCGCGAACCCGACGGTCGCTTCGCTGCGAACGGCACCCTCGCCGACAAGAAACTCAGCCGCACCCTTCCATCGGACAAGGCCATCGAGAGCGACTTGAGCGTTGCGGAGCTTTTTCGGGACCTCGCGAACGGCAAGCGCGCGCGCGTATCGTCGCGGCGGATCGTGGTCGAAGGCACGGAATTGCGCCTCGTTGACGAAGAGTTTGTGCGCGGCGTGGGCGGGAAGCTCGTCGGGCCTGGAGCCGTCGTCTACTCGGTCGACGACACGGGGTTCGTGCACCAAACCGAGCAAGAAGACGCCCCGGACATCGGGGCCCTCCGCGTCGAGCGAACGCGGCTGCATGGGGCCATCCCGAAACGCTGAGCGAGCGCACGCGCGCAGCTAGCCGGCGTATGGATGCAGTATGCGTCAGACGTCTTTGGTTTCGTGATGCCCGAATTTGCCGCGGGCCGGGGTCGCGATCGCCGCCAATTCCGTCGCCGATCATCCTCGAAAGTGCGCTAGGGGCCGCGCCATGGTCGCTCCTGAATCGTCCTCGTCCGCCGCGCTCGACCCCACTGCCGCCGCTTGTGTTGGCACCATCAAGGCGCTCTCCATCGACGCCGTGCAGAAGGCCAACAGCGGCCACCCGGGCACGCCCATGGGGCTTGCAGACGCGGCTCACGTGCTCTTCAGCGAGTTCCTCCGCCACAACCCGCGCGACCCGCAATGGCTCGGACGCGACCGCTTCGTGCTCTCCGTTGGCCACGCTTCGATGCTCATCTATTCGATGCTGCATCTCTCCGGGTACGACGTTTCCCTCGACGACCTGAAGAACTTCCGTCAGTGGGGCTCGAAGACCCCGGGGCATCCGGAGGTTGGCCATACGCCTGGCGTCGAGACCACGACCGGGCCGCTCGGGCAGGGAATCGGCAACGCTGTCGGCATGGCGCTTGGCGCGAAGATGGCCGCGGCACGCTTCGGCTCGCCGTTTGAGTCCTCGCGTGTGTGGTGCATCGCCAGCGACGGCGACGTCATGGAAGGCGTTGCCATGGAGGCGTCGAGCATTGCGGGTCACTTGGGCCTCTCGAACCTCTGCGTGCTCTGGGACGACAACCGCATCACCATCGAAGGCACGACCGACCTGTCCTTCACCGAGGACGTGGGCGCCCGCTACGCCGCCATCGGCTGGAACGTCGTGCGCGTGGACGGTCACGATCACGAAGCCCTGCGATCCGCCTACGAAGCGGCTAAGCACGAAAAGGCTCGCCCCACGTTCATCGTCGCACGCACCCACATTGCGAACGGTGCTCCGAATGCCCACGACACCTCGGAAGCGCACGGAGCGCCGCTCGGTGCTGCGGAGATCGCGGCCACGAAGATCGCCATGGGCTTCGACCCGGCGAAGACCTTCGAGGTGCACCCGCTCGCGGTGGAGCATTACCGTGCGGTTGCGGAGCGTCTTACGTCGGAATACGTCGCATGGACGACGGAATACACGGCGTGGCGCACCGGCAGTGCCGACGTCGCCGCCGCGCTCGATGCGTTCGTGGCCTGCGCGCTCCCTGAAAATCTGTTCGAGGAACTCGTTGCTGCCGTGCCGTCGAAGGACGACGCGACTCGTTCGCTTTCGAGCGCGATCGAGCAGAGGGTCGCCGCGCTGATGCCCGGTCTTGTCGGCGGTTCAGCCGACCTCGGCCCCTCGACGAAGACGCTCATCGCGAAGTCAGGCGGCATCTCGCGAGGCTCGTTCGGTGGACGAAACCTGTATTTCGGAATCCGCGAACACGGGATGGGGGCAATCTGCAATGGCCTGGCGCTGTTCGGCGGGTTCATTCCCTTCGGGTCGACCTTCCTCATCTTCAGCGACTACATGCGACCGTCGATTCGCCTGAGTTCGCTCATGTCGCAGCGCTGCCTGTGGATCTACACGCATGACTCGGTGCTCCTCGGCGAAGACGGTCCGACGCATCAGCCTGTTGAACAAATTGCATCGCTCCGTCTGATTCCAGGCGTTGCGGTCGTTCGCCCCGCGGACGGTCTCGAGTGCGCTGCAGCGTGGACGATGGCTCTCGAGCGCACGAAGGCTCCGACGGTCTTCGCGCTTTCGAGGCAGAAGGTTCCCGCGATCGCACGTCCGGCGGGGTTCGACAACCGCGTGCTTTTGCGGGGGCTCTACGTGGCCGCCGAGGCCGCGCGTCCCGAGGCGATGGACGTCGTCCTTGTGGCGTCCGGTGCGGAAGTGCACGGAGCCATCGAGGCGAAGGCCATTCTCGAAGGGATGGGCAAGAGCGTGCGCGTGGTGTCCGCGCTCTGCCTTGAGCGCTTCCTGGAGCAACCGGCCGAGTACCGCAAGTCGGTGCTTCCAAAGGGCGTGCGCGCGGCGGCATTCGAGGCCGGTCGAGTCGGCCCATGGGCGTCCGTCCTCGGTGGCGATGCCATTCTCCTCGGCATCGATCGCTTCGGCGCGAGCGCCCCCGACACAGTTCTTTTCAAGGAATATGGCCTTGACGCTGCTTCGGTGGCGTCGCGGATCGCGGAAGCCCTCGCCGCGGGCTGACGATTCACGCTCGAAGTATAGAGGCTTGCGCTCGCGCGGCTGAGAAACGTTCCCCTGGGCCGAAAAAGCCGTAAGCAATTCAATCGCTTACGGTGCTTCGTCCGGAAACGCTTGAATTCCTTGGTGAACCACCGCAGAGTCAAGGACGGCTCAGTTGCGAGTGTTCCTCGCCCGGCATCCAAGATGATCGCCGTGCTTAGGAACCGGTGCTCGGCCTTACCCCGACCAAACATGTCCCACGACGCTGATGTGACCGACTCGGCCCCGAGCCGCCCGTCCGCCACCCAAACGGAAAACGCCCCCCACGCGCATCACACGACGGAGCGCGCCGAAGTTGAGACCGCGGTTCGTCGTCCCCGCGGCTTCGCAGCCCTCGACGCGACAGCCCGAAGCGCCATCTCACGCAAGGGTGGCCAAGCTGCCCATCGCGCGGGTACGGCTCACAAGTTCACGACCGACGAGGCCCGCGAAGCCGGCAAGAAGGGCAGCCAAGTCACGCACGCGCGCCGCCGAACGTCCACGCCGGGCACCTGACTCGAACGCGAAGCGAGCCTGTCGCCCGCGACGCGCGAGACGCGAAACGACTGTCCTGTTCGCAGGGCAGTCGTTTCATTTTGTGGACGCGGAACGCAGGCGGCCCTTGAAGCCCAGGGATCTTGGCCCCCGGTGCGTGATTCGGGCAAAGGCGTGCACCATGCACTTGCCGCCGGTCCGCATCGCACATCCCCACGTGGTCTGCGACGGGGGTGTCCTTGACGGCAGTCCGATTGTCGCGGGCACGAAAGTCCCCGTGCGACGCCTTTGGTCCTGGCATCGAAAAGGCGTCGCGGTGGAGACGCTCCTGAAGCGCTACCCGCAGCTAGGCGCGTCGAGGCTTTTGGACGCGCTCTCGTTCGCCTACGACAACGCGGAGCTCGTGGAGGCCGACCTGGCGCGCGAAGAGAAGCTCCTCGGCAAAGACCCGGAGCCCGTGCCCGGGGCTATGCAGCAAGCGACGCTTCCGTTTCGCGACCGGTGATCGCGCGCCCGTGACGTCGGAGCTCCAAAACACGAAGACCGCGAGAGCCTTCGCTCCGCGGTCCTCAGCGTTTCACTCTTGGGCTTAATCAGCCTTCGAGAAGCGCAGCGAGCGTCTCGAGCGCTTCGACCACGCGGGCGCGGTCGGTGCGAGCGAGGCGATCATAGAGCGCCACGTGCGCTTGCGAAGCCGTCGTACCGACGGTCTCAGCAACGCGCTTGCCACGCGCGGTCAGGCGTACGTCGGTCTGTCGACCGTCGCCACTTGCCTTCTTGCGTGCGATGAATCCATCCCGTTCGAGACCCGCGAGATTTCGGCTCGTGGTCGAGGGATCGATCCCAAGGAGCACAGCGAGAGCGGTCGTTGAAACCGCCCCACGCTCTGCAATCGCCTGAAGCGCCTCAGCTTGCTGTGGCGTGATCTCCCCGTTACGAGCCCGTTCACGGCTCTGGCGGTGGAGACCGCGGAACACGGTCTGAAGGGCGCGCGCAAACCTTTCGTTATCAGCCATCGGATGGTCTGTACTCTACAATTCGAACGCGTTCGTCAAGCGTCGTCCGCAAGCGTTTTGCAACGTTTTCCAAAAAGCCAGCGAATCGCCTGACGGCGCGGAATAGAAATGATGAGCTTGACGAAGCCCGTGTAATCCGCATGCATCAAGAATCATGTTTCTGACCCCTGTCGCGGGCGTGCCCGACCCAAACGGCGATGACTGCGTGGCCTGCGGTCGCTGCTGCCACCATGAGCCGCGCACGGTGCACTTGCTGGAGAGCGACGACGATCGTCTCGGCCCTGATTTGCTGGCCGAATACACGGTGCTCGACCATCGTCCGCCTGGTTGGCGCTTCATTAAGAACGCGGGTCATCGGTGCGGCGCGCTCGATGTTTCTGTCGCGGATCGTTACCCCTGCGCCATCTACGAGCGACGTCCGGAAGACTGCCGCCTCGTCGAGCCCGGGTCTCCGTGTTGCCTTGAAGCGCGACGCCTCGGGCATCTTGGGACCAGCGTGGACTTCGTACGCGAGGCCTGATCGCGAGGCTCTTCGATTGAGCGACGTTCATGGTAACGCATCACGCCATGACGACGGAGCTTGAGACCGATTCGCTCGCGAAAGCCTACGACCCTGCAGTAGTCGAGGGAACCTGGTTCGAACGCTGGAAGGCGTGGGGAGTGTTTGACGCGGACCCGACGCGCAACCCCGAGCGACCGGCGTACCACGTGCCGATGCCGCCCCCGAACGTGACGGGCTCGCTCCACATGGGCCACGCGATGTTCGGAACGTTGCAAGATGCACTCGTTCGCTACCACCGCATGCGCGGGTTCGAGACGCTCTACCAGCCGGGCATGGACCACGCGGGCATCGCCACGCAAACCGTTGTCGAGCGTCAACTCGCGCGCGATGGGAAGACCCGTCACGACCTCGGACGCGAGGCTTTTCTGGAGCGCGTTTGGGCCTGGAAGGCCGAGAGTGGCGGTCGCATCGAAGAGCAGCTTCGCGTGCTCGGGACCTCGGCGTCGTGGAGCCGCGCGAAGTTCACAATGGACGCGGACATGAGTCACGCGGTGCGCACGGCCTTCGTCCAGCTGTGGAACGAAGGGCTCATCTACCGTGCCACGCGCCTCGTGCACTGGGACCCGGTTCAGATGACCTCACTCAGCGACCTCGAAGTCGACTTCGAGGAAGGCGCATCCGGCGAACTCTTCTCGTTCGCGTATAAAATCGAGGGTTCTGACGAGGAAATCGTCGTTGCCACCACGCGTCCGGAGACGATGCTCGGTGACACGGGCGTCGCGGTTCATCCCAAGGACGAACGCTACACACACCTCCACGGCAAGTACGTTGTCCATCCGTTCAACGGACGTCGTATTCCCATCGTATGCGACGACGTCCTCGTCGATATGGCCTTCGGCACGGGGGCCGTGAAGGTCACGCCCGCTCACGACTTCAACGACTTCGCGACAGGCAAGCGCCACAACCTCGAGGAGATCAACATCTTCGAGCTCGACGGCAAGGTGAACGCGGTCGGCGGCAAATTCGCTGGTCTCGATCGCTTTGTGGCGCGCAAAGAGATCAAGAAGGCCCTCGAAGAGCTCGGCCTCACGCGCGGCGCACAGAAGCACGTGCTTCGCTTGCCCAAGTCGTCACGCAGCGGCGCCATCGTCGAGCCGATGATCTCGACGCAGTGGTACGTGAAGATGAAGGGCATGGCGGACCAGGCCCTCGACTTCGTGCGCTCGGGGCAAACGCAGATTCTCCCGGAGACGTGGCAGAAGACCTACGAACACTTCCTCGACAACATCCAAGACTGGTGCATCTCGCGTCAGCTTTGGTGGGGGCATCGCATCCCCGCGTGGCATGGTCCGAACGGCGAAATCCGCGTCGGAATGGAGCGTCCGGCCGAGTGCGGTGAGGGCTGGAGCGAAGACCCGGATGTGCTCGACACCTGGTTTTCAAGCGCCCTTTGGCCGTTCAGTACGCTTGGCTGGCCCGAGAAGACGCCGTGGCTCGACCGCTTCTACCCCGCGAGCGATCTGGAGACCGGATACGACATTCTCTTCTTCTGGGTCGCGCGCATGATGATGTTCGGCGGCCACTTCATGGGCAAGGCGCCGTTCAAGCGCATCTTGCTTCACGGGCTCATCGTCGACGAGACCGGCGAGAAGATGAGCAAGGTGAAGGGCAACGTCATCGACCCGCTCGACCTTGTGTATGGTGCAAGCTTCTCCGACGTCGTGAAGAAGACCATGCCCGGGGCGCCCGAGGCGGAGGCGCTCGCGAAGTTCAAGAAGGCGTACCCGTCGGCCTCGCAGCTCGGTACGAGTTTTCCTGCCTTTGGCACCGACGCCGTTCGCTACGCGCTCGCGACTTACGCGCCTAGCAACACGCGCATCGCGCTCGCTCCGAAGCGCATCGAGGGCTACCGCTTCTTCCTCAACAAGATCTGGAACGCGACGCGTTTCTCCCTCGACATCATCGGCGACAAGCCTGTCGAGTGGACGCGCGCGAAGGAGCCCAAGCTCCTTGTTTCGAAGTGGGTTCTTGCGAAGCTCGACGCCGTCGTCGCGGCCGTGCACGAGGGCTTCGGCGCGTTCCGCATCGACGAAGCGGCAACCGCGCTCTACCGCTTCTTTTGGTATGACTTCTGCGACTGGTACCTGGAGCTTTCGAAGCCGATTTTGCGGGAAGAACGCTTCTCGAACGACGAGCGCGAAGAGACCCGTGCGGTGCTTGCCACCATTGTTGAAGCCTCGCTTCGGCTCATTCATCCGCTCGCACCGTTTGCCACCGAAGAGCTCTGGCAGCGCGTTCCCAAGGCCGACGCGTCGCCGCTATGTTGCGCCCTCGCGCGGTACCCGGAGGTCGGTGATTACGTGCATGATGCAAGCGCTGAAAAGAGCTTTGATCTCGTTCGTGACGTGATCTCTGCCGCTCGTGCCATTCGCACGGAGCACGAGGTTCACCCGGCCGCCGCGATGCCGCTGCTTCTCCGCTCCGAGGCGGCGGAGGTGCGAGCCCTTATTGAGGAAAATGACTGGGCCATTCGCTTCCTCGCGAAAACCGAAGGCGCTGCCACGGTGGGTTCATCGGACC
>CAIQDA010000034.1 GCA_903870415.1 uncultured delta proteobacterium
CGATTTAGTTGGCTTTCGCGGGAGTCACCGAGGAAATCTCCCGAAGCCTGCACCGCGGAGCGCCTTTCGACGTGGGCGAACGTCAATCGCGACGTTGTGTACGTGGACACGCCATCGCTACTCCTGCCCCCGGGCCCAATGGGACAACGAGATTCACGCGGACGGCGGGGGCTTTGATCGCATCGCAACTCTTTTTCAGGCGGCGATCGAGGAGCGCTTCTTTTGACCCAGTTTCAGGACGGATTCGCGCTGCTCGCCGGAGGTTGCTCAAGCTCGCGAACGGTCACCCAAAGCGCGTAACCCGCAGCCGCTTCCATGGACGTTTCCTCGCCGGACGGCGCTTCGGCAGCGGGAATAGGCGCAGGAGAAGCCGCGGGAATGGGCGCGCCGGGAGCTTCGAGTTTAAGTTGCACCTCGAAGCGGTTCTGCGTGTCTCGAAGCGCGAGCTGGTTGAAGTCGGCGTCGTAAAAGTCGACATTCCAAATGGCGTCTCCATCGAAGCGCGCGAGGAACGTGCCATCTTCCGCGTCGTCGCCCAGGAGGAAGATGCCGACACCTGCGCCGTCTTCTAGGTCGACGGTCCACGCGTCGCCGAAGGAACGCGCCCGCGCACGGCCGCCGAAGCACGACGCACGCAGCACGAGCGGGTACCCGCCGATCGAGAGAACGAGAGCCATCGATCGAGCTTACGCTGCTCGTTCGCGTACGCAAAGTGCCAGCACCGGCTTACCGACCGAGCGCGCGCGCGAGCACTTTCTGCAAGTCACCAGGAGCGAAGGGTTTGGCAATCACGGCGTCGAGAAGGCCGCGCAGCGACTCGGTGACGTCGGTCTGCGCAAAGCCGCTCATGAGCACGATGGGGACAGCGGGCCGCAACTCCTTGAACGCCCTGGCGAGCATCGCTCCGCCGCCGCTTGGCATCGTCAAGTCGAGAAGGGCGCAAGCGATGTCCGGGTGCGCCGCGAACGTTCGTTTGGCCTCGGCCACGTTATTCGCCAGCAGCGGGATATCGCCAAATTCCTCGATGAACGCGCCCACCACGTCGAGGAGCGCTCGCTCGTCGTCGACCACGAGAATGACCGACCCGCGCGAAGGCGGAGCGGGGTCGAGGACGGCGCGAAGAGGCTGTGGAGCCTCCATATGATCGAGTGCGGAAGCCGGAATCACGAGCCGAAACGTCGAGCCGCGCCCTGGTGTGCTCTCGACCTCGATGGTGCCGCCATGACGTTCGGCGATGGTGCGAACGGCGGCGAGCCCAAGGCCGCGCCCGGCGACCTTCGTGGTAAAGAAGGGCTCGAAAATGCGAGAAAGCACAGCGCTTTCAATGCCCGCGCCCGTATCGCTGACCGCCAAAACGACGCGGCGACCGGCGGCTTCGGAGGCTCTGAGCACGTCGGTCCGAATGCGCACTTCGCCCTCGATGCCGTCGATGGAATCGGCTGCATTGTGCACAAGGTTCATGAGAACCTGCCGCAACTGCGTCGGGTCGGCCATAACCGGGGGCAAGTCCGCGGCGAGGTCGAGAACCATCGTCGCGCGCTTGCCGATGGTCACGTCGAGCAAGGCGGTGAGCTCGATGACGAGGTCGTTCAGCTGGACGCGCTCACGCGAAACCGGCGCGCTGACCGAATACGAGAGCAACTGCCTCACGAGCTCCGCGGCCCGCACACTCGCGACAGCGGCCTGTTGAACCGGCTCGCGAGCAGTAGATTCGCTCGGTAAACGCACGAGTGCGAGTTCCGCATTTCCCGAAATGGTGCCGAGCAAATTGTTGAAGTCGTGCGCGATGCCGCCGACGAGCAAACCGAGCGTCTCGAACTTTTGCGATTGCAGAAGCGCTCGTTCGGTCTGTTTTTGCTCCGTCACGTCCACGGCATCAATGAAGATTTGCCGCGTACCGTCCGGGGCAGAAACCGTGCGTCCCGTTTGGCGCGCCACCATGACCGAACCGTCCTTGCGCGTGCCGCGGGACTCCCAGCGAATCACGCGCCCCGGCGAGGCAAGGCATCGACGCAGCTCGCCGCTGACGAATTCGCGATCTTCTGCGGGCACCGCGTCGAGCGCGCTCGTCCCGAGCAGCTCACCTTCGTCGTACCCAAGCTGCTCGAGGGCGAAGCGATTGACCGCCGTGATGGTGAGCGACGAATCGATGGTGAAAAACATCGCCGGGGTCAGGTTGTAGAGTTCGCGGTAACGGGCTTCGCTGCTCGCGAGGGCTTCAAGCGTGCGGCGGCGCTCTGCGGTGAGTTCGAGCTTTACGAGCGCGAGGCTCACTTGGCGGCTTGCGGCCTCCATGAAGGCGACCTCGGCGGGGTCCCACCGACGCTCGTCGAGCTGGTTGAAGACCAGCAAGTGAAAGCCGTTCAACCGGAACGCGAAGGGGAGCCAAAGAAGGCTGCCAACGCCCATTTGCACGTGCAGCAAGGGCACGGACTCGGCGCCCAAGGCCGGATGCGGCGCGCTGCGATCGCTCGTCAGGACGCCACGTTCGGCCCACATCAGGTCTACGCTGCCGCCGAAAATGGACAGCGGGTAAACGCCCTTGGTTGCTGTGATTTCGGGCACCTCTGGACGGAGCCACTCGGCGAGGCAGTCGGCCACCGCGTCGTCGAGGCGCACGTCGTAAACCATCGAGCGATCGACCTGGAGCGCCGCGCCAACGACGGAGACCATGGCGTCGAGCACGAGTGACGGCTCGTCGGAACCGAGGGCCACCTCCGCAAGCTGGTTCAGGGCGGAGGAGTAGGTAAGCTTCTGCATTCGTCGTCGCCCCGCGCCGAAGCGGCGTTCGGCCATTGTTGCGGCGCTGGAGCAGTTCTGCAATCGAAATTTGCGGCTATCGCGCCCTCGCGCACGGCGCCTCGCGGGGTTGCGTCGATGCGATCGTCGTCGCGTCTTGGCACAACCAGTGCATTCGTGGGGCAGGAGGACTTCGTGTCGTTCAGCGCTCGCGCTCGTCGCGGAAGCGAAGTTCGTTGAGGTCGTTGGCGCCCTCGTTTTCGTCGCTGACGTCGGCGCGCACGAGTCCGTTGCTTGCATCATGCAGCCACATGGGGGCCGTCGCCCGTGCCAAGCGCTGCAGCTCGCGGGTGAGGGGTATGGTAGCGCCATATGATCCCTGGGGCGCCATGGCCAGGCTTCCGATGGCCTGCTCAAGGAGTCCGCCTTCGGCCCGCGGAAGTTCCACAAGGGGCGCCGTACGCGGGAGATGCCCCAGGGAATACGCGAGGTCGACCGCTTCACGGAAGCCGCCGAGGTGGTCGACGAGTTTCTGTTCGTGGGCGTCTTGACCTGTCCACACCCGGCCCTGGGCCACGGCGTCGACCGCGCTCTTTTCCATTTTTCGTCCGTCCGCGACCCGATCGAGAAACAGGCTGTAGCTTTGACCGACCTTTTCGCGAACGACGACGCGTTCTTCGGCCGTGAATGGGCGGAGCACGGTCTCCGCGTCCGCTCGCGGCGTCGTGCGGTACGTGTCGATGCCAATGCCGAGGCGGTTCAGGAGCGCGGCGCCTTCGGGCTTCGCGAAGTACACGCCGATGGAGCCCGTGACCGTGGACGGTGTGGCCACAATCGTTGGGCAGGCCGCCGCGGCGTAATAACCTCCGCTTGCCGCCATCGACCCGAGCGAGGCGACGACGGGCTTCTTCTTCGCCAAACGCGCAAGCGCATGCCACATGCGTTCAGACGCGACTGTGGAGCCGCCTGGGCTCTCGATGCGCACGACCACGGCCCCGATCGACGGGTCTTCTTCGAGGCGTTTCGCAGCCTCGGCGATGGTGTCGCTGCCCGAGCTGTGCATGCCCACGAGCGGCACACTTGAGCTTCGTCCGTCGACGATGTCGCCGTCGATCCAGAGAACGGCCAAACGGCGTGGAGCCCCGAATCGCTGCGGAGCCGCCGGTTCAGCCTCGGCGTTTGTCACGTGCACTTTGCGTCCGAGCACCTCGAGCACCGTCGCATCGAGCTCGTCGTCGTAGGCGATGGCGTCCACGAGATTGGCGGCCTTCGCGTCCTCGGCGCTGAACGGTCCCTTGGTCGCGAGGCTTCGCACCGTGCCTGGCGTGAGCTTGCGGCCGCGAGCCACGGCGTTCACGAACGCGCCCTCTTGGCCCTCAAGGAGAGCCGTGTAGTCTGCATGCGCTTCGGCGGACCCGGTGGTGCGCCCGAATTGCTCCGGCGCCGTTTTGTGCGCTCCGTAGCGCTCGTATTCCCAATGGACCCCGACCTTGTCGAGGGCCTCGGCCATGTAGATGTATTGCGCACGCAAGCCGAGCCAGCGCAGGTTTCCGCCACGCATGAGCGTGATGCGGTTTGCGTCGGCGCAGGCATGCATGGACCGCGTGCTGCCGTCTTCGATCGCGCACACGACCTTCTTGCCGCGGGCTTCAAGGAGCCGAACCGCGTCGGCGACCTCTTCCGCGTGGGCCATGGTCGACGCGGGCTCGGCGTGCAGGTCGAGGGCCACCGCTGCAACGTCCGCACTCTCGGAGAGGTGCCAAAGTTTGCGCAGAAGGGCGACGTGTCCGCGATTCGAGGGGGTGCCGTCGATGCGGATGCGCACCGCACGCTCTGGCAGAGGCAAGCCCTCGTCGCGAACCCCTGCAACGGAGGCATTCACCGCAAGGCCAAGGCGATCGTTGTCGGTCGGCATCACGAACGCGCCACCACCGACCGTTGCCGGACCGAAGCCAATGTCGAGGCCCGCAAAAAGCGCCCAACGGCCGTCCATCAGGTCCCCCGCACGCTCCTCGGCCTCAAGACGCAAGCGCCCCAAGTACGGCAGCGCGAAGGTGCCCGTGCCCCGCAGAAACCATCCGGGCGTCGTGCCGTAACGCTTGGCCTCCACGCCGAGATCCACCGCGTCGGTCCCAAAAGGGCGAGCGGCGACGGCGAAGGTGACCGAGCGCTCAAACCACGGCAGAAGGCCCGGGGACGTGGCGCCGCTCGCGTTCAGGTCTTGGCCGACGACCGAAAAACCAAACTGGCTCAGCGGGCGGTAAGACGCGCTCGCGCCGAGGCCGTAGCGGCCGTCGAGGGACGACGATTCCGAATACGCGTGTCGTATGGAAAAGCCATATGAGGAGGCTCGGGCAGGAGAAAACGCAAGCGCCCACGAGAGCCATCCGACTTCAGGTGGGTAATACGCCGGCACACCTGACCCGGACGACAAATAGTCATAACGCAGACCCGTGGCGAGGCCGAAGAGGAGCGGTGCCGCAATGCCGAAACCGTGACCACACGCCGTCGCATTCGATCCGGACGGGCAGAACCGGCCCGTGTAGCGAAGGTCGTACGAGGGCAAAAACCCGAGGTTCGCCGGGTTTCGTACAATGCTGTCGGCGTCGTCGGACGAGGCCACGCCGTGACCCGACGCGGTGACGAGCGGCGCGACTTTGGGGTTTTCCGCCCGTGCGAAAGGCGCAAGCGCCAGCATCGTGGCGACCGAGGGGAGGGAGCGGCGAAGGAACTGTCGCATGGTCGTGGGTGCTTCAGAGGCCTGCGGTGCCGTCGCGGGAGTCGTCTTCTTCGTCTTCGCTGTCGTCGACGGCGCGGATGGTGCCAATGGGTCCGTCGAGCGGCAGGCGAGGGCGTTCCGGGTCCGTGGCGAGGGCTTCTTCGAGCGCGAGTGCGAGGGCGAGCACCGTGGCTTCGTCCCATGGGCGTCCCGCAATTTGAACGCCGACGGGCAGGCCCGCGCTCTTGCGATCGACGTTCGCGGCGTGGCGATCGAGGAGGCCAAGAATGGGGCTGCGGCTCGTTTCGCTCACACGCACGGTCGTCACCGGAACGATGGCCGCTGGCATTTGAAGCACGTTGAAGAGCATGGCCGGACTGCCCGCGATGACGAAGTTGCGGGACATGCCGTGAGGCAGCGGAGCGGTGGCGTAGGGAACCGTGATGAGTGCATCTATTCCCGCCTCGCGCATGGACTCGAGCACGCTCGCCCGGTAGCTGCGCATGGCGGCCGTGAGCGCCCAAAGATCCGCAACGGACTTTTCGCCGAGGTTGTCGAGAAGGGTTTCGAGGAGCGGTTCGCCGAGGAGCCCCGCGACGTCTGCGAGGCCTTCGCGCACGACCCTGGGCAACGTGGCCATGACCTTGAGTCCGCGCAGAGGCTTCTCCACGGGCACTCCCGCGGTACCTTTCTCCATCGTCTGTGCGCCGTCTGCGGACAAAGCTGCAAAGTACATCGCGATGGCGCGGTTGATCTCCGGCGGGCGAAACTCGACCATGCGCACGCCCTGGGTTTCAAGGGCTTTTACTGCCGTGCGGAGTGCACGCTCCACGGAGCGACTCGGTCGCACGAAACCGTCATCCACGTAGTAGCCGACGCGCAGCGAACGCACGTCGACGGCGTCAGGGTCGGCCCATGGGAGCGGCGGCACGCGCCCGTCGAGCGCGGTGATCGCGTGGGGATCGAACGCCTTCATCGCGAGGACCACGTCGCGAACCGTGCGTGCCATTGGACCGCACATGGCGCGGATAACCTCTTGGCCCGGAATGCCCGACGCGCTGCCTTGCATCGGCCAGCGATCGAGCGTGGGCTTGAGACCCGCGATGCCGCAGAAGTGGCAAGGAACGCGAATGCTCCCGCCAATGTCGGTGCCAATGCCAAGCGCCGACATGCCCGCGCCGACAGCCGCGGCTTCACCGCCCGACGAGCCGCCGGGCGTATGCGCCAAGCTCATGGGATGCGAGGTGCGCCCGTAGACCGGGTTCGACGACTCGTTGAAGAGCATGAGTTGAGAGAGGTTCGTGCGGCCGACGATGACCGCGCCCTCGCTCTTCAAGAGTTTCACCATCGCGGCGTCCGTGCGCGCGGCCGGGCGATTCCGCTTCGGTACGCCGATGGTCGTGATTTCGCCTTCGACGTCGAGGCACTCTTTGATGCTCACCGGGAGCCCCGCGAGACGACCCAAGGTCAGTCCGCGCATGCGTGCGTCGTCGACCACATGGGCCTGCGCCATGGCCTGCTCCGCGAACACCTTCGTGAACGCCTTGAGCGCTCCGTCGTGGCGCTCGATGCGATCGAGATGGGCACGCACGACTTCCGCCGACGATACGTCGCGGGCTTCGAGCATGGACAAGAGGCGGTGCGCAGGCAGAGAGGTGAGCGAACTCATCGGACCTCAGACGCTAGACGATGCGGGGTTGCGATGCATCGACGGTCGCGCTTCGTCCGTGAAGGGCGATGCGGCTGGTCGGGGCTCGTGTTCCGCACGACCCTCGGGCATGCTTCCGCCCATGCGACGATTCTTTGCAGGCAGCCTCGCGGCGGGCCTCCTCGGTACGGCCATCACCTTCGGCGGCTGCGCGTCGCCTGCGACGACGGCGGTCACACGCAGCGCAAACGGTGACCCCTGGGCGGTGCGCGTCGAGGGGAGGGCCTTTCGGGACGGACTCGGGCGTCAGCGCCTGTTTCATGGCTACAACGCGAAGGTCGCGGGCCTCTTCGATCCCGTGCTTTCGGGCGGACGCGTGCCGCAGGAGACGTTTCCCGATCTCACGGAGCAAAACTTCGCCGACTTCGAGGCGCTGGGCTTCAACGTGCTGCGCATTCCCGTGAACTGGAGCGCCATTGAGCCTGAGCCGCTCGAGTACAGCGCGGCCTTTCTCACGCGTCTCGACGCGCTCCGGGCGCAAGCGCGGGCCCATGGAATTCACCTGCTCCTCGACATGCACCAAGACGCGTTCTCGAAGGAGATTGGCGAAGATGGCGCGCCCCTCTGGGCCATCGTTCCTGAGCCGAAGCCCGAGCAGCTCAGGAACGGCCCCTTCAACGACGCGTGGCGACTCGACGACCTCGTCGTGCAAGCGGGCTGGAACTTCTTCCGCGACAAGAGCGCGCGTGACGGTCGATCGTTGCAGGATGCACACATTGCGGCTGCAAAATACATGGTGAGCCACGTGGCGTCTGACACGACCATCTTGGGCATCGAGGCGTTCAACGAGCCGGTGCCGCCCATCGTCGGAGGCTTCACGTTCTTGCGCGACTTTCACGAGCGTTTCGCCGCCGTGATGAAGCAGGTCGACGCGTCGCTGCCCTTCTTCTTCGAACCCGAGGCTCTCCGAAATCAGTCGGATCGAGCGGAGAAACCCGAGACGCCGTGGACTGCGGGCCCAGGCGTGTATGCGCCGCATATCTACACGGGGTGGTTCACGCAGCCGAGCCAGAACAATTGGGCGTCCGAAGACCCGAAGGCGCTTGAGGCCAGCGTCCTGCGTGCGGAGGACGAAGCGGCCACGTGGCAGACGCCCATGTTCATCACGGAACTCGGCTGCGATCAGTCGATTGCGCGCGGCCCGCGGTGGCTTCATGAGGAGCTCAAGCTTCAAGACCGCGTGCTTGCGTCGTCCACCGTGTGGCAACGCGAGCCCGGAGCTTGGGGCCTGTACGACAACGACGGAACGCTTCGGCCCGTGACCGCTGCCGTCGTCGGGCGTTCGTGGCCTCGCGCAATTGCTGGAAATTTGCTGGCGATTGAACGTGCGAGCGCCGCGTCCATGACCGTTCGCTTCACGGGCACGTCCGTCACCGAGAGCGCCGATCACGACGTATCGGTGTCGGATGCGTACTGGAAGACCGTAACTATCCAGTGTGATGGGGCGGCCGTCACTCCGGTGAAGCACACGGGCCACGTGACGTTTCGTTGCGGCTCGGCGACGGGCGATCACACCATCACGCTCACCGGTACCCCGACCGACGCGATGAACACGATGGCGTGGTGACGAAACTCGAAGGGCTCCCGCGACGTTTGCCGCGTGGAGCCCCGAGAGGTGTCGCCGCTCGGGCGCGCTTGCTACTTCTTGAACTTCGCCATGAGGTCGCCGAGCGTGCCGAAACCAGGCTTCGGTCCGCCCTTTGATGCGCCGCCGCCCTGGCCGCCTTCGCGCTTGCCGCCGCGCGCGTTCGGTGAGCGAGGGGCTGCTTCCGCGTCGCCACGGGCTTCGCGCTCTTCGGCGTTGGCGCGGAGCGAGAGGGTGATCTTGCGGACCATTTCGCCGCGCTTGTTCGCCTCGGGCTCGCCGATGGCGCGCACGGTGACGTCGATCTTGTCGCCCTCGTGGAGGACTTCTTCCATTTTCGTCTTGCGGTCGCGCGACACTTCGCCTGCGGGCAAAAGTGCCTCGATGCCGCCGATGTCGACGAACGCGCCGAAGTCTTTCACGCGGACGATGGTGCCGGTGATTTCCGCGCCAACGCCGAGCGTCGCAAGGGTCTGCTCGCGGGTTTCTGCGGCCTCGCGATCGAGGAGCACGCGCCGCGAAAGAACGACGTTCTTGCCGCGCACTTCGGTGACCGCAAAACGAAACGTTTTGCCCACGAGCGAGCTCGGGTCCGTGACGGGGAATCGGTCAATTTGCGAGAGCGGGCAGAAGGCGCGGAGGCCGTGCGCTTCGACCTCGAGACCGCCCTTGTTCACGCCCTTTACGGTGCCTTCGATCGGCAACCCTGCGGCCTTCGCCTGCTCGAAAGCCTCCGAGCCGGCTCCCTTCGCCGCGGTGCGACCGAGCTTCACGTTGCCGTCGCGGTCGATGGCGACGACCTGCGAGCGGATGCGCGAACCGAGGACCACGGTCATCTCGCCTTCGGCGTTCATGAGTTCCGTGGCGTCGATGGCGCCTTGGCGCTTGCCGTCGATCTCGATGAGGACAACGTCAGCGGCGATGTGCACCACCGGACCCTCGAAGCTTTCGCCGACCCGAAGGTGGCGATGCCCCGTTGGCTTCTCTTGTCCTTCAAAGAGAGCCGCGAAGCTCTCCACGCCTTCATCCGTCTCGACCGCGCTCGTCATGGGCGGCCAGGACTTAGCAGGCACCACACCTCATCGCTATGTCCACGGCACGCGCTGGGCCGTTCTCCACGAAACGATGCAAAGGCTCTCGCGTCAGGGTTCGCGACTGGCTTCGACGACGTCGGGAATCGCGCGGTAGCGCCTGTAGAACATGCCCACGCGATCCACGTAGGCCTGCGTCTCGGCGTACGGAGGAACGCCTTTGTAGCGATGAACCGCGGCCTCGCCTGCGTTGTATCCTGCAATCGTCAGACGCAGGTCGCCGGAGAACGCGTTCGCGAGGATGCGAAGGAAGCGAGCGCCGCCGAAAATGTTTTCGCGCGGGTCACCGATGGACCTCACTTGCATCGCCGCCGCCGTGTCGGGCATGAGCTGCATGAGTCCGCGGGCGCCCGCCGGGCTTTGCGCGCGCGGCTCGTAGTTCGACTCGACTTTGACGACGGCGCGAAGCAGGGCTTCCGGGAGCTGGTAGGCGACCGCAGCTTGGCGAATCCACAGGTCGAAGCGATGAAAGCGATCCATGTCCGCGGGGGCGGTGGGGGTCGTGGTGGCAAAGTCGCGACCGCGATTCGAACGGTTGCCGCGAAGAAAGAGCCGCGCTGCCGGGTCCTCTTTTTTACTTGTAAAGTGCACGACACCGTCGGCGTCTACCCAGCGGTAGATGTCCGCCTGCGCGTGCGTTCCGACAAGCGCCGCGCAAGCGACGAAGGCGAACGGGAACGCGCGAGCGAAGGCCATGGGGGCTTAGATCTTCCCTGTCCGGCCTGCGCGCGCAAGGGATTCCATCGCGACGCCCAGGGCGCGCCTCAAGGGCATTGGCCGGCGGAGTGACCGTGCGAATGCGCTGCCATGCCTCGAACTTGGGCCTGCGAGCAAAGCGCGGTAGGGAATCGGGCCATCATGGCCTCCTCGACGACGGACAACGTGCTGCTCGCTTTCGCGGCCATCGTCTTCGCGCTCTACCTCGTGTGGAAGTTGCGACCTGCGATGGGCGTCGACGATGCTCTTGAGCTGCGCCGCCGCGCGGACAACACGCTCGCGTCGAGCCTCGGCGAGCTGCCGAGCGACGCGGCCCGTGTCGCGATGCTTTGCGACGAAGGCGAGAAACTCGCGCTCTCGGTGGGTCGTCGCCGTCGAGCCGCCATCTTGTTTGCGCGTGCGATGCGCCTGGCTCCGACGGACGTCGTTGTGGTGGAGCGTGCGACGAAGGCGCTCATCAAGAAGCCGCGTCTCGTGGAGGCTCTGCTGTGGAAGCGTTTGGCGCAGGCTCCCGGTGGCGTGGCCGAACGCCCCGTGATTGAGGCGACCTTGGCCGCGCTCGCGCTCGCTTACGGCAAGATGCCGCGCCGCGGAATGCGTCAGCGTGCGGTGCAACATTTGCTTGCATCCTACAAGCAGTCGTAGCGCCTCGTGCGCCCATAGCTGCGGGAGCCGGTGGCGGCGTCGCGCAAGACAGCAGCGCGAACGCAGGACTTCCGCGAGGTTTTGATTCGCTGCGGCTCTCCGAACGTTTTTAATGCGCGACGCAACGTTGGCGCGTAACGTCAAAGGTCCCATGTCGGTTGCCATTGTCAGCATCGGGACGGAAATCACTCGCGGCGAACTCGTGAACACGAACGCCGCGTGGCTTGCAGACAGGCTCGTGGAGCTTGGATTCGAGCCTGTGGAGCATTGTTCGGTTCCCGATGATCGCGTGGCGATCGTCGAGACCTTGCGGAGGCTTTCGGCCACATGCCGCATCGTGCTCTGCACGGGGGGCCTTGGGCCGACCACGGACGACTTCACGGCCTCGTGTGCGGCGCAGCTCATTGGGCGCCCGCTTGAAACGCATGCGCCGAGTCTTGACGCCATTCGCCGCAGGCTTGAGCGCGCGGGCCGCACCATGTCGGCGTCGAACGCGAAGCAGGCGGAGATTCCGCAGCATGCGGAGGTGTTGACGAACCCCGTGGGCACCGCTCCCGGCTTTGTGATTCCCTGCGGTTTGGCGCGCATCGTCTTCATGCCGGGCGTGCCGACCGAGATGCAGGCCATTTTCGACGAGCATGTCGTCACGATGCTGCGGCCGCTCATCGAGCCAAAGACCGCGCAGCGTCGCCTGAGGACCTACGGGTGGCCCGAAAGCGCCGTGGGCGACAAACTCGCAGGCGTCGAGGCCTCAATGCCCGGCGTCACGATTGGTTACCGCGCGCACGTGCCCGACGTCGAAGTGAAGGTGCATGCGCAGGGCCGTGACCTCGCGCACGCGCAAGCGCTTTGCGAACGCGCGACCCTTGAGGTCAAGGCGCGTTTGCTTGAGGTGCTCTACGGCGAGGACGACGAGAGTTACCCGGCGGTGGTGGGTCGCGTTCTGCGCACACGCGGACTTCAGTTCGCCGTCGCCGAGTCGTGCACGGGCGGTCTCGTGGGCCATCTGCTCACGAGTGAACCCGGCGCAAGCGAGTACCTTCTCGCGGACGTGGTCTGCTACGCAAACGCGGCGAAAACCACGTTTTGCGGCGTGGACGAAGACATCATCCGTGCCCATGGTGCGGTGAGTGCCGAGGTCGCCACCGCCATGGCCGAAGGCATGCGTCGCATCTCCGGTGCGGATGTCGCGCTCGCCATCACGGGCGTGGCCGGGCCCAACGGCGGCACCGATCAGAAGCCCGTTGGAACCGTGTATTATGCAGTCTCCACGGTGCACGGCACGACGGTCGACAGGCAACTGTTTGCCGGTGAGCGTCAACGCATCCAGCGCGTGGCCGCGTTTCACGGACTCCGGCTCGTGCGCGACCGCATCGACCCCCGCGTGCGCTCGGCGTCGAGCTTGGCCGACGTGACGATGCGTCGCGACGGTTCCGTGTGCGGCTGATGGGCGAGAGCCTTTTTGCGGAAGTTCGTCTCTTCTACGCGATCGAACCCTCCGTCGACGCGCTCCAATCCGTGCTCGCTCAAAGCACGTTGCTCCGTGAGGGACCTTTCGCGGCTGCAGCGCTCAGGTGGGCGAACCCCGAAGGTTGGCACATCACGTCGGCGTTTCTTGGCAACGTCGACGTGGGCCTCGTGCCGTCGCTGCGTCGGGTGCTCGACGCGCTTCAGCCGCGACCGCGAAAGCCCGACCTCGTGTTCGGTCCCCTCGCGGCGTTCCCGGAGGCGGCCGGCGCGCGCGTGGTGGTTCGTTCGATTGGCGGCCCCGGCATCGAGGCCCTTGCGCACCTGGAAGCAGACCTTCGCGCGCGCCTGATTGACCTGGGAATCCTCAGCGAAACGCCGCTTCCCTACGTTCCTCACCTGACCCTGGCGCGCGTGAAGAACGAGTCGATCGATCTCCGAAGCTTCGACGCTTCCTCGTCCTCGGTACGCTTCGAACCTGTCGCGCTCACGCTTTTCGAGAGCCGCCTTGAGGCCGGTCGTCGCCGTTACGTGCCGCTCGCTTCCGTCGCATGGTGATAGGCGTCGTATGCGGAGCGGCTAGGCGTCGTAAGCCTTAGCGCACCCGTATCAGCGTCCCCGGATCGGACGGGGTAGGAATCACCGCGGTCCAGCCTGCCGGCAGTGGCGGCCCGGCCCAATTGAAGAGCCATGCGGCGTCTTTTGGCGCGAGGTTCACGCACCCATGGCTGCGTTCACGGCCGAAATCCCTGTGCCAAAACGCTCCGTGGATGGCCACGCCCTTGTCGAAGAAGAGGACCCAAGGCACCTCTTCGAGCGAGTAGTGGCCGGCGGCGTCTTCGTCTTCGACATTGGCCATCGTCGTGGATCGGAGCTTCGCCCACACGCGGCGCAGGCCCTTTGGCGTGGCGGTCTCGCTGCCCTCTTTGCCGCGGCCCGTCGAGACGAGCGTGACGAACACCGGCGTCGAACCTTCAAAGGCGGTGAGCGTTTGCGACGCGAGGTCGACGTCGATCCAGTGCTCGTCATCGCCGAGATCGCGAGGCGCGGCTGTCGCGTTTGGACGCGCGACGTTTCCGGCGACACGAACGTAACCTTCTGCATTTTCGGCCGCGGCAAAGCGCTCAACGCGCACCTTCACGACCTTTCCGCCGGCGGGCGCCTCGAGGATGGTGAGGCGCTCGTGCCGGTTCACGGTGCGCAGCGCTTTGCCTGCAAGCTTCTCGGTGGCGAAGAGCGCGACCTTGTCGGAGATGGTCCACGCGAGCGCGGGGAGCTCGTCGGGGCTCGCGAGGTGCACGCCTTCAAAGGGGGTGGGCTGCGCGGCGGCCAGGTCTGACAATCGAACCCAGCGGCCCTTGGACGTGTGACCCCAGCGGTCACCGTGCGCATCGCGAATCTCGTCGATGGCGAGGCCAAAGCCAGCTTCTTCGCTGGTCTCCGGACCCTCTTCGAAGGCCCGGCTCAGGTTCATGTAGCTCTCGGCACCTTGACGTCCGACGAAGTAATACGAAAACGGGAGGCCGCTGTCCGGAGGCGGCGCCGTCATGGTGATGGGCTCGTCGTACGCCATGGCGGCCGCGTCGCTGCACACCCAAGCGTCCGCACCGATTTGAAGCCATCGTCCCGCGCAACCGTTCGCGCGCGACGTGGCGAGGAGCGGCACGATCGCGTCGGGCTCGAGCGTTCCGCGACGCGTGACGACGGGCCCAGGCGCCGCGAAAACAGTGGTTTCCTTGCGAAGCGGGCGAACGCTCTTTACGCCTGCGGGCAGAGGAATGTCGCCTGGTTCGACCGCGATGGGCGGGGCCCCGTAAACCGATGCAATCTGCACGGACCACGCGAGGCCGAACAGCGTGATGAGGCGTGAGGACCGGAGCGTGAGCATGGGGGTCGGAACCTAGCAGTGAGTTTGCCCGGGTTCAGAGGCTCGACGACGGTTCGCCACATCGGTCGAGCACCGTCGCTTGACTGTCGCCGAGGGTGACGAGCCGATTGCCGCACTTGAGCCCGTCATCGCCGGCCTGCGCTTGCGAAGCGACCATTGGCACCGCAACGGCCAGCGCCAGCGCGAGAAGCGCACCCGGCGCTCGGTCACGCGGTTGCGGCGTGTCCTTGTGCCACGGCCAACGCTTGTGCGGTTTGTTCGGCGGACGCGTCGGGCATGCGGCTCACCATTCCGGCGGCGCGAATGGCCGTCCAACGTGCGTAGACCGCGTCAATCTCTTCGGGAGTCACGCCGGGAAGTCGCAAGATCGAACGGCGATGGACCGCGGGCTGCTCCAGGTAATCTTCAGGCAAGTAGCCCTTTTCAAGGCACGTGCGAAAGAGCGCGGTACCGGGGTAGGGGTAGAAAACGAAATAGCCGAAATCCGCTGGCTGAAGTTCGTGGTGCAGCGCGATCGTTTCCTCCATTTCGGCGACGGTTTCCCCTGGCGTGCCGATGATGTAGTTCGCGGTGGCCATGATGCCGGCCTCGCGCGTCCAGCGAAAAACATCGCGAAAACGCTGATTGCTCGCGTGTCGCTGCATGATGTCCCGGCGCACGCGCTCGCTGCCGCTTTCGACTCCGTAAACGATGTGCTTGCAACCCGCGGCGCCAAGCTCTCCGAGCATGCGCTCGTTCACGGTTTCGACGCGCGCATGAAGGGAAAAAGGAACCGCGAGCTCGGCGCCGTAAACGCGGCAAAACTCCCGGACCCACCCGTGGTGAATCGTGAAGGTATCGTCGAGAAAAACCACGTAATTCAGAGGGCCAGCGGCTCGAAGGGCGCGGAGCTCGGCCAAGACGTTTTCGTGGCTTCGGCGACGTCCGTACGAGGGCCCTCCGAGTTCCGAGTAAAGCTGATCGTACATGCGGGCGGCGCAGTAGGTACATGGGAACGGGCAGCCGCGTTGCGTGGACATATGCACGACGCCCCAGCGTTCGTCGAGCAAGTCACGGGCCGCAAATGGAATGCTGTCGATGGGCTCGATCGGCGGGCGAATCTTCGGGCGCGCTTGGCCCTTGATCCAAATGTTGTCGACGCTGCGTACCGCCGGATGACCGCTCGCTTCGAGAACCTCAACGAGCTCGAGCAAGGCCGCTTCGCCTTCGCCGAGGCACACGTAGTCGACGCCGACGTGGTGCAGCACTTCTTCAGGCGAGAACGTCGCATGGAGGCCGCCCAAAATGACGGGCACATTGAGGCGTTCGCGCAGCTCTTCGAGCAAGGCGCGGGTACGAAGCCATTGCCGCGTGGTTGCCGATACGCCAATGAGCCCGGCCCCAAACCCCCGAACGGCGGCCTCGATGTCGGCGACGCCCATGTCCATGCCGACCCGAAGCAAGGTGCATTCGTGTCCGTGCGCGCGCAACATGCCGCCGAGAAAAGCTGGCCCGAGGGATGCCACCGACCACGTACTTTCGGTATCGACCTCAAGAAACAGCATTCGCATCGCGCCACTCTACCAGGGTCTGGCGGTCTTGCGAGCGCCGTTCATCCAGCGATTCGACGCTCATCCGGGATTCAAGCGTCGCGGCTATGCGCAACGTTTTCGGCGCGCCGCGCTGTTTGATGAAGGCCGACGCGCATGGAACAGGATAGGATGGGGCACGATGCAGGACGACGCGCTTCTCGAACGTTCACTTCGCACAGCAGCCGCCATGCGCGATCAGGTCGTGGTGGTGCGCCTTGATGCCGCCGCGGTCGCTTCCGCCGAACTTGAGCCGATTGCCGCGAAGCTCGCGCTTTTGCGCAGCCTGGATTTGCGCCTCATTGTCGTCCTCGACGCCGATCGGAACGGTCAGGCGGAGCCGCATGCCCATCGCCTCACGTCCGCCATCGCGCGCCATGGCCAGCGTGCCGTTGGGTTGTCGTCGGCGGGCATCGTGTCGGTCTCGGCGGCGACGCCCGCGTTGCCTGAGGATGCGGCCGCGCGCCTCACCCCGACAGTCGATCCGCTGCTCCTCGTTCACCTGTGCATGCTGCGTTACATCCCGCTTTTGTACCTGCCGATCCTCGATGAATCGGGTGCGACGGTCGATTGCCCGGCCGACGACGTGGCCGCGGCCGTTGGAAAGTACCTGGGCGCATCGATGCTGGTTTTCCTGCGGCATGAGCGACCCCTGACGCCGCCGACGCTTGCCGAGGCTTGCTTCCAGCCCATTCGTGTCGCGGCCACGACGGCGGGAGAGTCCCTGCTCACCACCATTCTCCACACGAGCTAACGCGATGTCCCTCACGCTTGCATCTCCGACGCCACTGCTTTCGCCCGACGCGCCCGACGCGCCCGACGCGCCCGACGAACGGTCTCCCGTGCTCGCGCGGCAACTCCAGTCCGGGCGCTCGCTCATGATGCGGGCCGGGAGCGAGGGTGAAGAGCTGGAAATTCGCTCGCCACTCGGTGAGCTTGAGCTGCGAATCACCCTGACGGCGGCCGGCCCTGTGGTGTCCCTTTGCGCGGCCCGACTGGAGCTCCTCGCGCCCGCGGTGGACATTCGCTGCGACACGTTTCAGGTCCACGCGACCTCGAACATCAGCCTTGAGAGCGACGGCGAGGTTCGCGTGCACGCCGACGAGTTGCGCGCGGTGACCGAGCAAGACATTCACTTGAATGGCGCGTTTGTTCGCATCAATTGCACGCCTGAAGGCACCGAGGCCGCCATGCTTGAAGTTGCGGCGCTCGCGTTGTTGGCAGAAGCTCCGCCTGAAAACGCTGGCGAAGCTTGCGGGCACCATCACCATGCGCCAGCAGAGCCGACTCGCCCCTAATACGCGTCACGTTCCCTCGCTTTGGGGCGTCCGCTCTTGTTTTCAGCAGCCTGTTTAGGAGTTATCATGGGAAATCCAGCTGCTCGCGTGACGGACAAAGTGCTCCAACCGGGGCCACATTGCCACGCTCCGATTCACCCGCCCGCTCCGGTGCCGACGCCGGTGCCGCATCCGGCCCTGCCGTTGCTGATTATCCCGCCGGGAGCTCCAACCGTTCTCATTGGGAACATGCCTGCGGCGCTCTTGGGCGATAAGACCATGCCCTGCATGCTGCCGGGTTGTGTGCCGGGCGCGCCAGGAATGATCATGATGGGGTCGCCGACGGTGCTCATCACCAACAAGCCCGCGGCGCGCGTCAGCGATCCGACCTTGCACCCGAGCTGTGTGGCGCCGATTCCTGGACCAGCAGGAAAGATCCTGCCGCCGGGCTGCCCAACTGTCCTCCTCGCCTGATCGGCCAACGTGCGAATTCGTCACTTCGAAGCATTGCGTCCCCATTGCCCCGTTTGTGGCCGCGATGCGCAGCAGGTGCAGCCGCTGCAACTGTCTCTGGTCATTCGGCGCACCGATGAGGTGATTCTCGAAGGGCTCCTTCTCTGCCCCAATTCAAGCTGCCAGCGCGAATACCCGATCATCGACGGAATCCCGATGATCATTGCCAATTTGCGCGGGTATCTCGCCGACAACATGGCTCATTTGATGGCGCGCGACGACCTTTCGGACACCATCGAGAGCGTCCTTGGCGATTGCGCCGGGCCAGCGTCGTCGTTCGATGTCACACGCCATCAACTTGGCTCTTATGCCCGTGATCATTATGGCGTTCACGATGCGGACGAGCCCGACGTCGAGCCACGACCCGGTTCCACAGCTCGGGTGCTGGCGGCCGGGCTAAAGCTTGTCGGTGAGAACCTCAACGAGTCTTTGCCCGCAGGAGCCATCGCGGACCTTGGGTGCTCGGTGGGCGGCACAACGTTTGACCTCGCGGAGCGGACCGGGCGCCTCGTGGTGGGAATCGACCTCAACTTGTCGATGTTGCGGCTGGCGTCGTCGGCCCTTCATCGCGGGTTTGTCCAATACCCACGCAAACGGACCGGCGTTGTCTACGACAGGCGCCGCGTGGACGTGGCATTTTCCCAGGCGGGCAACGTCGACTTTTGGGCCTGTGACGTGGGGGCGCTTCCGTTCGCCGACGGCACCTTCGCCCTCACCACATCGCTCAACCTCATCGACTGTGTCCAGAGTCCGCGTGATGTTCTCGCGGAAATCGCCCGAGTTCTTGGAGCCGGTGGCCGCTCGCTCTTGGCCACGCCCTACGACTGGTCGCCGAATGCGACGCCCATCGAGGCCTGGTTTGGCGGTCATTCGCAGCGAAGCCCGAACCTCGGAGCCAGCGAGCCTGTCCTTCGCGCTCTCCTCACCCCGGGAGCTCATCCCGCCGCGCTCGGTTCCATGGCCCTCGAAGCGGAGCTCAACGATGTTCCGTGGCATGTGCGTCTCCACGACCGCAGCACCGTGACGTATAGGCTTCACCTGACCATCGCGAAGAAATTGGCCGAAGAGAAAAGCGTGTAAGCCCGCTCGCGCACGTTCGCGGCGGTTCGTTTTTCGGATTGAACTGGTTTTTGCGCCATTGCGAGCGAGGCGACGCAGAAATGGCGTACGCAATCGCTGCGCCATTGACACACATCATGCGCTTGCACGGCGAAGACCTGCGGTGGCACTATCGTCGCCGTGCGCCGAGAGCGTTGCCGCGGTGTGCGGTACGCCGCCGTCGCGAAGGGCGCGATAAATGAAGTTTACATCTATTCTCTGCTTGTCCAGTCTCTGCGCAGCGACAACATTTTTGGCGACTCCAGCTCGCGCCGAGGACAGCGCCGCGTGGCAAGAGGCCATCGACGGTAAAGGCGAATTCGCTTACCTTCGCGATTGGCTTATCGGCGACAAGAAGATTGTCGGTGGCGATGGAGTGGTCCGAAGCAAGTTCTTCAAGGACGCGATCCTCGGGACGAAGCCTCTCCCGCTGCCGCTCATCCGAGAGGGCCTCGCGATGGCACCGGATGCGAGCAGCCTTTCGTCCAAATACTGTGTCGGTTCCTGGGGATGCAAGGCCCTCGCGCCTTCATTCGAGTTGCTCGTGCTCCGGCGTGACGCGGCCCACAAGCCGCTCATCGAGGCGTTCTTTGCAAACGATGCGAGCTGGCAGGTCGCTGGCTTCAGCTCGCGCGGGTATCTCGTGCGCATGATCGGCTGGTACAACGACAAGTCGTTCGCACCGCTCGTCGTGAAGATGGCTACGCACCAGCCCGACAGCGAATACACGATGGATGCGATCCAATCGGCGGCCGCGCTTTTCGGCCAATGGAACGACGCGAGCCTCGTCGATGCGTGCACAGGCATCTTCGACATCGACAAGAATGAAGTGTCGGCCGTGGGCCCCGCGCGGCAGGCTTGTGCTTGGTACCTGATTAAGATGGGCGACAAGTCCGTTGCCAAAAAGCTTAAGCGCGCGCCCATCGGAAGCGATTGGGTGACGACGGTGACCGCAGCCGCCATGGGCAACGCGGACGACAAGGCCGAGTGGCAGGCGACGGCGAAGGAATTTGCGGGCAGCCCCGACCGAACCGACCACGCGGCAGCAATCGTCGCGCTCGCACTTACGGGCGATGCGAAGGCTGAAAAGCAAGTCATCGCGCTCCTCGGCGGCAAGGAGCCTGGCGCGGCCTGGGAGCATGCCACGTTGCTTCCGAATTACGCGTACACGGCGGTGGGCAAGCGCATTCTCGCGGCGGTGAAGAAGCCCGTATTCGCGTTGGGCGTGAAGGAAAAAGCTGGCCGCGTGCACGCTGTCGTCGCAGCTCAGCTCGCACGACTTGGTGACGTGAGCGCCGTTCCGGAGATCAAGAAACTCTTCGCAAGCGACGACGAGAGCGTTCGTGAAGTGCTCGCGGCGATGCTTGGAACCGGAAGTCCCGGTGTCGTCCTGCGCCTCCCGGCCAATGGCCTTGCGGGCGGCGCGCCGGTCGCGGGCCTTGCGGCCGTTCTCCAAGAAGCCTTCGAAAACGAAAGCAACCTTGGCGCCCGTGGTGCGATCGCACGCGCATGGGCGATGACGGTTCCGGCTGGCGGCAACTGATTCGATTACGAACCCGCGCGCCCGTCCTTTCCGATCGTCTCGGGAAGTGACGGGCTGCTTCGTTCATGTGCCGGTCGCGAGTTCTCCGCCCAATCGCGGCAAGCGCCTGTCATCCCGGCATTCACTCGGTGTGGAGTGCAAGCAATCGGTCCGCGGCTGTTCCCGCGTCGACGGTGCCCGCGGCGATCGCTTTCAGGACCGCGGGCAGCTCCGTGCGCACGCGCTCATCGGCGTCGAAGCGCGCGCGAAGCCCCTCGTCCACGAAGGACCAAAATGCGCGCTGCTCCTGCAAATGACGGCGCATGATGAGGTCACCCGCAGCGACTTGTGCGGCGCGGTGTTCCTTCAGCGCGTCCCAAACCTCGACGAGTCCGTCACCCGTGCGTGAGCTCGCGAGGAGCGCACGCGGATGCCAGAACCCGACACTGCGTGCATAATGCAAGGCATTCTCGTGGGTCACTTTCGCCTCTTCGGCGCGTTGCCGCGAATCGCCATCGGCCTTGTGGACGACCACCAAGTCCGCGAGTTCGAGGATGCCCTTCTTGATCCCTTGGAGCTCATCGCCGGCGCCAGGCAGCGCGAGGAACAGGAAAACATCGACCATTCCCGCCACGGTGGTCTCCGACTGTCCCACGCCCACGGTCTCAACGAAGATGAGGTCGAAGCCCGCGGCCTCGCACAGCACGATGGCCTCACGTGTTCGTCGGCCAACGCCGCCAAGAGCAAGGCCCGATGGAGACGGGCGAATGTACGCGTTCGGGTGCTTGGAGAGCTGCGCCATGCGCGTCTTGTCCCCGAGGATGGACCCGCCACTCACCTCGCTCGAAGGGTCGACGGCGAGGACCGCGACCTTGAGCCCCTCGTTGCAGCGAGCTGTTCCGAAGACGTCTAGAAACGTGCTTTTTCCCACGCCAGGAACGCCCGTGATTCCGATGCGGTGGGCCTTCGGGGTTGCTTGCGCGACGTGGCGAACGAGCTTGCGGCCGAGCGCGATGTCGTCCGCGCGACGCGACTCCACAAGGGTGATGGCCTTCGCCAGCATGACCCGGTCGCCCGCGAGGATACCGTCTCGGTATTGTTCGAGGCTGTGGCGCGTACGCATGACGGATTACCCGCCGGAGCGGCGTACGGCGTCGAGGAGCTCGGTGGCCGCTTTCGCGATAACGGTGCCTGGGCCGAAGATGGCTGCAGCCCCCGCATCGCGGAGAGCTTGGTAATCCTGGGGTGGAACGACGCCACCGACCACGACGAGGATGTCCGCGCGACCGAGTTTCTTGAGCGCGTCCATGAGCGCGGGAACGAGCGTGAGATGACCTGCGGCCAGCGAACTGACACCGACCACGTGCACGTCGTTCTCGACTGCTTGGCGCGCGACCTCGTCGGGCGTCTGAAAGAGCGGCCCCACGTCCACGTCGAAGCCCAAGTCCGCGAAGGCAGTGGCCACGACTTTTTGACCGCGGTCGTGCCCGTCTTGCCCCATCTTCACGACGAGGATGCGAGGACGACGGCCTTCTTCCGCGAGGAAATCTTCACATGATTGGCGTGCGGCGGCGATCGAGCGATCGTCTGTTCCTGCCTCGTTCACGTAGACGCCCTTCACGGTTTGGACCGTGGCCTCGTGGCGGCCAAAGACCACCTCGAGCGCCATACACATTTCGCCCACCGAGCACATGGCTCGGGCGGCATCGACCGTCGCGGCCAGAAGGTTTCCGGTCCCGCTCTTCGCGATGGCGGTGAGCTGCGCTATCGCCGCTTGCGCCTTCGCCTCGTCGCGCGTGCGTCGAAGTTCCTCAAGGCGCGCGAGCTGGGATTCGCGGGCTTTGCGGTTGTTGACGGAACGCACCTCGAGGGCGGGGTCATCGTCGGGCGCGTACTTGTTCACGCCGACAATGGTCTGCCGACCGCTGTCGATGCGCGCCTGCGTCTTGGCTGCAGCCTCTTCGATGCGCAGCTTCGGAATGCCGCGTTCGATGGCCTTGACCATGCCGCCAAGGGAGTCGATCTCGGCGAAGTGCGCGCGGGCCTTCTCCGCGAGGTCGTGCGTGAGGCGTTCGACGTAATGGCTGCCACCCCAAGGGTCGACGAAGCGGCACGAGCCGGATTCCTGCTGAATTTGCAGCTGCGTGTTGCGAGCGATGCGCGCGCTGAAGTCCGTCGGAAGCGCGAGGGCCTCGTCGAGGGAGTTGGTGTGAAGCGACTGCGTGTGACCGTGTACCGCGGCGAGCGCTTCCACGTGCGTGCGCCCGACGTTGTTGAACGCGTCTTGCGCCGTGAGCGACCAACCGCTCGTCTGGCAGTGCGTTCGAAGCATGAGCGATCGCGGGTTCTTCGGATCGAAGGCGGCCATGCGCTCGGCCCAGAGAAGGCGAGCGGCTCGAAGCTTCGCGACCTCCATGAAGTAGTTCATGCCGATCGCGAAAAAGAAGGACAAACGCGGGGCGAAAACGTCCACGGCCATGCCCGACGCGATGCCTGTTTTCACGTACTCGACGCCGTCGGCGAGCGTGTAGGCGAGCTCCAGGTCCGCCGTCGCTCCGGCCTCCTGCATATGGTACCCGCTGATGCTGATGCCATTGAACTTCGGCATGTGCGTTGAGCACCACGCGAAGATGTCCGCGATGATGCGCATGCTCGGCGCCGGCGGGTAGATGTACGTGTTGCGCACCATGAACTCTTTCAGAATGTCGTTCTGAATCGTTCCTGTGAGCTTTTCAGGGGCAACTCCCTGCTCTTCCGCGGCAACAATGTAGAGTGCAAGTATCGGTAGCACCGCGCCGTTCATCGTCATCGAGACGCTCATGCGATCGAGCGGAATGCGATCGAAGAGCACGCGCATGTCGAGAATGGAGTCGATGGCGACGCCTGCCATGCCCACGTCACCGACGACGCGCGGATGGTCCGAGTCGTAGCCGCGATGGGTGGCGAGATCGAAGGCGATGGAGAGACCCATCTGCCCGGCCGCAAGGTTTCGGCGGTAGAAGGCGTTCGACTCTTCGGCCGTGGAAAACCCAGCGTATTGCCTGATGGTCCAGGGTTGTCGCCGAAACATCGTCGGGTACGGTCCGCGCACAAAGGGGGCGAAGCCGGGCATGGACCCGAGGTGTGCGAACGCCTCGTGTGGAGCACGCGCCGGGACGTCGATGCCTTCGGGTGTGCGAAGCGTCGTCGAGTCGAGGGCGGGGACGTGCGCGAGGGGCGCAGCGGCGAAGGCGAGCGAGGACAGGTTGGGTCTCATGGGCGCGACTCCTCGGCGACGATCAAGGCTTCGAGGAGGGCCACAAGGTCGCCTCCGGCAAAAAGGGTTTGGGATACGCCGGCGTCCGCGAGGGCCTCATGAAGTGCTGGAATTCGCCCTGCCACCACGATCGGCGAAACGCCGTGGCTTCGAAGCGCGCGAGCGGCGCGGACTCCCTCGAGTTCGAGGACCTCGTTGCTTGCGCACAAGCACGCCGCGCCAGGAAGCGAGCCCGTCACTGTGTCGAAGTCGACGACGTTCGTTCGGAACCCCGCAGCCGCAAACGCGTTCGCGGCATACGTCGTACGCGCACGGGAATCTTCGGCGTCGCCAAGCGTGACGAGGGTGACCGTCGGGTTCTTTCCGCGACCGCGGGTCAATCGTTCAACGCGGTCACGCAGGCGCTCGAAGGGGGCCGCATCGCGCATGGGGCGAACGCGTTCGACCGAAGGGCCTTCACCGCGGCGCGAAAGGGCGCGACCAATTTCGCTCACCGTGGCGTTGCGCGCGGCCAAGGCCTGCAGCTCCGCGAACCCCGCGACCTTTCCGAACGCAGGCGGCGGTGACGATGCGCGCATGCGGCGCGAGGTGGCGGCGATGTCCGCGAGGGAGGTGGCGCTCTTGCGATCGCGGACGTCACGGCGAATGACGGCCTGCTCGTCGAGGTTCGGGAATTCGCTAACGCCAATGACGGGCTCTTCGCGCCGGACGATCGCGCGAAGCCGCACCTCCGCCGACGCACGAATCCGCGCTTGCACGCTTCCGACCTCGATGGCCTCGACGATTCCGCCCTCTGCCTCGAACGCTTGGAGAATCGCCCAGGCCTTCTCGCCGAGCTCTTTTGTAAGCGCCTCAAGGGCGTAGGACCCGAGCGCCGGATCGATCGGGTCGGCGAGGTGCGACTCCTCGATGAGCATCAAGGCTTCGTTGCGGGCGATGCGGCGCGTGGAGCTGTCGGGTTCGCCGATGGCCTCGTCCCAGGCTGCAGGTGTCACCACGTCGGCACCGCCGAGCAGCGCGGACCATAGGGCCCCGGTTCCGCGAAGCATGTTCACCCACGGGTCGCGCCGCGAGAGACTGCGGCCCGAGACGCACGCATGGACGACGGCGGGCGGCGCGGACTCAAGGCCTGCCGCGCAGAGAATCTTCTGCCACCCGAGACGCAACGCGCGCAACTTGGCGAGTTCGACAAACACGTCGCGGCCAACGGCGCAGCGAAAGACGATGGTATGCGCTGCGGAATACGGCGAAATACCGTTTCCAGTCAAGCGGTCAAACGCCTCGAGCGCGGAGCCCCATTGGATGGCGAGTTCGAGGGCCGCGTCCGCACCCGCGTTGTGCGCGGTCGTTCCGTCGGCGACGACGAGCTTCGTTGGGGTGCTCGCGGAATCGACGGCCGTCAACGTCTCGGCGGCCTCGCGCCAGAGGTAGTCGAGGTCCGCGGGCACCGCTCCGTCGCGAAGGAGCGCGCCCACCGGGTCGAACCCTGCGTGAACCATGAGTTTCGCGCGGTCGACGCCGAGGCTTGCGAGCGTGGCCTCGGTGAGCGCCAAGAGCGGAACGGCGTTCGCACCCGCGTCGAAGGCGAGGAGCTCGATGCGCGATGCGCCGAGTTCGAGTGCCGTGCCGAGGTCGCGCGCAGAACCTATCGCCGTGCCGCCCTCGACGAGGTGTTCGAGCGCGGCGGGATGGTCACCGTCGAGGCCGAAGCGACACGCGCGGCCGAACTGGAGAAAGAGTCCCGTCGCGCCTCCGAGGGCGTCGTCTTGCACGCCTCGTCGCACGGATTCGGGCTCCGGATGCGCATGTCGTGGAGCCACCACCACATGAGCAAATGAACGCTCCGCG
>CAIQDA010000035.1 GCA_903870415.1 uncultured delta proteobacterium
CCGCCGCCTGCGAGCATCGTGAGAGCCTCGCCACGATACGGGTAAACTGCATGCACCTGCGCGTCGAAGGTCACAAGCGTGATGCGCGCAATGGGAGCGAGTCTCCGCAGTTCCCGAGCGGCATCCGCCAGGTCGTCGTCGTTCATGCTCGCGGACGTGTCGAGGCACACCACGAGGCGCGGCGGAGTTCCCGCGAGATGTTGGCGCATGCGACCTGGCACCTCGCCCACGCGATCGGGGAACCGCCTCGACGGGCGCCGGTAGGAGGACACGGTCCGCGAAGAGCGTGCCAGCAAGAGCGCGAGGGCGCGACGCCAGTCGACAAAAGATGAGGATTCTTTCTGAAAAAGCGCACGCTGCAGGTCACCTGGTTTCCACCCCGCAATCGTCGCGTCGTCCGGTTGCGCGCGACTCTCCGCGAGCTCAACGAGCTCTTCGACGATGCGTCGTTGAAGCGCCATCGAGGCCGAGTCAACCGGTTTGCGCAGACCACCGTGCGCGTCGCTCGGTCTCGGGAGCGGCAGCGTTCTTGACGAAGAGTTCGCCTCCACGTGCGCCCGCAGAATGCCGTAGCGCTCGACCGACGACTGGTTCGCACGAAAGCCGGCGCGTTCGAAGTGTTGCCAAAGAATGGGGTTAGGCAGCGGTTCGACGAGGTGCTCGTTGGCCGCACATTCCAAGGCAATATCCATGAGATCCGGCGCATCCACCTCGCGGAGCTTTGCGTCCACCAGGTGCCCGAGCACCACGTGATGCACCTCGTGAAGCAGCAGTCCCACGAACATGTCCGCATGCGCCTCGGCCCATCGCTCGTTCACGTGCAAGAGGAGCGAACCTTGGTCCATCGACACGCCCATCGTCTCGATGGTGGGGTCAACGATAGGCTGCATACGTGAGATGACCGACGTATGGAAAGGGTACTTCTCGACGAACGCCGCGTGATGCGTGCGTGCAACGATGAGCCGTTCGGTGCGGGTCGCCATGGAACGCGTTTGGTCCCGTTAGGCAGGACGAATGGGCGCGATTCCGGCCGCAAGGAGCGCATCGATGAGCGGCATGGCGGCGGCCTCGGGCAAGCGTACGAGCAGGTGCCCGAGGTTGGCGCGCAGCACGTTCGAGCGGCGCAACGTCGCAAGGTCCGGGTGTTTGTCGAGAAAGAGGCGAACCCCACGCACCGCAAGCGTCACCCGGTAACGCGTGGACGTGTCGCGGCCCCATGCTTCGAGCTTCTTCAAAACCGCGTTCGATGGAAAGGCCGCGTGAAGAAGGAGCGAGGGGTCAAGCTCGGCGAGGGGGATCGCCAGTGCGTTGCCCGCGAGAGCAGCAAGAACGCGCTCCCTCGAATCGCCTGGAAATTCACCGAGAACGGCGTCGATGGAATCGAGTCGAAGCTCTCCCTTCGCGCCAAGAAGTTGAACCTCGGGACCGCCCACGATCGCCGTGATTCGCGCCACGACCTCCGCGACAACATCGGTGCGGCCGGCCTTCACGAGCGCACGTACTTCGGCGAGCAGTTCGGACGTCCGATCGGCGTCGCGTACGAGCGCGCGAGGATCGACCGGAAGCGCGAGGCGATCCCATTGACTTCGCGTCGCGAGAAAGCGATCGAGCCATGCGCCGGGGAGGTAACCGCCGAAGAGGTCGCGAAGCAGTTCGTCGCTTCGCAGTTCCTCGTCCGTGAGGCTTGCGAGGAGGCGCGCGGCGTAGGTCCACGTGCGCGGCGGAATGGATTCGAACGCGCTTTCGTGGGCGCGGATGAGCGCGAGGACGGCCGGGTGAAGCTCGTGATCTTCGGCCCATGCGAGCCACGTGGCGCGATCGGCGGTGACCTTGAGTTCGAGAAACCGCGCGCGAAGGGCGCGATCGAGCGGGCTCACTTGGTAGTCGCCGTCGTCGGGGTTCACGGCCGCGAAGCACGCCCAATCGGGCGGCAGCGTGTACTCGTGCAGGCGTCGGGCGCTGAGCAGTTGCAGTGCCGGCTGCTGGATGGCGCGATCGGCGCGATTGAGTTCTTCGAGAAGCAGGATGCCCGCGCCCTCGGTCGGCAAGATGGCCGGGCGAGCAAATCGCGTGACGTTTCCCTCGACGCGCGGCAACCCCACGAGGTCTGGAGGCTCAAGGAGCGAAAGATCCAGCACGATGATTCGAACGCCAAGTTCGCGGGCAACCGACGCGACGACTTCGCTCTTTCCAATGCCCGTCGCACCCTCGAGGAGCGCAGGAAGGCGGGCGCGGTAAGCGGCCTTCAATGCGGCCACGAGGCGCGGGCCTGCAGGAATGCGGTCTTCCGGCGCGAGGACGGGCAACGGGGCGGGGGCTTGGCGAGGTCGACCCATCGAGACGCGCGACTCTAGCAGGGGCGAGCGCGGCAGGGACGTGCGCACGCGGGTGACGAAAGAATTCCGCACGTCGGATCGCAATGAACCGGGTACGTTCCTTCCCATGCGACCGCGGCGCTGGAG
>CAIQDA010000036.1 GCA_903870415.1 uncultured delta proteobacterium
AGGTACGCCTGCGGGTTGATTCGGTGTTGCTCGCACGTGGCCACGAGCGAGTAGAGAATCGCGAGAGCCTTGCCGCCGTTGGCGCTTCCCGCGAACAAGAAATTGTTTCGTCCGAGGGCCACTCGCCTCATCTTTTGCTCGGCCGTGTTGTTGTCGATAGGGACCGCAGGGTCATCGAGGAACACGCGGAGCGGTGCCTCGTTGTTGACGAGGTAGCCAATGGCGCGGCCGAGATCGCTGCGCGGGTCGTTCGCATTCTGCCACGCATGCGCGTCGCGAAAGAGCGTCTCGACAATGGGTGCACTCTTCATGCGTCGCAACTCCGCATGCTCTTGCGTGCCAAGAATTGCGCGGTTTCGTGCATCGGCTTCGATCGCGTAGAGCTGTCCGATAAGCTCGTAGGCGCGTTTCGATTCCGCGTGCGCCAGCGTCTCGTAGAATTTTCGACGCACATGCGCGAAGCAGCCTGCGCGGGTACGCCCGTTCGCCGCGGTCACGCGGTTGTAGCCCGTGTAAGCATCGACCACGAGCGTACCTTTCGAGTCGCCGAGCACCGCCTGCGCCACGGTGCCGCTGCGCGTTCCGGCGTACGAATAGACAGTATTTTCCCTGGTCGCGAACGTCCAGAAGTAGACGCGGCCCTCTTTGTCTTGCTGCCGAAAATGCGACTCGTCGGCGTGCACGACGTCGGCCTCGGGCACTTTCGCAACCATTGCTTTGTACACGGGTTCAAGGAGTTCACTCGCGCGGAGGAAGATGTCCGTCATCGTGCTGCGCGCGACCGGAACGCCTTGCCGCGCGAGTTGCTTTTCGATGCGGTGGATGGGCGTCGAGTCCGCGCACTTCGCGGTGACAATATGAGCGGCGAAGCTCGGTGCATAACGCCCACGATCGCCGAAGCGAGCCGGGCCTTTCGCCTGCTCGATGTAGCCGCACGCGCAGGCTTTCGTCTCACATCGCGTGACTCGCCGTCGGAAGTGACCGCACACGTACTCGATGGTTTCCGTGGGCTCACTTTTGCCCGCGGGCTCGAGGGTGTCCGCACACAAGGGACACGCCGAGCGGTCGAGCGTCACGAATTCCTCGATGGCGGGCAGCGCGTTCCGCTGGCCTTCGCGAGCTTCCGCGCGCTTTTTCTGCACCGCTTCCGGGGAGGGCGTCGACGGCTGGACCGCAGGCGGGAGTTTCGCCCGCGGTCCGCGTTCGCTTTTCTTGCCGAATTGCAGGCGCTTAAGGGCCTCGTGCTGGGCGGCGAGCGCATCGAGCTTTAGCTGCATTTCCGCAAGCGTTGCGACGAGCTGCTCGTGCGTTTCTCGCCACTCGCAGCGATGCTCATCGGACTTGGAAGATTTGCGCGCCATCGAGGAGCGTTGATCAAATTCGCGCTCGCGTGTCCATTGTATTCGTCCATCCCGCGTCGATTGTCGTTAGGTCGCGCGCGTCGGCGACCACGCAGGCTGGCGTCGGGCGTGCTTCAGATCGAAACCGCCGAGGATCATCGCGAGCTCCGTCTTGTCCAAGGACACGCGATCGGAGGTCGTGGCAACGTTCGGCATGCGGAAGCGCCCGCGCGCCAGCCGCTTGTAAACCAAGACGAAGCCACCGCGATCCCAGCTGAGGATCTTCAGCCTATCGCGCGTGCGGCCGACGAAGACGAAAAGGTCTCCTTGGTAGGGGTCGGCACCCAATTCGCTGCAAACGAAGGCCACAAGTCCGTCGTGTCCTCGACGCATATCGACCGGCGCCGTCGCCAAGAATATTCGGCCCGTTCCAATACTCAACATGACCGTAGAACAGCCAAAAGCTGTTTCACGTATGCGATCGGTGTATCCATTGGGAAGGTTGCGCGACAATCGCCGACGACCACCTCGACCTCGCCGCTCGCGCGCGGATCGACGAAGATCGGCAGCAGCCCCGTGCGCACGGCAGGCGCCTCTTGCCGATGCGAATTCGCGCGATTCTTCAGTCGCGAACGCCACCAACGCAGTGTCCCCTCGCGGACTCCATGCCGCGTGGCAACAGCGCCCGGCGATTCGCCGGCGTCAACCTCGGCCACGATCTTCGCCCAAACATCCTTCGCTTGCTTCGCGTTTCTCATGCCGCAATCTGGCGACACTTTTCGAAGACGCGCCACCCGTGGCTGTTCGGACGGTTACGCCGAAGAGGCTCACATCTTGCGCCGCCGCATTTATGCAGACTGCAAG
>CAIQDA010000037.1 GCA_903870415.1 uncultured delta proteobacterium
CCCCACGGTCGCGTGAGCTGTCGAACTTGGTGCCGTCGAGAAGGGTGCCTGTGTAGTGTACACGGACCTTGTCGCCGGACTTGGCTTCGGCGCCGCTGCCAACGGTGACTTCGGTGATGTCGAGCTTCGAGGGTGCGCGCTCCGCGGGGGCCGTCGGACGGACGGTGTGCGCGTCGCGTGGCGGGTCGCTGCTCGGTGGGGCGGTGAGCTTGGAGCAGCCGCCCGCGAGGGGGGCAAGGAAGGCGAGGACGAGGAGACCCTTGTTCATGGGGGGCGAACCGTAGCCGTTGCCTCGGCGCTGGCAAGCTCTGCTACCGATGATGCATGCCGTCGCGCGTTCTCCACATCGAAGACGATCCCTCGAACCGCCTCCTCGTGCGCAAACTGCTCGCCGCCGAGGGCCTTGAGGTGGTGGATGCTGCCGACGGACTTGAAGGCGTTCGCCTGGCTTTGGCCGAGCGGCCCTCGCTGATTCTCGTGGATATCAACCTGCCGGGCCTCGACGGCTACGAGGTGACCCTTCGCTTGCGCGCGGAGGCGGTGCTCAAAGAGACGCCCATCATCGCGATTACCGCCGAGGGTGACCGAGAGACGAGCATGGCGGTTGGGTGCACGGGCTTCATTCAGAAGCCGATTGATGCGCGGCGCTTCGCAGCCCAAGTGATGCAGTTCCTCGGAGGGTTTCGGGAGCGCACGACTTCCACGGTGGACGCGACTGAGGCGGTGTTGCGATCGCAGGGCGGTCGCATCGTGGCGCGCCTCGAAGCCAAGGTCGAAGAGCTCGAACGGATGAACGCGCGCTTGCGTGAGCTCGATCGCTTGCGCACGGAGTTTTACAGGAACATGTCGCACGAGCTCGCGACGCCGATGACTCCGATTGTCGGCTACTTGCGCATGCTCCTCGACGATGAACTTGGGACTCTCGACAAGCCTCAGAAGAAGGCGCTCCGGGCCATGGACGACTGCGTGCGGCGTCTGCGTACGACCCTCGACAACCTGATCGACGTGACCGCGATCGAGACCGGCCGGTTGCGACTCCATCATCGCGATTACGATATCGTCGATGCGGTCAAGCGGTCGGCGTCCATGCTCCAAGACGCCATCCACGACAAACGTGTAAAGCTCATCGAAGAGCTTCCGCGCGGACCGCTCGCGGCGTTCGGGGACCCGGATCGCCTGCAGCGTGCGCTCCTGCAAATTCTCGAGAATGCAGTGAAGTTCACCGTAGAGGGAAGCCACGTGGGCGTGTGTTTGCGCGTTGTCGGCGACGCGTTCGAAATCACCGTTGCCGACGAGGGGCAAGGCGTTGACCCCGCGAAGCACGACCAGGTGTTCGAGCCCTTCGTGCAAGGCGACGGGAGCGCAACACGAACCCATGGCGGCGTCGGCGTGGGTCTCGCAATCGCCAAGAAAGTGATCGAGGGGCACGGCGGCACCATCCGCATCACGCGCGGTTCGGTCATCGGCGGAGAGTCGCTGTCGGGGGCTGCGTTCATCGTCACGATTCCGAAGACCGCAACCTTCGCCATTCGTCCGGCTCATGGGTGAGTTCGTCTTTCTCGACTGGAACGCCACGACGCCGATCGCCCAGCAATCGCTCGCGGCGATGATGGGAGCGGCGTCCGCGGCAGGGGCGAATCCATCGAGCATCCACCGTGCAGGCCGCCTCGCAAGGCGCATCGTGGAAGACCTCCGCGAAGAGCTCGCGCGCGTACTCGAAGCTTCACCGCGGGATGTCGTCTTGACGGGAAGCGGCACGGAGGCGAACAACATCGCGCTTCGTTCGGCGTTCGTGGACGCGCCAGGTGTGCTCGTGACGAGTCGCCTCGAGCATCCGTCCGTCACGCGCGTGGCCGAAGCTCTCGAGCTCGAAGGGCGAGCGCGCGTTCATTGGGCTCACGTGACCACGGACGGTCTCATCGACCTCGATGATGTTCATGCGCAGCTTCGCGCAGGTGGCGTTCGCCTCGTTGCTTTGCAAGCGGTTAATCAGGAAACGGGCGTCGTCCAGCCCCTTAAAGAGATCCATGCAGAGTGCATGGAGCGCGAGGTGCCCCTCCACGTGGACGCGGTGCAAGCGCTCGGTCGAACGGCCCTTCCACACCTCGGCACGACGCGCGCGATTGCGGCGCACAAGTTCCGCGGCCCCAAAGGCATCGGCGCGCTCGTCGGTTCGTGCGGCCATCGATTGCATCCGGTGCTCCTCGGAGGCGCGCAAGAAAAGGGCCTTCGACCGGGCACGCTCGACCCCATGGCCGCGGCGGGTTTCCATGCAGCCCTCACGCATCTGGCCGAATGCCGCGAGGGGTTCGATGCGCAGCGCCCGCGACGTGATCGTTTGGAGACAGCCATTCTGCGAGCATTTCCAGGCAGTTTCGTGAACGGTGACCCGGCCCGACGCCTCGCTCACATTACGAACGTTGCGGTGCGCGGAGTCGACGGAGCGGAGCTCGTGGTCGCCCTCGACGTGGAGGGCGTAGGCGTCTCAAGTGGAAGCGCATGCAGCGCGGGGACCCTCGAACCGTCGCCGGTGATCACCGCGATGCACGGGGTCGAGCGCGCAAAGAAGAGCGTTCGGGTGAGCCTTGGACCGTCCACCACCGACGACGATGTGACTCGCGCGATCGCCGCGTTCGAGTGCGTCGCAGCGCGTGTGGCAGGGCGTCGATCATGAACGCCATGAAAACCCTGAACGACGAAAACGAGCGTTTTGTCAGTGGATCGACTCGCATCTTGCTCGCACGCCACGGCGAGACCGAGTGGAACCGCATCGGCCGGTGGCAGGGTGCGACGGACGTTCCGCTCAACGACGCGGGACGCGAACAAGCGGTGGCGCTCGCGGATCGTCTTCGCGGCGTTCGCCTTGCGGGCGTGGCGTCGAGTGATCTCGTGCGTGCGGTCGAGACAGCGACCCTCGTGGCTCACGCGCTCGGCGTTTCCTGGCTTGGTGCGCACGTGGACTTGCGCGAGCGAAGCTACGGCGTCTTCGAGGGTCTCACGCGAGACGAGTGCGCGACGCAGTACCCCGAGGTGTGGGCGCGCCATAAACCAGGAGATTTGCTGGAACCGCCTGGCGCCGAGCCTCGCGGGGACGTCGAAGCGCGCATGACTCGAGGCCTTGCGGCGGTCGTCTCATCGCATGCGCACGAACACCCGGTGCTCGTCGTGAGCCATGGCGGATCGATTCGCACGTTCCTCGCGACCATCGACGGCGTGCTCGTGCCTCCGATGACGAACGGCGAGTGCTATCGCGTGCATCATGCACGTGAACGGTTCACGCGCTACGCGCGGCTCTGAGGTCTGTGCGAGCCGCGTGCGGCGTCAGTAACTGAACGGGCCGAGCGGCGCGAGACCCAGGGTGCTTTCAGGGTTTTCGTCCTGCCAGCGGAAGGGAATCCACAGCGCGCGAAGCGTGTGATCGCGGCCCGTGCGCTCGTGCCCGGCGAGGCCGTAGAGCACGTTCCAGAAGGAGCTGTCGGGACCGGTGCCCCACGCGGTGATCGGGAACACGTGCGTCTGCGTGGCGGTGCCGCCGGCGACGCGCTTGCTTTGGTGCCACACGTTGACGGCGAGCGCGGAAGTGCGACCCTCGACGTGGTTTTCAAAGCGCCAAAAGAGCGGGAAAAGCACCGTTGCGCGGCTCTCCGCATCGTCGAAGTCCCAATACACCGGCGCGACCACCGCGTGCGATTCAGGCCCGCGCGTGCCGATGTACACGAGCGGATGCAGGTTCGCGGCCCAGCCGTCGTAACGAAGCTGAAGCTCGAAGCTTGGAGCCACGAAGGTCGTGGACCCGTAACCCTCGCGAACATGGTGCGCCGCGAGAAGCGTGTACCATGCATGCACAGACGGCGTGTCGTGTTTGGCGAAAAGCGGAGCGAGAGCCCAGCTCGTGCTCTGAAGGTCGCGGTCCTCGTGATGAAACCAGAGGGGGACGACGGGACCTGCGAGATGCAGCGTGCGCGCGCCCGTTTGCGTGTCGGCGCGCGTGTAAAACGGCGTGTAGAGCGTGTCGGTCGCGGGCGTGTGCCGCAGGAGAAAGCCAGGGAGCGCAAGGGTGTGAGCGTCCGGTCCGCTGCTCTGGTGAAAGAGCGGAAAGAGCGTGCGGTAGTGCTCCTCTTTTTCGGCGTCGCCGTCGTTCACGTCGACCTGAAACCACAGAGGCATGGCGTAGAAGCTCGAAGCCGGGCCTGTTTTTCGCCACAGCAGAGGGCCCGCGACCGTGAGCGTGTCGTCGTTGACCTCGTGCTCGTGGTGGTAAAACGCGAGAGGCGGCACGAGCGTGTAGGTCCGCCGGTTTCCCTCGTCGTCACCGTTGTCGCCCTCGAACCAAAACGGTGCCACGCCGCGACGCACCGAAAGGCCGTCGCGCATGCGGAAGTACGGCCCCGCAATGGCGAGCGCGCCCGCGTCGTCGAACGACGTGCTCGTGAGGAGAAGCGGCGCATGAAAGTAGCCGCCGGCGGTCGATTCGCCTGCGAACCAAAGGGGCGCGAGCCAATTGTCCCAGTGGGTAGGGGAGTTTTCGAGGTGGAGAGGCCCCACCGTCAGCGTGTGCGCGTCGTCGCGTCGTTCGCTCCAAACCAAGGGAAAAAGCACGTCCGCATCGATGCGCGGCGAGCGGCGATGGTAGAAGAGCAAGCCCGAGAGCGACTCTTCATCGCGTGGTCCTTCGGAGTCGAACGCGCGCGGCACCGGCGGCAAGAGCTTCGTGTGCTCAAGGTAGAACGGAGGCGCCAAGCGAAGGCGCGTCGTCTCGCGCACGCTCTCGTAATACGGGAAATAGCTGCGGGCTACTTCGGGCTCGTCGGGGATGGGAGCCTCACCGTCGGAGCCGAGCTGTGCGGCGATGCCTGGCGTGATCGCCGTCGGGTCCGCGCTGAGGGGAATGGCGCTCGGACGGCCTTGCGCGCCGGCGACCGATGCCGCGGCGAGCGTTGCGAGAACCAGGGAAAGAACAGGACTTCGCGCCATCATGCTGCGACCTTTTCGAGGCGCTCGCCATCGAGCTCGGCGCCGACCTGCTGACATTGGCCGTAACGTCCACGCTGCGGGCCTTCGGCGCGGAACATCGCACCTGAGTCGAACCACGTGGTCACGGTCTCGCCTGGCTCCGTCGTTCGTCGAAACGCCTCCTCGACCCGCCGCGCTTGTCGCGCGTCCGATGGGAGGAAATCGTTCATGCCCTTGACGGCCCGTAGATTCATTGCGGAGGGGCGCTAGCACGAAGGCCCGTGGGGGTGGATGCACGAGAGTGACTCGTTGCGTGGCCGTTTCCCTTGGCGCCGTTCCGCGTTAGGCAACGGGCCGTGGTGAAGGCGCGAGGAAAAGAGCGGGCCCTGGGCGTCGACGTCGGGGACAGGCGCATCGGCATCGCCGTGGAAGACGAGCTCGGGCTCATGGCCCATGCGCGCGACCCGCTCGATGCGCGTGACCGAAAGCGCGCCGTGCGGGAGGTTCTGGCGATGGTCGAGGACGACGCGATCACGGATCTCGTCGTCGGGCTGCCCCTCGACATGCGCGGCCACGAAGGCGATGCCGCTAAGAAAGCGCGTGCGTTTGCGCAGGCACTCGCGGACGCGACCCCATGTACTGTGCATCTGTTCGACGAGCGACTCACGACCGTCGAAGCGCATCGACGCTTGCGCGAAGCTGGAAAAAAGCAGAAGGACACGCGCGGCATCATCGACGGCGTCGCGGCGGCAACGTTGCTCCAAGCGTGGCTCGACGGGCGACGCGGAGCACGCGAGCGCTAGACGATGGCAAGCACATCGGGTCGAGGCCGTCGCTCCACGCCGCCGCGTCGCGGTCGCGATGACTCCTCGTTGCGCAAGCGACTGAGAACGTTCTTCAGCGCCAGTGGCTTCGCCACGGGCCTCGTCGTTGCCGCCGGTGCCGGCTGGCTCTTCGGGGTGGTTCCCACGGAAAAAGGCGCGGGATCCGGTCACACCATCGTCCTTCGCCTCGACGCGCCAATGGATGGCGACGCGCTCGCGGCCCGCCTCGAACGTGAGGGGTTGCTGAGGCACCCGGAGGCGGTGAAGCTTTGGCTTGAGGTCGCCGGTGGCGGTGCGGTGCAGCCTGGGGTGCACGTGCTTCGCGACGACTTGACCCCGCGCGAGCTCGTTCGCCGTCTGCGCCGCGAGAAGGCGGCCAAGGTGCGCGTGACCTTTCCCGAGGGTTTCGGCGTCTCCGAGATGGCCGAACGCCTTGAAAACGTGGGAATTTGCGAGGCCGCCGCGTTCAAAGCCTTTGCGTTCAACGACGCGAATGCGAAGGGGCTTGGCATCGCGAGCAGTACCCTCGAGGGGTACTTGTATCCTGCAACCTATGACTTGCCGGGTAACAGTACGCCGGCCGAGGTCGCCAAGGCTCTCGTTCAAATGTTCGAGAAGCATTGGACGGCGCTCGTGGCGAAACATTCCGAGGCTCCGTCACGTCTCTCGCGTGAGCTCGGTTTCGATCGCCTCGCCATCGTGACTCTGGCGTCGATCGTCGAAAAAGAAGCCGCGGTGGACGACGAGCGTCCGCTGGTGGCGAGCGTTTTTTTGAACCGCCTTCGCGATCCGGCGTTCAAGCCGAAGCTTCTGCAGAGCGACCCGACCGCCGTTTATGGATGTAAGCGTATTCCGGAGCGCATACCGAGTTGTACGGCGTTCGCAGGAAAGGCGACGCACGCCATTGTCGTCGACGAGGCGAACCCGTGGACCACGTACAAACACGAAGGTTTGCCGCCGACGCCCATCGCGAACCCTGGAGAAAAAGCCATCGAAGCGGTGCTCGCCCCGGCTGCGGCGCCGTACTTGTACTTCGTCGCGAGCGGCAACCGTCGCCACGCGTTTTCGGCGACCTACGCGGAGCACCTCGAGAACATCAAAAAGATGCCGCGCTGACGCTCGTTTGCGTCAGGTCGCGCGAAGCATCGGCAGCTTCTTCGGGGTCTTCTTTTTTGGCGTTGGCATGTCCTCGACGCCGACGATCTCGCCGACGAGATCCATGTCCGCGGCCTGGGTGATCTCTACGTCGACGAACTGGCCGGGAAGGGCTTCGCCGCCTGAGAGAAAGACCTTTCCATCGATCTCCGGGGCCTGGCCCGCGTGACGGCCTTCCATCACGAGCTCGTGCTCTTCGCTTGCGCCCTCGACGAGCACGCGAAGCTTCTGGCCGATGCGGGCCTTGTTCTTCTTCTTGCCGATGGTGCGGGCGACGGACTTCAACTTGCGTTGACGGCTGTACGACGTCTTCGCGTCGATCTTCTCGTCTTGTTCGTGGCTGTCGCAGGTCTCTTCGTCGGAATACCGAAACACTCCAACGTAATCGAACTCGGCCCACTCGACAAATGCCACGAGTTCGTTGAAGTCCGCCTCGCTTTCGCCCGGGTGGCCCACGATGAAGCCCGTGCGCATCGTCAGGTCGGGAATGGACTTCTTGAGGCGCTCAACGACGCGCTCTTGGCGGCCTTTGCCGTGCCCACGCTTCATGCGCTTGAGCATCGAGTCGCTCGCGTGCTGAAGGGGCATGTCCACGTACGGAAGCACCTTCGGGTGGTTCGCGTAGAGGTCGATGAGCGCGTCGTCCATCGTCTCCGGGTACAGGTAAAATACACGGAGCCAGTCGAGGCCCTTCACGTCGCCGACGGCTGCAAGAAGTTCCGCGAGGCGGCGG
>CAIQDA010000038.1 GCA_903870415.1 uncultured delta proteobacterium
GAAGCCGGTGACGATGCGACGGCGCTCGCCGCGCGCGAGGACGAGCTCACGACGGGCAAGGTTCAAATCGTTGTCTCGGTCGACTGGGAAGGGCGCGACCTCACGACGGAAAACCTGAGCGCAATGCAGGCTTTCCGCACCGCAAACGCCGACGTGCCCCTCGTGCAGTTCCTCAACGCCGCTTACTTCTTCAAGCCCCGCGCGAGCGCATCGAGCACGTCGACAAAAATCGCATCGGTGCTCAAGCCCAGCGACGAGCTCGGGTTGCACATCCACGGATGGAAGCGCCTGTTCGAAGCTTCGGGCGTGACCTTTCGCGCAAACCCCACGTTCTGGGGATCCCCGGTGCTCGACGACAGCTGCACCTACGACTGCGGCCACGAGGTCGCGATCAGTGCGTACACGACGGGCGAACTTCAGAGCGTGATTCGCACGAGCACGACGACGCTGCGGGCGAACGGCTTCGCACTCGGCAAGAGCTTTCGCGCCGGTGGATGGATGGCGTCGCCGTCGGTGCGTGAGGCGCTGACCGCCGAAGGAATCACCGTGGACTCGTCCGCGGCGAACGTTCCGCTGCTCGCCGATGAACTCGCGGGCCTCCCGGTCGTTGGCTGGCTGCGCAACTTCTGGGGCTCGATCACCGCGACGTCGCAGCCCTACGCGATTCCGACGCGCGCAGGCACGCTCAAGGAAATTCCAGACAACGGTGCCCTCGCCGATTACGTCACGGCCGCGGAGATGGTCTCCGTCTTTCAGGCGCACAAGGCCCGATGGAAGGCGAACCCGAGCGCGACCACGGTCATGAGCATCGGCTTCCACCAAGAGACGGCGAAGACCTACCTGCCGCGCATGCAGGGTGCGATCACGCAGATCAAGCAAATCGCTGCGGCCGAGCGGATCCCCGTCGTCTTCGTCACGACGACCTCCGTCAAGTAGTCACCGAGTCCGTCAACGGCGCCGCGAAGCGCGCTAGGAGCACGACGATGGACTCGCCCGTCACGGCATCCTCGGAACTCTCCCCCGCCCTTGCTGAAAAGCTCGAGGCGCTGCGTGCCGACTTCCGTCGTTGGGGGTCGGCGCTCGTGTGTTTCTCCGGCGGCATCGACAGCACCCTCGCCGCAGCGATCGCCCACGAGGTCCTTGGCGACCGCGCCATCGCGATGACCGCAGTCTCGCCCTCTCTCGCGCCGAGCGAGCTCGTTCATGCGCGGGAGCTCGCGGCGTCCCTGGGCGTTCGTCACGCGATTGTCGAGTCCCACGAGATTGACGAGCCAGGCTACGTCGCAAACCAGGGCAATCGCTGCTTTTACTGCAAGACCGAGCTCTACGGCATCGCCGAGGCGAAGGCTCACGAGTGGGGTCTCGCCGTCGTCGTGAACGGGACCAACCTCGACGACTTGGGCGATTACAGGCCCGGCCTCGAAGCGGCGAAGAACGCGCGCGTCGAGAGTCCCTTCGTCGCACATAACCTTTCGAAATCCGATGTTCGCGCGATGGCCAAACACCTCGGACTGCCGAGCTGGGACAAGCCCGCGGCCGCATGCCTCTCGAGTCGCTTGCCCCACGGCACGCCCGTGACGCGTGAGCGATTGATGCAGATTGCAACCTTCGAGCAAGCGCTCCACGATCTCGGGCTCAGGCAGGTGCGCGTGCGCTGGCATGCACTCGCAGGTGTGTCGGGCGAGACCGCGGCCTCTCTCGCTCGCGTCGAAGTGGCGCAAGACGAGCTCGAAGGAGCGTTCGCGAAGCACGCCGCGATCGTGCAAGCGGGCAAGTCATCTGGGTTTCTCTTCGTCACCTTGGACCTTGAGGGCTACCGGGTCGGCAGTCAAAATGCGCTTCTCGGTAAGAGGCTCTTGCCCATCGTTTCATGAGGCCCGCCATGAACTTCGCTCGCGTCGCGGCCCTTTCCGTCGCCGCCTTCGCGCTGTCTGCGATCGCCTGCGCTCCGCATCACGAGCCCGTGGACGATCGTCCCGTGATCGCTCCGACGCCGTTTGATGCGGGCATGGACGCGGGGGCCATCGTCGTCACCGAGACGGACGCGGGAGACGGGGGCTGCGGCGAAACGGACATCTTCGAAGCGAACCCGACGGCCAATCACGTGCCCGTGGGTACGCCTCTTTCCTACGCGACGATGCCTCCCGTTGGCGGCGACCACTTCTCGCTTTGGGCGGATTTCCAAAACTATACAGCACCTATCGACCTCGGATACCTCGTCCACTCGATGGAGCACGGAGCCGTTGTGCTCTGGTACCGATGTGCCACTCGCGATGCGTGCCCCGGGCTCGCCACCGAGCTCGAAAACCTTGCGGCGGCGACCGTTCCGCAGGACCCGATGTGCGCGGCATATGCGAACGAACGTCGGCGCATCATCGTCGTCCCCGAGCCCAATCTACCCACCGTCGTGGCGGCGTCCGCGTGGCGTTACGGGCTCGGGCTCCAATGTGTCGACCTGCCCAAGCTCGCAGCCTTCATCGTTGCGCACTACGACCGCGCCACGGAATCGCTCTGCGCACCGGGCATCACGCCGCCACCGCGTTGAACCGCCACGCGTTCATGCGCGCCGCAGGTCGAGCGTCATCGGGAACTCGCGCGAAAGCGGACCTTGTCGCGGGGTGAACGGTCCCGCCGTGTGTCCTTCGCGGAAGAAACGCGAGAGGCGACGGCTCTCCGCTTCGAAGGAGTTCACCGGGAAGATCTCGTACGAGAGGCCGCCGGGATGGCTCACGTGATAGGTGCATCCTGCAACGGATCGACCGCTCCATCGATCGACGAGATCGAAGACAAGAGGCGCGTCGACCGGAATGGTCGGGTGCAAACAGGACGACGGCTGCCATGCGCGGTACCGCACGCCCGCAACCGCCTCGCCCAAGGTGCCGGTTGGATGAAGCGGAACCTCGACGCCGTTGCACGCCACGGCGAAACGATCGCCCACGAGGCCCGACACCTTCACCTGTACGCGTTCGAGCGACGAGTCCACGTAGCGCACGGTGCCGCCGGGAGCGCCCTCTTCGCCGAGCACGTGCCACGGTTCGAGCGCCGTGCGAATCTCCAGTGAAACGCCTTGCGCGACCATGTCGCCGATGCGCGGAAAACGGAACTCATGATGCGGCTTGAACCACTCGGCAGCGACCGGAAGACCCTCCGCGCGGAGGTCGTGGCACACGTCCTCAAAGTCGCTCCACACCCAATGCGGCAACATGAACCGATCGTGCAGCGCCGTTCCCCAACGCTGCGCGTGACGAGGCGCGTAGGGGCGTTCCCACAAACGCACAACGATGGCGCGCACGAGCAGTTGCTGGGCCACGCTCATGCGCGCATGCGGTGGCATCTCGAGCGCACGCAGTTCCACGAGCCCGAGTCGGCCTGTGGGCCCGTCCGGCGAGAAGAGCTTGTCGATGCACACCTCGGTGCGATGCGTGTTCCCGGTGGAGTCGACGAGGAGGTGACGAAAGAGACGATCGACGAGCCACGGCGGCGCTTCTTGGCCCGTGAGCGCACGCTGGCGATCGAGTTCCTGGCACGCGAGTTCGAGTTCGAAGAGCGCATCGTGACGGGCTTCGTCCACGCGCGGAGCCTGTGAGGTCGGGCCGATGAAGAGGCCCGAGAACAGGTAACTCAGCGACGGATGATCGTTCCAATAGAGGACCAAACTTCGGAGCAGGTCGGGACGACGCAAGAACGGCGAATCGCTGGACGTTGCACCGCCGAGGACCAGGTGATTGCCGCCCCCTGTCCCCGCATGGCGCCCGTCGAGCATGAACTTTTCTGTCCCAAGGCGAGTTTCCCGCGCCGCCTCGTAGAGGAAGACCGTGTTCTCCGCGGCTTCGGCGAAGGTCTTCACCGGATGCACGTTCACCTCAACGACACCTGGGTCCGGCGTGATGCGAAACACCTCGATGCGCGGGTCTCGCGGCGGCTCGTAGCCTTCGAGTATCACGGGGATGCTCAGGGTACTGGCAACGTCTTCCACCGTATGTGCAAGGTCTAGGTACGACTCGAGCGTGGGCATCGGCGGCATGAAGACGTAGAGGGTCCCGCCTCGCGCCTCGATGCAGAGGGCTGTGCGCACGACACCGCGCGCAGACGTCCCCGACGCTGGAACGCTTGCGACCTTGGTTTTTTGCTTCGCAACCGATGGTGCTGCGGCAACGAGTGAACGCGGCGCGAGCGCGGGGAGCGAGGCCGCTGGGTCCACCGGGTGGACAACGAGGCGATCTTCTTCTGCGGCCCACGGGATCGATTCGAGCGGCAAGCGCAAGCCGAGCGGTGAATCGCCGGGCACCAGGTAACAGCGCTCGTCGCGGAGAAACCACGGACTCGACAGGAACCTGTGTCCGTCGTGCGTGAGGGGAAGCACGTGCCCCACCACCGCTCCGAGCCCCTGTGCGAACACACGCCGCAGACGCTCACGCTCAAGCGGTTCGTCGAGGCGCGAGTCCGCCGGCGAGACGTTCGACGGAAGTTTTCGCTCACGCCACACATGGTAGAGCGCGTCCTCGAACGCCGGGAATACGAGCGTTTCATCGAGGCGCAGCACTTCGGCAAGCTTGCGTATGAATCGCTCACCCTCGGCAAACGTCGCCCCCGAGGGAGCCTCTTCGCGCGCCCACGCGTCGTCGCGCAGCCACGTAGGTTCGCCGTCCTTGCGCCAAAAGCACGAGAGTGAAAAGCGCGGAAGCTGCTCGCCCGGGTACCACTTGCCCTGACCGAAGTGCGAAAGACCCTTCGGCGCGTAACGGGCCTTCATCTTCCGAAACAGATCGATGGAGAGTGCACGCTTTCGCGGACCGATGGCGCCGCCGTTCCACTCGGCTCCTTCGCGATCGTCGAGGGAGACGAACGTGGGTTCGCCGCCCATGGTCAGACGCACGTCGTCGCGCGTGAGCCTCTCGTCGACGAGTGCTCCCGCCTTGAGAATTCCCTGCCATTCATCATCGGTGTAGGGTTTGGTGACCCGTGGCGCCTCGGCGATTCGTCGCACGGTCATCTCGTGCGCGAACTCGACCTCGCACGCTTCAACGCCGCCCGACACAGGGGCAGCACCATCGGGCATTGCGGAGCATGCGAGAGGAATGTGTCCCTCGCCCGCGAAGAGGCCCGAGGTCGGATCGAGACCGACCCATCCGGCGCCCGGAAGAAACACCTCGCACCAGGCATGCAGATCGGTGAAGTCGGCGCTCGGGCCCGCAGGCCCATCGAGCGGCTTCTCGTCGGCCACGAGCTGAATCAAATACCCGGAGACGAACCGCGCCGCGAACCCGAGGTGGCGAAGCGCCTGCACCAAGAGCCACGCGGTATCGCGACAGGAACCACTGCGTTTTTCTAGAGTTTCTTCCGGCATCTGCACACCGGGCTCGAGGCGCACGAGGTAGCGAATGTCATCGGCCAACCGTTGGTTGATGTCGACGAGGAACGTCACCGTGCGCCGCGGCGTTCGATCGACGGTCGCGACGAAAGCGCTCAATCGCGGCGACTCGACCATGCCCTCCCGATACGGCGCGAGGTCTTGGAGCTCGCCCTCGTCGTACGAAAACGGAAACGCCTCCGCGCGTGGCTCAAGGAAGAAGTCGAACGGGTTGAGCACCGACATCTCGACGACGAGATCGACCTCGACCACGAGCTCGCGTACGGGCTTCGGGAACGTGAGCCGCGCCAGGTAATTCGCTTGCGGATCTTGTTGCCAGTGAAGGAAGTGTTCCTCCGGCAACACGTGGAGCCCGTAGGACAACACGCGCGTTCGCGTATGCGGCGCAGGCCGAAGGCGGACAACTTGCGGACCGAGGCCGACAAGGCGGTCGTAGCGGTAACGGGTGACGTGGTGGAGAGCGACGTGGATCGACATGGCACCTCGAGCGCTTCGATGCGCTGATCCCAAAGGCTAAAGGTCTTGCGTTTCCGTGGCGTGTCGCGGAATCGATGGTGGCATTTTACATGCGATCGCGCGGCCCCTCGCGGAGCGGCGTCTTCGCGTCGATTGGGTTCGGTTAGTCATCGTCGAGGCGCGTGGTTTGCACGGAAACTTCCAGGGTTTCCGTACCACCTCCGACGAAGATGGTTCCCGCCGTTGGTGCCGTGTCGCGGTAGTGGCGCCCGACCGCCACGCGCACGTGTTCGGTGCGAACTTGCGTTCCGTTCGTCGGGTCGAAACCCTTCCAGCCCACGTCGGGAAGGTAGACTTCTGCCCACGCATGAGACGCCTGCGCCATTGCGCCGCGCTGCGCATCGTGGGGACCAACCCAGACGTAGCCACACGCGTAGCGCGCTGGAATGCCGATGAGGCGAGCGAGGCAGATGAAGAGATTCGCAAAATCTTGGCAGACGCCGCGGCGGTTTGCGTAGACGTCGAACGGGGTCGTCGCGAAGTTCGTCGTGCCCGGCGCGTACTCGTACTCTTGGTAAATCGACGCGTTGATCGCCACGAGCGTATCGACGAGGTCGCCACCGGAGCGGCGCACGAAACCGTCTGCGTACTCGCGCAACTCGAGGAGCTCGGTCTCGTGAAGCTCCGTCGGCGGCAGGAAGGGCTGAAGCGCCTGCGACTGCCAAGGAAGCCACACATGCGGCACCGTCGCGCTCATGTGGCGCGGACGCTGGCGCCAGGAACGATCGTCGTCGACGCGCACAATGGTCTCCGCCTCGACGATGAGTTCGCTCCACGGACGGTCGAACGTGATGCGGCGACAGCGGTTGCCGAAGGCGTCGTCGAGGTCGTGATAGTCGCCGGGGACGGAGATTGAAATCGAGTGTTTCTCCACGCTCTGAAGACGATCAACGATCGGGCACAGTCGAAAGAGATGCGAACTTCGCTCGACGGGACTGTCGTAGCGGTACGAGGTGCGATGGACGATTCGGTACCGATGCGCGTCCGAGAGATCGGCCCTTGATGGCACCGGGCGAGCGATGGGCCATATGGGAATCGAGTCGCGACGACCACCCTCGACCTCTGGCAACGAAGGCTGGCTTCGGTACCGCACGTAGCCCTCACGCACGATGACGATGTGCCCCGCGGCGATGCGCCGATGCACGAGCTCCGCGTCCCCCATCGTCCCAAGAGGCGAGCTCGTGATGATGACCCCGCGACGAGGCTTGGCCCCGCGGCGCGTGAGATCGATCTCCACGTCGCTGTCGGCGAACACGGCGCGCTGATAAGGCGGAGCGAAGCTCGCGAGCGACATCATGCCGTCGCCATTGGCATCGGCGTACGCGAGCAGATCGAGTCCGTCGGAAAGCAGAAACGAGAGCGAGCCGCCGCCGTTCCATTCGAGAAACCATCGGCGCACTTCGTCGAGGTCTGCCTCCGCGAGGGACCTCCACCCGCGCCCCGCAAAGCGCCCCATGAGCTCGCAGAAAACGCGTTCAGTGTCGGTGGCGCCCACGGGTTCAAAGCGCGCATCCGCGGCGAGCACCGGAGGCCTGTCGAGGCTTCCTGCGTGCGCGCAAAGCCAGTCTCGACCGCCATAGGTGCGCACGAATGGCTGCGTATTCGCATCCGTGTTCGCTCCCCATCGAGCGTGGCGAATGTGGAGCACGAACACGCTCGCCTCAAGGTGCTCCCAGGCCTTCACGAGCTCGCTGCGAATGCTTCCGGGCGGCGGAGCAGGCTCCTTCAATACGCTGACAGACGGCTCACTGCCCGGGTAATACGCGAGCCCCCATCCGTCCGGTCGGTCGTACTCGGCCGCAAGGCAAAGCAAGTCGAACGAAGGCGCTACGGGGCCCTCGAAGGACAGGGCGAGCAAGTTCGGCATGGCGCGCATCGTCGGCGATTTGCCGCGCTTCTCCAAGCGTTCCGAACGCGCGACTCAACGCTCGACGCGAATACCTGCGCCTTGCACGATTCGCAGACGCTTTCCGGCGCCGATGTTCGAAAACCGCTCGATGCTTCCGGCCGCATCGGGCCAACGGACCTCGATGCCGTCCACCGCACAACTCGTCCCGAGGCCGAAGGTGAGCACGGGCTCGTGCTGAATCGCCGAATGGCCGTACGCGCCCACGAACTCTTGCGTGAGAACGCGCGCTCCCTGGACCACGCGCACGCGCGCTCCGAACGGGGTCTTCGCGGCACCTCCCGCCGCGCCGCCCTTTCCTTCGAGCACGATCTGAAGCGCGCCCGGACCGCGGCCCGCATCGATCGTATGGTTTTCGTATAGGTGAACTTCCTGGCCATTTTTCCAGGTCAAGGCGCAGTCGCGCATGGTCGACGACCCGACAACAACATCGAGGTCTCCGTCGCGATCGAAGTCGGCGATCGCCATTCCAACGGGGCACGTGTGATGAAGGCCGACGGCCTCGCCCACTTCTTTGAACGACGTCGTGGCGCCCGCCTGCTGCTGGAACACGAGACTAAAATTGCCCGGGTAGTCCGACGCGCCGACGAGAATATCGAGGCGCCCATCGAGGTCGAGATCCGCCGCCGCAGCGCCGATGCCGCCCTCATTCCAATCGGTCGAGGGATGCGACCACTCAAGGCCCGTCGCCGCACGACCCGGACGATCGAAGCGAACGGGCGACGCATCGGAAGGTCCCGCGTTGACGAGAAGCTGGCTTGGGTCGCTCGACTTGCCGATGTGCCAGTGAACGATCTCCGCGTTGTAGAGGTCGTTGCGGCCATCGCCCGTAAAGTCCGCGCAAACGGTCGTGAACGTGTTTCCCCCGGCCCGCCAAAGTTGGTCGTCGGTGCCCGCGCTCCACTCGCCTCCGGTGCACTGAAGGCGAGGCGCCGGGGCCGAACACGTATGCGACGTCGAGCAGTAGCAACGGTAAAACTCGTTGTCTGAACAGTCCGTGATGTCGTCCATCGCGTAACCACTTGCAGCGCCGACCTCTGCATACTGCACGGACTCGCCGTCCCGCGTCGCGCGGTAAAGTTGATTGGTTTGTCGTCCGTACGACGCGATCAAAAGGTCCGTCTCGCCGTCGCCGTCTGCGTCGCACGCCACCGCGCCGAACGCGGGCCGATGATTCTGAAAGGTGCGCCAGCCGGTGACCTTTGTTTCGAGGCCCGACCCGACCGTTGCATCGCGAAACTTCCCCGTGCCGTCGCCAAGGAAAAGCCTCGACTGGAGCCCCGACTGGGTCTCGCCGTAGCGCTCGTACCAAAACGTCACGAACACATCGGTGAACCCGTCGCGATTGGCGTCGAGCACCGCGAACGCGCTCGTGGTTGGAAGCTTGTCCGAGGGCGTCGTCTGAAACTCGCTTGCCGGCGCGAGCGTGAAGTGCCCCTTCCCGTCATTGAGAAGCACGTCGCTGCGATCGCCCAGGTCCTTCGCGGGGTAGCGCCCATCGAGGTAAAGGCCTGCCACGATGTCGAGGTCTCCGTCGTTGTCGACGTCGGCGGTTGCCGCAAAACTCGTCTCGCGAAGAAGGCCGTCTGGAGCCCCCGCCGCACGCACCGCGCCGTAGTGACTCGACACCGTGGCGTCTTCAAACGTGCGGCCGCCGCCTGGTGCTGCACGGTTCATGAGCACACGCATGAGCTGCGTTTTCCCTGCCTTCGTCGGATCGCTCCGACCGTCTCCCGACATGTGCACGAGGAGATCCGCATAGCCATCTCCATCAAGGTCCGCAGCCTCAAGCATGTTTCCGCGCACCTGCAGGTTCGCGTCGTCGAGGCCGTAGCGCACGCTCTCGTCCGTGAAGCGAAGGGAGCCCTCCGCAAGCTGCGTGCAGGATGCAGCTACCTGTGCGTCGACCGGTTCAGGCCCCTCACCGAGTGCCGCGTCGAGCTTCGCCTTCGCCGGTGAGATGGTCGGGGCCGCCGGGGAGTCTGGCGATGACGAACAGGCGAGAGCAAACGCGCACGTGGCGGCGAGAGCAACGAGCGGAACGGAGGCGCGCGGCAGCATCGCCGAAGCGTATCGATCCGCTGCGCAAACCCGCGAGGAAAAGCGTTGAGGCCTTACGAAGAGGACTTCTTGTGTCCGTCACGAAGCCAGTGAATGGCCCAACCAAAACCCGCGAGCGCGAAGAAGACATACGCGTGCATTTCGCGACCGGGCCGCACGAGGAGCAGCGCGCCCGAGAGAATCAGCGCGGCAACGACGACGCCCGAGAAGAGGCGACGCCCAAGGCGGTCGGCCATCTGCGGAAACTCGTCGAGCGCCACGTGCACGCTCGTGCGCCCAAGACGAAGATCGTCGAGCACTTCGCGAAGCTGAACCGGCATGCCCGCGCCAGCACGGCTGATCTGCTCGACGGTGCGCCAAAGGTCGTTGCCCACGCGCTGCGGCGAATAGCGACGCTTGAGGAGTGCAAAGAAGTGTGGCGCGGCCTCGCCCATGATGTCGAGGTTCGGATCGAGCTGCTTGCCGATGCCCTCGATGGTCATGAGCGCTTTGCCCACGAGCATGAAGTCCGTCGGAATTTCGATTCCGTATTTCAGAGCACCGCCCACGAGGTCGCCGATGAGCGCGGAGATCTCGATCTGCGCGATGGGTTTTCCGAGGTACTTCTCCGCGAGCATGGCGACGTGGGCGCGGTACTCGCGCATGTCGACCTTCTTCGTCGGCCGCCCAATTTCGTAGAGCGCGTCCGCGACGCCGTACGGGTCGTTGCGGACTGCAGCAATCATCAAGTCGATGGTGCGTTCGCGAAGTTCAGGGCTGAGACGCCCCACCATCCCCACGTCGATGAGGCCGATGACGATGTCGTCGGGCGTGCCGAGAATGAAGATGTTTCCGGGGTGCGGGTCCGCGTGGAAGAACCCGTCTTCGAAGATCATCTTGATGACGACGCCCGTCGCGCGTTTGACGATGGTCGGCCCGTCGAAGCCCTCCGCGACGGCCTTGTCGATCTTCAGTCCCTTGAAGAACTCGAGCGTGAGCACCTGTCGCGAGCTCGCCTCGCGGTACACCTTGGGAAAGCGGACGAGGGGATTGCCCTGGAAATTCTGGGCAAAACGCTCGCCGTTGTCCGCCTCGACGAGGAAGTTCAACTCGCTCGTGATGCTTTGGTCGAACTGCTTCACGAGCCCGGCCGGCGAGTAGACCCGCGTTTCGGGGATGGCCCGTTCGAGAGCCGCCGCGAGGATGTGCAAGATGTCGAGGTCACGCGCGATCGTTGGCGCGATGCCCGGACGCTGCACTTTGACGACGACCTCTTCGGGCCCGTTTGTCCCCGCGATCGTCGCGCGATGAACCTGGCCGATCGATGCGGTGGCGAGCGGCTTCTCGTCGAAGCTCAAGTAAACTTCTGCGAGCGACTTTCCGAGCGACGTCTCCACCTGAAGCTTGATGTCTTCGAAGGGGACCGCTGGCACCGAGTCTTGAAGCTTTTTGAGCTCGACGACGAGGAGTTCGGGCAGCACGTCGCCGCGCGTCGAAACGATTTGGCCGAGCTTGATGAACGACGGCCCGAGGTCCTCAAGAACAAGACGCAACCGAACGTAGGGAGAGATGGTCTCGCGCTCTTTTTCGCCTTGCGCGACCTCGCCTTCGGGAAGGTCTGCGGCGACCGCATCGACCACTTCGTCGCCCTTGCCCTGGCGTCCCAATCCGAGGCGCTGCACGACTTCACCGAAGCCGTGGCGCGCGAGCACAATGCCAATCTCGCGGAGCCGAACCAAGTCGCGAACTGCATTGACGACGTTCATGAGCGAATCTTTCTGCGGACGAAGCGGGGGCCGAGGGGAGCGAAGCCGACGCCGAAATGAGCGGCGCGCACGCCTTCGTTACGGGCCGAAACGAAAGGCGATTTCCGGCCCCACGATGTACTGGGTTCCGGAGGCGTAATGGTACGCGGCGGAGGGCAGCGCCGGCAACTTCACACCCTGACCACCCGCGAGGTCGTTCGTGAGGGATTCGCCGGGCTCCGAGCGAAAGTTGTTTCCGGCTGTTTCGATAATACCGAACACACCCAGCGTAATCCACGACGCAGACCCAATCTTGAACCCGATGTTCACGTCGCCGGTGAGCGCGGGCGAGAGGTAGTGCTTGAGCGGCTGCACCGAAGGAGCGGCATACAGGCTCGCAAGAGCAGGATCGTCGACGCTCGCCCTGCGTGTCATCACCCCGTAACGGTACGAAGCGCCCGCTCCCACGGCTGCGGACATCAGGAAAACTCCTGGCTTCCAGGATGCGCGGACCTGAAGCGAGGCCGTGCCTCCCGCGCGAACGAAGTTGAAGTCTTCGGTGCGTGCGGGCGCTGCAGAAGCGAGCCCTCGCGCAGCGGCGACGTTGCCATCGAACACTCCAGTGGCCTTCCAGTAGTCAGCCCCGCCCGCGGCCCGAAGCTCAAAACCAATCGGATCGAAGTCGTACCCGACATGCGCCGAGAGTCCGCCGCCGAGAGGACGCGTGACGCTGCACGACGCCGCACCGAGATCGGTACACGCGATTTGCATCTCCGAGCCGGTGCCTGCGGGCGCGATCGATCCGAGAAGCCCGAATCCGCCGTACCAACCGGACTTCGGCGGAACGAAGCCGTCGTCGAGGACCGCGAGGTGAGGAGGCTCCTCGAGCACGACCTCTTCGTCGAACGTCTCGCCATCTTGAAGGACCACTTCGCGACGCCATGGCTGATGACCGTCGAGGGTCACCTCGAGGCGGTGAACGCCGAGGCGCACGGTGCCCGCATAACTTCCCTCGCCCACCACCGCGCCGTCGACGCGCACGACGCCTTTGCGGTCTTTCGTGTGCAGCATCACCGTCGCCGCGATCGGGCGCGAGGTGAGCGCAACATCGAGGGTCTTGCCTCGCGGCACATCGACCTCTTTCTCGTCCGCGACCCGGTCCACGCCCGCCCCGGAGACCTTGTGCTTGCCCGGCGAGACTTCGCGAAAGAGCGGCGTCGGGCCCACGTCGACGCCGTCGATGACGACGTGAAGCGGCTGACCGCCTTCGTCGTTGACGCGCAACATGCCGACCACCGACTCGCGCACGAGGCCCACCGACACGATCGCCTTGCCATCCGGCGCAACCGAGACCGCTTGGACGAAGGAATCGAAGCCCGCCTTCGTCACGCGAATCTCATGCACGCCCACGTTGACGCGCCTCAGCGCGGCAACCGGCGCCATACCGATCGAGACGCCGTCGACGAAGACCTCGGACCCCGAGGGCTCAACGCGCAGCGAGAGAAAACCCGAACGTTCCGCGAGGCGCTGCTTCAGCTCTTCGAACGGCACGCGGCCGGAACCTTGCTCCGTCGCGAGCGCAAGATCAGCCGCCTCCCACGCGTCACCGAAGCGCCCAGCGGCTTCGAGGGTCCGTGCATGTTGCACACGTTCGTCGGCAGGAACATCGGCCGCAGCCGCGCGCGTGGTCGACGACGAAAATGCTGCCACGAGGGCGAGCGCGGCGATGGAAAAGCGTGGCTTCATGCGCGGGCGGAAGGTTACGCCTCATGGGCGCTCGGCTCAATCGTCGCGACGCAACACAAGGCGAAGCGCTTCGAGCGGGTCGAAGCCAAGGCCGCCTTCGAGCTTCCCAAGACCGAGGACTTTCCCAAGCGAAGTCCCGAGATGCCGGACGACCGGTTCGCCGAGTCCGGTTGGGTCCACTCGCGGAAGAGTGCGCACCACGGGCGCGAGCAGCACGCGCGCCGCGTCCGCGAGAAGACCAAGCGCGACCACCCCCGGCAACGGCGTCACGATGACGTCCCGCACGGCGACCGCTCGAGCCCACGCCCCCGCGCTCCCGTCCGTTTGCAGCGAGAGGAACACATCGCGGTCGACGAAGATGCCGAGGTGAAGCGCCCCGTAGCGAACCTCCGCGGCTCGCGCGAGGTGCCGATAATCGCGTCGCCAATCGCCCGACATGTGACCGAGGTGCGGCCTCAGCTCGTCGGGGCCCGCAAAGAGATCGAAGCCCTTGCCTCGTCGTCGCAGGAGGATCGATGTGTCGAGGTCGCCATCATGAAACACGCCAAGAAGCAGGCTTTTTCCGTCTGGGCAGACGATGTCGAGCGCCTTGTGAACCATGGCTTCGGTCGGAACCCGTAGGCCCGCGAGGCGATGGGGCCAAAGGTCGAGCCTGCCCTCCGCGAGCAACTCTTCGCCGATGGACGCAAGCGTCACGAGCTGCGCCGTGAGGTCGTCGCCGCGCTTCGTTCGCTCGGCCCAGCGGTCCATCAAGGCTTCGATCGCGCCGTCTTTCGCCATGAAAACCCAGCTCGCGCCTTCCGCACGCGCGAGGGCCGCAGGGTCGATGGGCCACGGTTGACCGGGCACGCGCCTTCCTCGTTCCGAGTGGATGATCTTGCGAACGACGAGCCCGTCGTGAACCACCAAGAGGCCTCCGCGACGCCTGGACGCCTCGCGCGTCGGAGCTGCACGCGGCTTCCAAAGCGCCAGGAACCGCTCCCAGTCACGGGAGGTAAAACCCTCAAAGCGCACGTCGTTCGTCAGCATGGTGCTCCGCGAGAACTACCACACGCGACGATGGCGGGAAGCCCCTGCTGCGCACGCCTCACGCTCGATGCAGTCTACACAAATGGCTTCGTGCTGATTCGGCGGAGGCTCCCCATCGCCACGCGCCCGGCATCAAGGCACTCGGGCACCAAGTGAGGCACGTCGGCGCGAAGCTCGTCCTCGAAAAGCGTTCCGAGCACGTGCGCGCGCAGGGAGCGAATGACTCCCGCGTGGGAAATCACGAGCACATTGGCGCCGTCGAGTTCCACCTGGCGGCCCTTGTACCAAGCCTCGACCCGGTCTTGCAGCTGGTGAAGGCTCTCGCCGCCCGGCGCGGGAAGGAACTCCCAGTCGGCCTGCCACCTGAGAAATCGCGCGCGATCGCGACGCTCGATCTCCGAGAAAGGAAGCCCCTCCCAAAGACCGAAGTCGATTTCGCTGAGGCGTGAGTCGAGCTGCAACGGGATGCCGAGGCGATGGGAAACCTCCGATGCAAGGTCCCGAGCACGCGCCAGCGGCGACGCCCAAATGGCTTCCATCTTCGCGTCCCCGAGACGCTCGACGACGAGCTCCGCCGCCGGACCAGCCGCGACCGTTAGCGGGACGTTTGATCGCCCGTAACAGATGCCCTCCACCGCGGCGGGGGCATGACGGCACGTCCAAATCGCCATGGGTCGACGACGATGCGCGCGAGGCTACGAAAACGCAACAACCCCCTCAGACTTCCCGTCGAACGAACCGAGCGACCGAGCGATTGACGCGCAGGCCGTGCGTCAGGGGCCCCACCAGAGGAGCTCTTCAAAGAGCGGCTGCTTGTTCTGTGCAAAGTGCAAGCGAATGCGCTGCGTGAGAAGGCTCACGGACGCGTCTCCGATGACCTCGGCCCGAGGCTCGGGAAACGTGTCGCAGGGAACGAAGAGCGCGCCCTCAAAACCCGCTGCGCCGAGCCAAAACGCTCCGAATCCGCCGTCTGCGAGACCCGACAGCACCACCATGCGACCGTCGCCCACAACCGCTGCGTCGATAAAGCGGAAGTTGTAAGCGTCGAAGCGCTCGGGCGAAGGAAAGTGCTCGCCCAGGTCCGAGAGCTCCGGCAAGTGCGCGCGCAGGTACTTGTGAAGCAGGTCGTAACGAACCTTCGCGAGGCGCGGGAGCTTGCGCTCACCCTTCACGACGACCGGCATCGCGGCCACGTCGAGGGTCGGACGCTCCACGAACCGGCGGTAGCGATCGGCAAGCGTGCTCGCCCCAACGCCATCTTCCGGAGGCGTGAGCGCCTTCAAAAACCAGGAAAAGAGCGCCAACTCCGCTTCGCCCGCAGCGGATGTAAGATGCACGAAACTTTCCCAAAGCGGGTTGCGAAATCGCCACGCTCCGCCATGCACGCGGACGATGAGTTCGCCAAGCCACGCCACGCCGTGAACGACGAACGGCACAAGCTCGCCCCGCGACACGAGCTCGTCACGCAAGGTTGGCCCGAGGAGCGCGGAGAGCCGGTGCACACTCGCGTCGTCGAACGTGAGTGGCGCTCGTTTCGGATCGATCGCGGCCACGCCGTGAACGAACGTTTCGGCGAACGCCGCCATGCGCTGCGAAAACTCTGGGTTCGCACCGGGATTCGCGTCAACCGCCCGCGCCTCCACGAGATTCGCGCGCGCGCCCGCCGGGTAGTGGGGCAAGAACCGCTCGCGGAACAGCTGCTCCGTGTCCATGTGTTGCCGCTAACGCATCGCACCGAAGTTGGCGAGACCGCTCGGGGGCCGCGGGCGAATGCGCTGGACGCTGAGGCCTTTCTCACGACACAACGACGTATGCGCGTTGTTATCACCGGCTCCAATCGCGGTATCGGCCTCGAACTCGTTCGGCACTTCCTTCAGCGGGGCGAGAACGTTCACGCGCTTTGCCGCCACTCGTCGTCGGAACTCGATGCGTTGGCATCGTCACGGAACCTGGCCATTTTGCAGGGTGTCGACGTCTCGTCCCCGGACGCCTCGCATCGGGTGCTCAATCACCTCGACGATGCAGGCATTGACATTCTTGTGCAGAATGCAGGCATCCTCGAACGCGAAGCGAAGCTCGCCCCAAGCGTCGAAAGCATTCGCGACCAGCTTGAGGTCAACGCCATCGGTCCGATTCTTCTCACGCTCGGGCTCCTGCCCCGACTGAGCGCGGGCTCGAAAGTCATGTTCCTCACGAGCCGCATGGGGTCCATCGCGGACAACAGCTCGGGCGGCTACTTCGGTTACCGCATGAGCAAGGCCGCGTTGAACGCAGGCGCGGTTTCGCTCGCACGTGATCTCGCACCGCAAGGCATTCCGGTCGGCATCGTGCATCCGGGTTACGTGCAAACGTCCATGACCGGCGGCCACGGCGACATCGACGCGGCCACGGCGGCCAAGCAGATCATCGAACGCATCGACCAACTCTCCATGGAGCGCAGCGGCCGGTTCTTCCATTCGAACGGCGGCGAGCTTCCTTGGTGAGAGCGCCACGCTCGTCGTGAGGGGCAAAAGAAAAGGGACGGCCTTGTGGGTCGTCCCTTGTCGCGTGTGGCGTGTCGCGTGTCGCGCAGGCGCGCCTGTCAGAACGCGTATTGGAGACCCGCGAGCACGAGCAGGCGGTTGACCTGCACGAGCGACGGGTTCACGGTGCCGCCGTCCGCAGGCGTCTGCGTGGGGCCGATGGCGTAGGGGTTTTGACCCTTGAACGCGTAGTTCGCCATGAGCCGGTAATCGAGGCCCTTGCGCAGCGTCCCGGTGAACGTGCCGCGAAGCTCGACTTGCGTTGGAACCTCCGGGCGCGTCGGCCACGCACCGTTGTAGGCCACGTTTGCGAGGCGCGGCCCCACGATGCTCGAGGCGAGCGCGAAGGCGGGGTTCGACCACACGCTCTCGCCAGGCATGTAGAGTACACGCATGTTGCCGTAGACCGATGGAGCGACCGGAAGCCGCTCATCGCCGTTGGCGCCCGCGCGCACGGTGGAGGCCACGGTGACGTTTCCGCCGTAACGCAGCTTGCCCGCGGTCTCTTCGAATGACGCGTTGGCCCCGAAGTTGTCGATGCTTCCGGCGTTCTGAAACTGACCGCCGCCGCTATCAAGACTCGTGAAGGTCGAGAGGCTTTCGAATCGCTGGTAGAATACACCAATCAACCCGCGCTTTGTTCCGATGCGCTGCTCCCAGCTCAGGTCTCCGGAACGCACGGTCTCCGGCTTGAGCGCGGGGTTTGGCGTGAGCGACCCCGGCCAATTGAAAAGGCGCTCGTAGTAGCTTGGTGACCGAAAGGCCTCCGAGTAGACGGCCTTCAGAACGCCGTCTTTCACCGCTCGCCACACGAGAGCCGCGCGCGGCGAAATCTTCGGGTCGAACGACGTTTGCGCGTCGACACGGGCGCCCGCGTTGAGACTGACCGTGTCGGTGAGCGCCGCGCGATGTTGCACATAGGGAGCCGCGAGCCACTCGGTGGCGGAGCCCGAACCCACGCTTCCGACCAAGTGCCCCGCGTAGAGGTTGTCGTAGTAGTCGTTGGAATTTCCCAAGCGACGCACGCGCGTGTCCACGCCGAAAAGCGTCTGGTGCCGCCCGTCGCCGAGCCAGTCGTACGAGCCTTGAAGCTCGACGCCGCCCCACGTGGAGCGACCGCGTTGCTCCATGCTCACCTCGGCCGTGGACTGCGGGAGCGACCAAGGCACATCGAAGCGCGGGTCGGACGACGGCGTGTCCATGCGGTATTGGTACACGTCCGCATAGGCGCGCGCGAGGAAGCGAAATTGCTCGGTGAGGCGTCGCTGAAACTTCAGCTCAAGGTTCAGCCAGTCGTCGTGCTCGCCCGCGGTCGACTTCGATTGATCGAAGTTGCCGGAGGTCTGACCGAACGCGCTCGAAAACGGCGTGCCGCGGTTGTACTCGGCCCAGCGCACGAAGGCTTCGACGTCGTCGACGGTCAGGCGCGCGTAGACCGAGGGAACCTCTGTCCACCACGACTGCTTGGCGGTTCCGCCCCACATGCCGTCGCCGGGGGCACGAGGCCCGAAGTTGCGCCCGTCGGCCTGCTGCGGCGCGAAGGTGAGGTCCTGCCCTTGATGCTTGTAAAGTTCCGCGCCTGCCACGAACTCGATGCGATGCGAGGGACTATCGAGCGTGAGACCCGACACGGCGCTGATGCGGCCGCTCGCGCCGAGACCTGACGACATGCTCGCGATCGATCCGTCGGCATTTTGAGCCGGACTGAGCGTGCCTTCCGCGGTGATGCCGAGCGCGGGCAAGTCTTTGGCGCGCTTCGTCGTCACGTTGAAGACGCCGAGCATCGCGTAGGAGCCGTAGAGCACCGAGCCCGGCCCCACGATGACCTCAACGTGGTCGATGAGCTCAATCGGAACGCCCAGGCCTTGCTCGAAGTACGCCGTGCCGTTCCATGGCTCGTTCATGATGTGGCCGTCGAGCACGACGAGCACGTGGTTTCCGTAATCACCCGAGAGGAGCACGCCGCGGCTGCCCATCTCGATCGAGTGGAGCGGGTCCTGAGACACCATTCCAATCGCGAGAAAATTGACGGCTTCGCCGAGGGTTCGCACGCCAAAGCGACGCAGGTCGTCGGCGGTGATGGTCGTCGTCGTCGCAGGAGCGTCGTCGGACTTCTCGGCCGTGCGGCTCGCGCCAGACACGACGTTGGACGAGAGCAGGGCCTCGAGGTCGTCCGCATCGTCATCGTCGGCGTGCGCGGTGCCGGACGCGAGGAGGAGCGCAAGAACACTGCAAGTTGCCGTGGCGCGGATCATTCGTACACCTTCATGAGCTTAAGCGCTTCGGCCTTGAACGACGCGTTTTGCTTCCGCGCTTGCGTGAGGTTTACAAGGAGCTTTGGGCGGCCCGACGCCAGGTCGAAGCCGAGGACGATGCCCTTCTCTACATCAGACGGAATGGACGAAACGGTGATGACGTCCATGCCCGAAAACGCGGTTGCGAGCTTGGCAGCTTCGTCGGAAAAACCAGGTGCAAAGTACACGATGGACGCTTTGCGCTTCTTCGCTTCGTCCGCGAGAGCCGCGGCGCCCGTGTAGTCAATCGGAGCCACGTCGGTCGGCGCTCCACCAATTTGCGCAGTCGCATGAAACGCGCGCATCGCTTCCCTCGACACGCTGGTCGAGTCCAGGTTTCCCGGTCTCGTGACCACGAGCACGTGCGCTCGGTCGCCGGCGCGAACTGTAAAGTTTCGGTCGTAGCTCGAGACGCGCGCGAGAAGCTCCACCTGGAGCCCGACGGGCACGGAAGGCTCTTCCGCTACGACGGCGGTCACGGTCAGCGCCACGATGGGCACGAGACGTTTCAGAGGAAGGCGTTTCATGGAATCGCGAGATTACGAAACGTGATGGCGTTTGCGCGAACATTGAACGCTCGAGGCCGAATTAAATTCGCAATTCGCGTTTTTGCTACGGTTTCACCCCGGGATCCTATCCGACGGGCTGGCCCTTCGTCGCGGGATCGAAGCGAAAACTGAAGGGCAAAAGCTCGGCGATCGTCGTCTCTTGCGTCACGCGTTCGCCGCTCGGCAACTGCGTCACCGCAAGCACACGAAGCTCATCTGAGACCTCGACGAGCGTCTGCCGACACAGGCCGCAAGGCATCGCAGCTCGCACGTCATGAGTGGCCACGACGCAGAGGAACGGCTTCGACTTACCCGCCGCGATCATCGCCGCTACGGCATGACGTTCGGCGCACACCGTGCCTCCGTACGAGGCAACCTCGACGTTGCATCCTGCATGCATCGATCCATCCGACGCGAGCAGCACGGAACCGACGCGGTACCCGGAATACGGCGCATGGGCTCGCTCACGCACGGAAAACGCGAGAGCTATCGCCGCGTCGAGCACTGCC
>CAIQDA010000039.1 GCA_903870415.1 uncultured delta proteobacterium
AAATCGGTCGATTTCGTATCGCCGCCGTCCGCGCGGAGCGGCGTTGGCGGGGGACTACGGCAGGGTCATGTCAAGCGACTCAACGAGGCCCAAGTCGCTCACGGACGAGACGGCTTCCGACGCGGTGCCCCAACCACCAAAACCGCGTCTCTCCCGAGCCATGTCACGGTACCGCTCGTCGAGACCGAGGAAAGGTGAGCGCTCGAAAGCAGCGTGACGAGTCGATCGTAGCCGCCGTGGACATCGCTGACGGCGAAAAGGCGCGACGGCGCCGACAACCGAACAACGGCGGGAGCGACGGACCAGTCGCGGTGCCAGGGAACCGTACCACCTGCCACCGGGTCGAACATCGACGCGTCAGGAGATGGTGCCGCGATTTCATCGGTCGGGGGCGAATTCGACCCGCCGGAACACGACGAGCAAAGAAAAAAAACGAGGGCGCAAAGTACTTTCATATTCATCGGAACAAAGCCCCAACATTCATCGTCGCAGGCAGCGAGATCCGCGACGATGGGGTAACGTAACATGCTTTGCGTTGGCTGCTGGTCGCCCACCTTATCCCCAACGTCGAATGTCACCGCAGCGGCCCTCGTGAGGGGGACATCGGAAACCCGCCGCGCTCCTTCGTTCTTGACTCCGGTGCGCGTCCAGAGAAAAGAGGAGATGCGACGTTTCCAGGGGTTTGCCCCTTCACGGCCGCCCCCGACCACCGCGGCGACCCGAACGACTGTCCCCATGAACGACGACCCGCGAGCGACGAGCAAACTTCCACAAATCACCGCGGCGTTCTGGGCCATGAAAATCGCCGCGACCACGCTCGGCGAAACCGCCGGCGACCTTCTCTCAATGACCATGAAGGTCGGCTACGCCGCGAGTTCCGTCGTCCTTCTCGGGGCGTTTCTTGTGAGTCTCGTGGTGCAGTTGCTCGCAACGCGGCATGTACCCGCGCTCTATTGGACCGTCATTTTAACCACGAGCACCGCAGGCACCACGCTTTCCGATTACATGGATAGGACGCTTGGCCTCGGTTACGCGACAGGCTCGGCCATTCTCGTCACCGCGCTTGCTTGCGTTTTCGCCGTGTGGCGGTCGACGACGGGCTCGCTCTCCGTGCAGGATGTCACCACGCGACGCGCTGAGGTTTTTTACTGGCTTGCCATCCTTTGCTCAAACACGCTCGGAACCGCATTGGGGGACTTTCTCGCCGACAGCTCGGGTCTTGGTTTCGCTGGCGGCGCGCTTCTTATCGGCAGCCTCCTTGCCGTCGTGCTCGCGGCCCTGTTCTTCACGACCGCGTCGCGGGTGTTCCTCTTTTGGATCGCATTTGTGCTCACCCGCCCCTTCGGTGCCACCTTGGGCGACGTGCTGACGAAGCCCCATTCGGGCGGCGGACTCGACCTCGGCACGCTCGGGTCGTCGGCGGTACTCGCAGCACTTTTGCTGGCTTTGGTGCTTCGCGCGACGCTTTCGGAGCGACGTCGTCGAGGCTAACGAATTCACGGCGGCGCGGAGGAACCGTCGGCCTTGACCGCGAAGTGAAACGACGGGTCGACCGCGTCCGTTTGGTAGTCGTGCATATCCACGGCAATGGCAGGGCTTGTGCCTGTCTCCTCCATGCGCGAGCTCATTCCGGACACGCGCATTCGAGCCGCCATGGTCTTGCATGCGCTCGCTGTGACGGCGGGCATATTGGCGATTCTATCGCGCAGTTCCTGGCTCGCGAGAGTCAATCGCTGCGAATACCCGTCCATTCGCACGCACGGTGTCCCAAGTCCTGAACCGAAGCGATATGGCACGCCTGTTGCTCAATCGACCTGTGCGAACCATCGTTCCGTTGTGGCACCCGATGATCTCGCCTTCGGAGCCGACTACCATGAGCATTTCAGGCGTATCATCCGCGACCATTTCCTCGCTTCAAGCACTCTCGCCAACCTCGTTCTCGAGCGATTCGCAGGCGTCAAAGCGGGTTAGCGCCGGGGACTCCGGTGCCAACCGAATGACTCTGACGCCGAAGAGTCACTTCCTCGCCAAGCTTCGCACGCTGACGGAAACGGACCCCGCGAAGGCAAAGCAGTTCGCCACGGAGCTTGCTGGAAAGATGCACGCGCGCGCCAAGGAGGATGGAGGAACAAAAGGTAAGCGCGCGGAAGAGCTTGCAGACAAGCTCGACAAGGCCATTGCCTCGGGCGATTACTCCTCGCTTTTCCAAAAAGGCGGCGACAGCAAAAGTGCGGCCGCTTCGTCTCCGACGTCGGCCTATGCGGCGACGACGAAAGCTTCCTGGTGATGTTACCCGCGTCGCCAGTCGTTTCGTTTCGGTCCATGGGGTCCGGCATGACCGCTTGCGTCGACGCGCCCGCGGCACGTGCCGAAGCGATGCTGGAGCGGGTTCCGCGATGGTTTGCCGCATGGGACAAACACTTGAGCCGATTTCGGACCGACAGTGAACTTGTGCGCCTCAACCGCCTACGCTCGACGCGAGTGAGCGCAACGCTCGCCGGTGCTCTTGGTGCGGCACTCGCGGCCGCGCGCTGGACAGAAGGCCTCGTCACGCCAACCATCCTCGATGCGCTCGAACATGCAGGATACATCAACACGTTCGAATTGGTCGCAAACGGTATAACCGCAAAAACTGAGCTCATCGGCCCTTGCGTTGATCGGCACACGCTCGTGACCCTCGACCCGGTCTCACGCACGGTGCGAAAACCAGAAAATGTTCGGCTTGATCTCGGCGGCACCGCCAAAGGGTGGTGCGCGGACCGCGCGGCAGCCATTCTCGCGCTCAAAGCGCCGTCGCTCGTGGACGCCGGCGGAGATATCGCAATCAGTGGCCCGCGCGCCGACGGGTCCGCATGGCGCGTCGGAATCGAAAGCGCCGTGGTCGACGGTGAAGTCATCGCGACGCTGGCCCTGCACGCAGGCGGCGTGGCGACGTCCGGGCGCAATCGTCGAAAATGGCTGCGCAATGGCGCATGGCAGCATCACGCGATCGACGCGCGGTCGGGCAAGCCCGCCGAGACGGACGTGCTGAGCGCCACGGTTGTCGCCGCAAGCGCCTTGCAAGCGGAGGTCGCCGCGAAGGTCGTGCTCATTCGCGGAATGCACGACGGGCTCGCTTGGATCGAGAGCCAGGGACTCGCGGCCCTCGCCGTGAACGACGACGGCGAGGTCGTCGCGACCCGATCGCTCGAGGAGTTTTTGGTCGCATGACGCGCAGGTCACCGCAAGGAGGCGAAGCCATGAACTTGACGAAAAAGAGGCTCGACTCCGGGTCGCCTGGAACGACGAGCTTCTGCGCGCCGCCGCACTTCGCGCTCTCCGACACAGGGAGGGCGTCACGGGCCTTCGCGATCGGCTCGCCGACGAAAGTCCACGACCAGCGGCAAGTGGTCCGACGCCGCGCGAGCCTGACGACTCTTGACGACGTGGGCCGAGGCAATCGTGATTCCGTCGCTGTGAAAAGCCTTGTCGAGTGACACCAAGGGCAGCGCTGCCGGAAACGAGCGGAATCGGCCGATTGGCGCTGTGACCTGAGAAAACCCATGAGGAAGAAGCCACGCCGCTCCCAGCGTGTTTTGCCAGTCGTTGAAATCACCGCACAGCACGGTAGGGTGTTCGTCCGTTGCGCGAAAAACGTCGTGCCTCAAAAGCCGATGCGCCTG
>CAIQDA010000040.1 GCA_903870415.1 uncultured delta proteobacterium
GTGCTTCTTGAGGACATCGCGGCTCTCGTGGGCCTCACGTTCGCCCTCCTCGCGGTCGTCTTCACGGTTGTTTTTGGGGATGCGCGCATCGACGCCGTGGGTTCCGTCGCCGTCGGTTGCCTGCTCGTTCTCGTGGCGTTTGTCGTCGCGCGGGACGTTCACGGTCTCCTCATCGGCGAAGGGCTCACGGACGAGAACGTCGCAAAGGCGAAGGCCGCGATGGAGAGCGTTCCGGGCGTGGTGCGCGTCGTCACGATGCGTTCGTTGCATCTCGGTCCGGACGAGGCGTTGCTCGGGTCGAAGATCGCCTTCAATCCTGACTACGACCTGCGCGCCGTCGAAGACGCCGTCGACCGGGTCGAACTCGCGGTTCGCGCCGCCGTTCCCGTTCTGAAGTACGTGTATCTTGAACCGGATTCCGACGGGGACGACCCGAGTTCTCCGAGCTCTTCCTAAAGACGAAAGCATCTTCGGCGATGGCCCTTCGCACGGACTTCCTCATTCTCGGCAGCGGCATCGCAGGCCTGTCGCTCGCGCTCGACCTCGCGCGCATCGGCACCGTTCTGGTCGTGACCAAACGAAACCGCGACGAGTCCAACACCAAGTACGCGCAAGGTGGCATCGCCGCGGTCCTTTCGGACACCGACAGCTTTGCCGCTCACAAGGCCGACACGATGGTCGCCGGCGCGGGCCTCTGCCATGAGGCCGTTGTCGACATTTGCGTGCGCGAAGGCCCCGGCCGAATCGCGATGCTTGAGGCGCTAGGCGCTCACTTTGACAAAGCGCACGACGGTAGCGAAGGGCTCGACCTGCATCTTGAGGGAGGCCACAGTGCCCGTCGCGTGGCCCATGCGGGCGACATGACCGGCGCGGAGATCGAACGTGCGCTCGTCGATGCTGTTGCAGCGGACGCGAACATCCGTGTGCTCGACGATCACATGGCGGTCGACCTCATGCTGCAAACGCGCTTCGGCGGTCCCGAGGCCTGCATCGGCGCGTACGTGCTGCATTCGGCCACGGGGCAAGTCGAGACCGTGCTCGCGTCGCACACGGTGCTGGCGACCGGCGGGGCAGGGAAGGTTTACCTCTACACGTCGAACCCCGACGTTGCGACCGGCGACGGTATCGCGATGGCGTATAGGGCTGGTGCACGTATTGCCAATATGGAGTTTTACCAATTCCATCCGACGTGCCTTTTTCATCCCGAAGCGAAGAGCTTTCTCGTCAGCGAAGCGCTCCGCGGCGAAGGCGCAACGCTGCAGCTTCCGAACGGCGATCGCTTCATGGACAAGCACCATGCGCAGGCCGAACTCGCGCCGCGTGACGTGGTGGCTCGCGCCATCGACGCCGAACTGAAACGCACCGGCGCCGACTGCGTGTTTCTCGACATTCGCCATCGCCCGGCTCAAGAGGTGCGCGATCGCTTTCCGGGCATCTATGCCCAGTGCCTCCGCTTCGGAATCGACATCACGAAGGATCGCATTCCCGTGGTGCCCGCGGCTCATTACATGTGCGGCGGCGTCTCGACGGACCTCGACGGACGCACGACGATTCCCAGGCTTTGGGCGATCGGAGAGTGCGCGCACACGGGGCTTCACGGTGCCAATCGCCTTGCCTCGAACTCGCTTCTCGAGGGGGTCGTTTTCGCCCATCGCTGCGCCAAAGCTCTCGAAACGGAGCCGCGCAAAGAGACCGCTCGCGAGGTGCCCGATTGGGACGCCACGGGAACCGTTTCGAGTGGCGAGCAAGTCATCGTCGCGCACAGCTGGGACGAGCTTCGGCGCACCATGTGGAACTACGTGGGCATCGTGCGATCGGACTTGAGGCTGCGTCGTGCCGCTCGGCGTGTCGCGTTGCTCCAGGAAGAGATCGCTGAGTATTACTGGAAGTATACGATCAACCGCGACCTGCTCGAGCTGCGCAACATCGCGACCGTGGCTCAGCTCATCGTCGAGTGTGCGCTTGCGCGAAAAGAGAGCCGCGGCCTTCACACGACCATCGACTATCCCGAAACGAATTCTCGATTCGCTCGTGACACCATCGTTCAACGAGGCGTGCCCGCGCACTTGAGCGACAGGTCGCAGCCATGATGCCGCTTCGCGAGTCCTCGCACCCGCCCCGCACGTCGGTTCGTTTTTCCGCGAGCAGTGCAGCGGGCTGGTCTCTCGTGCTGGTGCTCGCACAAGCCCTTGGTGGCAGCGTCGTTCGGCCCAGCAATTCGACAGGCCCCATCGACTTCGTTTCGTTCGGCCTCGTCTCACTCCTCGCGCTCTTCGTCGTCCTCTTTGGAGTCGTCCGCGTTCACGGGCCCGACGCTTCGCTCAGCGAGGTCATGGGGCTCGAAGAGACTCCGCTCGCGTTCCCGCCGGCCGTCGGGCCTCAACGCGTGTGGGCTCATCGCGCGGCCGTTTTTGCGTGCCTCGCGGTCGCGGGCGCGGCGCTTGTTGCGGTCGACGCGGGTCTTGACACCTACTTCGCCTCCCGCGATTCGTCGTACAGCGAAGAGCTTGCAAAGCTCATGGATCTCCTCGCGGCCCCGACCACGCGCGCGAAGGTGAGCCGCATCGTGGGCCTCGGGATCGTTCAGCCTTTCGCCGAGCTCGCGTTCTACTTCGGCATCGTCTTCGGCGGCCTTCGTCGGCCGCGAAGTCGCGTGTTTGCGTGCGCGATGTCGCTCGCTTTCTTTGTGCTTCACGCGAGTGACTTGCGTGCCGCTCCGATTCGTCTGCTGCTCGGAGCGCCGCTGCTGCTTGGACGCCTCGCCACTGGAAGCATCCTCGCCTCGCTCGTCACCGTGCTCACGTTCAACGTGCTCGAGGTGGTCGCGGTTGGTCGCGGGGCAACGGCTGTTCCGGGCGCTGTGTCGTTGTGGTGCGCGGCGCTCGTGGTCGTGCTCCTCATCCTTGCGTATCTCGTGCGCCTCGCGTCGCAGTGGCGCCTTGGCGAGTTCGCCGATCGCTTGGACATGCGCGCATGACGCCAAAGATTCGTGCCGCGCGTCCTCTGCGAAAGTACGCAGTAGCGCGATGCGGCATAGGGTTTTCCTTCGCTTCCCCGTCGTCGTCGAGTAGCGGGGCGAGCACCTACCGAGAGGCGTGAGATGGCCCGCTGGGAATTCAAGTTGCCGGAAATCGGCGAAGCCGTGTCGGAAGGCGAGCTCGTGGGATGGCTCGTCGACGTTGGTCAGTCCGTTGCTGAGGACCAAGCGATCTGCGAGCTCATGACGGACAAGGCGACGGTCACAGTTACCGTGCCCCGTCGAGGCGTTGTCCTGGAGCGTCGCGGCAAGGTCGGCGAGCTCGTGAAAGTTCACGAGGCCATCGTCGTCCTCGACCTCGACGGCGCATCCGTCGGAGCTCCCCCCGTCGAAGCGAAGCCAAGTGCTCCCGCCCCGGCGGTATCCAATGGATCGAGCGCTCCGGCTGCTCACGCGCCATCCGTGCAAAGTGCACCGATGCCCGCGCCTGCCGCGCCTGCCGTTGCAGTCGTGTCCGCGCCATCGGGCTACTTCAACGAGAAACCGATCGCGACGCCTGCGACCCGCAAGGTTGCGCGTGACCTCGGCGTTGACCTGCGCTCCGTGACGCCCTCCGGCGAAGCGGGCCGCGTGACCCGCGCTGACGTCGAGTCGTTCGCGGCACTCGGCGGTTCATCGACCTCGGCGCCCGTTGCCATCGAGGCCGTGAGTTCCGCCGTGGTTCGTTCGCCCGCATCGGCCGCATCGCGCACCGATCGCCGCGTTCCGTTCGTGGGCATTCGCCGTAAAATCGCTCAGAAGATGCAGCAGTCGAAGAACACGGCTGCGCATTTCACCTTCGTCGAAGAGTGCGACGCGTCGGCGTTGATTGCGCTGCGCAACAAGCTCAAGCCCGTGGCCGAGAAGCAGGGCGTGAAGCTCACGTTCTTGCCCTTCGTCGTGAAGGCTGTCGTGGCGGCTCTCAAGCGCGCGCCCATCCTGAACTCGACCCTCGACGAGGCGTCGAACGAGCTCGTCTACAAGGGCAACATCGACATCGGCATCGCCGCATCGACGGATCATGGGCTCATGGTTCCGGTCCTTCGTGACGCGGACAAGATGTCGATTCTCGACATCGCCCGCGAGATTGATCGCCTGGCGAACGCCGCAAAAAATGGCAAAGCGAAGCCCGACGAGCTCTCGGGTTCCACCTTCACGATCACGTCCCTCGGCCAGCAGGGCGGGCTCTTCGCGACGCCCGTCATCAACTTCCCCGAGGTGGGCATTCTTGGTCTGCACCAGATCAAAGAGAAGCCGGTCGTGAAGAACGGTCAGATCGTCATCGGCCAGGTCATGCTGCTTTCGCTGTCGTTCGACCACCGCATCGTCGACGGGCACATCGGCGCGGCGTTCGCGTACGACGTCATCCGCACACTCGAGAATCCCGAGTCGCTCCTGCTCGAGATGGCGTGAGCGGCAAAACGCGCGCGCTCACAAACGCTGAAAAAAACCAGAGCGAAAGTGCGCTCGGTGGGGCTCGTCTCCATCGGGCGCTTCTTGCGTGGTTCGACGTGGAGAAGCGACCGCTACCGTGGAGAGCCACGAGCGACCCGTATGCGATCTGGATGAGCGAGGTCATGTCGCAGCAGACCCGCGTCGAGACTGTGATTCCGTATTACGAGAAATTCCTCACGGCTTACCCGACCGTGCGCACGCTGGCGGAGGCGCCCGTGGAAGACGTCCTCGGACTCTGGAGTGGCCTTGGGTACTACCGTCGCGCACGCATGCTGCATCGCACGGCCCAAGAAGTCGTCGCTCGCCACGATGGAGCGTTTCCGCGAGATAAAGCAGCCCTCGAGAGTCTTCCAGGGATCGGGCCGTACACCGCAGGTGCGGTCGCAAGCATCGCGTTTCAGGAGCCCGCGAGCGTCGTCGATGGAAACGTCGTGCGCGTCTTCGCGAGGCTTTTTAACGACGACACGGACGGACGTGCCCCCGCGGGGTTGGCGCACTTTCGGAAACGCGCCGACGCGCTCGTGAGCGCCGATAGGCCTGGTGACTGGAACCAAGCGCTGATGGAGCTCGGTGCAACGGTGTGCACGCCGCGCGAACCTCGCTGCTTGCTTTGCCCGCTCGCGACGGTTTGCGAAGCTCGTTCCGCAGGCACCGCGCGCGACCTTCCTCGGCTGACAAAAAAGGCGAAACCCGTTGCGGCGGCTTTCGATGCGCTGGTCGTCGCAGCCCCGAATCGTGTGCTGCTCGCGGAGAGAAAAGCGGACGGGCTCTTCGGTGGTCTGCTCGAGCCCCCACTCTTCGATACGGCTCCGACGCTGCTCGAGGCGGCCCAGCAAGCGAGACTTGCCATCGGCGATTCGCTGGGGATCGTGCAGCACACGCTCTCCCATCGGAAGCTCTCCATCGCCACCCATCGTGCGGTCCACGTGCTCGACGTGATGCCGCCGCTTCCGGTCTCGGGCGCGTACGTGGCGCTCCATGCGGTGGAGTGGCCGTTGCCGAAAGACACGCGAGTCTCGACCCTTGCTCGCAAGATTCTCGCCCTCGCGCTCGAAACCTGAGAAAATACCCAGGTGAGCTTGCGAAACTCGGTGCCGCCCGGTGCACCACGAACCCTGAGTGCGGCCCCGCCTCCCATCGAGGACGATAAGACGCCGCTTCAAGTCATCGTCGTCGACGACGATGCGACGCTTCGACGTCAGCTCGCGCGCATGCTCACCGCGCGCGGAATGCACGTGCTCACGGCGGAGGACGGCCTGACGGCGCTTGAGCAGATCGATCGGCACCAACCGGACGTGGCGCTCATCGACTTGCGCATGCCAGGCATGGACGGTTTCGAGGTCTTGGCGGCGATGCGTGAGCGCACCATGAACTGCGAAGCCATCATGATGACCGCGTACGCGGACGTGGACGTGGCCGTGCGTTCGGTGAAGAGCGGGGCTCACCACTTCCTGCAAAAGCCCTTCTCTTCAGTCGACCAGGTTGTTGTCGCGGTTACGAAAGCTGCAGACCACAAGCGTCTCGCGGAGCGCGCATCCAAGCTCGAACAGCGTCTTCTTTCCCAAGAGCGCTTCGGTGAACTTGTCGGCACGAGCCCGAAAATGGAGGGCGTGTACCGCATCATCGAGGGCGTCGCGAACACGCGATCGACTGTGCTCATTCTCGGCGAAAGCGGGACGGGCAAGGAGCTCGTCGCGCGCGCGATTCATCAGCGTTCGTCGCGGGCGGACAAGCCGTTCGTCCCCGTGAACTGCGCCGCCATTCCGAAAGAGCTCGTCGAGAGCGAACTTTTTGGTCACGTGCGCGGCGCGTTTACCGGGGCAAATGCAGCTCGCGCGGGGCTTTTCGAATCCGCACACGGCGGCACCATCTTCCTCGACGAGGTGGGCGATCTCCCGCTCGCAGCTCAGGTAAAGCTTCTGCGCACGCTGCAAGAGGGCGAGGTCAAGCGCGTCGGTTCGGACGAAGCGAAGACCATCGACGTGCGCGTGCTTGCGGCGACGAACGTGGACTTGAACGAGCGCATCGGCCTCGGCACCTTCCGCATCGACCTCTACTACCGCCTCAACGTCATCAGCGTGCTGCTCCCGGCGCTTCGCGAGCGCGGCGACGACATCCAAATGCTCGCGTATCACTTCCTCCAGAAGCTCTCGCGGCGCATGGATCGCCCCGCCAAGCGTCTGTCGAGCGAAGCGCTGAAAACGCTGCGCGATTACCCGTGGCCAGGCAACGTGCGCGAACTCGAACACGCTCTCGAGCGCGCGTTCATTCTCTGCCACACGGAGATCATTCATCCGACGGACTTGCCGTTCGGAAAGCCTCTGCCCGATCGCGAGGCGCGGCGTCGCGGCGAAGCCAAAGGCATGAGCGCTCTCCGCATCGAGGGCCTCGTCGACTTGCCGTACCCCGAGGCGAAGAAACGCGTGCTCGAACTCTTTGATGCAGAGTACACGATGGAAATCATGCGCCGCACGGAGGGAAACCTCTCGGAGGCAGCGCGCCAAGCAGGCATGGACCGCTCGAACTTTCGTCGGCTCATCAAGCGTCCGCGCGGTGGCGGCCCGACGTAGTTGAACGAGCCGCTTCGCGCTGCTTGCTAGGTAAACGTCAGGGAGTTGCTGTTCCCTGAACGGTGATGGGCGCGGGCATCGGGGCGCAGAGGACTTCGCCAGGCACGGCGACGAGGCTCCACGTGATGGTCGCGTTGAACGACGCTGCGCTGGCAGGTTCGAACGTGAGCGTGTCGACGAGGGAGTCGTTGGCGTCGACGGGAGTTGGGCCGAGCGGCCGCGTGGAGCGAAACGGTCCCGACAGCGGGGTCAGTGTATACTGCACGTGAGCGCGACCTGAGCCCGTATTGAGAAGGTTGATGGTGTAGTCGCGCGACGACCCGACGGCGGTAGGCGGAAAGAGCACGGATGCGGGAAGTACTGAAAAAACAGCGCCTTTAGCTGTTTGGAGAAGGTCCACCGTGTGCGTCGCTCCGCCGGGTTCAACGATGCGAAGCACGTCACCGAACGCGTTGTCGCTTGTGTCGACTGCGCTACTTGTGGGCGCAGGAACCGCCTTCGGTGTGACGACGATCGATTGCGTGCCGTTTGCATTCATCGACCCGCTCGCGCGCGAAAGCGTGAAGGGCGACGCGGCTCCTTTCACGAGCGAGGCCGCGTACGTCACCGCAGCCGTTCCGGCGTTTGTCAGCACGAGATTCTTTGGCGTTCCCGTGGCGCCACAGGCGACCAAGCCGAAGTCGAGTTCGGGATCGCTCACGCGCAAATCGCTGGAAATGCCCGAACCGGAGAGGTCGAGCGTGGCGGCGGGGGCGGTGCACACGGCGCCCGTCGGCGTGAGGGTGAACGATGCTGCCGCGGGGCCATCGCTGTCGGGTGCAAAGCGCGCGACGATGCCCGAGGCGGACGCGTTCGGCGAAAGCACGACGCTCGAGGCAGACGCGTTCGCGTTGTAGACGAGAGAGAATGGGCCCAGCGAGGCTTGATCGAACGCGACGGTGACCGGCGTGTCTCCGCGGTTTTCGAGCGCCACAGCGCGCGTTGCAGGCGTTCCGTTCACGTCGATCGACCCGAAGTCGATGGCCGCATCGACGAGCACGAGATCGGCTCCAGAGAGCTGCCCTCGCAGGGTGACTTGCGTTTCGGGTGTGGCGTCGACGCCATCGTCCACGAGGAGCGCGTCGGTGAACGTGCTCCCGGCGTGAACGCCTGTGGGCGCGTCGAACGCGATGGCAAGCTCCACGGACGCTCCCGAGGCAAGGGTGCCGTTCGCGGAACCGGTGAGCGAAAATGGCGCTCCACGCCGCAATTGGGCGGACCAGTCCACGGGGGCCGGGCCGTCGTTGGTGAGGGTCACGCTTCGCGCAACAGCTGCAGTTCCGCAGGGAATTGTGCCGAAATCGAGCGTGGTCGTCGCGCGCAGGGGCGAACTTACCGGGGCCGCGTCAACGGCCGGGGCCGCCGCGTCTTGTTCAACAATCGTTCCCGCGTCGGGACTGGAAGCGTCGGCTGCCGCGTTGTCGAGGACCACGTCGCTCGAACACGCCGCGGCGAGGGGTATCGCTGCGACTACGGCTATCCAAAGGCTTTCTTTTCCAAACTGCCGGGACCCGCGATATGCTCCCCGGGTACGTCGCGTCTCGCCGAAAATGATCACCATGTCACGACCGCTCCCGCTCATCACAGCCTTGATTGTATCCGCAGGGGCGCTCTCATCGTGCGCAAAGCAGCACATTGTGAACACCGACGTGGATGACACGAGTGAGAACCGCAAAATTGTGCGTTTTTGCGAGGAATATCGTCACGCCGTGGAGGAAAAAGACGTCGGGCGTCTCCTCGCTATGGCTGACGGCAAATACGAAGACGACGGCGGCACGGTCGCTGGCGACGACGACATCGATTACGAGGGGCTGAAGGCTTACCTCACGGGCAAGTTCAACCAGACCGATGCGATCCGTTACGAGATTCGCTACCGGCGGATTTACCCGGTCGACGCGACGATGTTGCATGTGGAGTACACCTACTCCGCAAGTTACAAGCAGCCTTCGGTCAAGGGAACGGACTGGCGCCACACGGTTGCCGACAACCGCCTCGTGCTTCAGCGCGACGGCGAGAGCTACAAAGTTCGTTCGGGAATGTGAGTGGCGTGCGACACGCAAGTTGCGCGTGTCAGTCGTGGCCCGCGTCAGAGCCCGGCGCAACCAGGTAGCTGCACTCTGCAAGGGTGCTCGGGTTGCGTACCGCCGTGCAATTTCCCGCGGTTGCTGCGCTGTTGATCGAAGCAATGCACGCGGTTTGAGCGTCGGCGTTCGGCACGATGCCGGCGACGGTGCCTCCGCGACAGGCGTCGGTCGCCGCTTCAACGCACGTGGCTTCCGACGGCGACGATGCGAACGCGCCGTCGGTTGCGAAGCAGTCGAGGTGCTTGCAACGAGTGGACTCCACCGCCATGCAGGCGCTCGTTGTGGGGGCCGTCGATGAGCATGCGACGCTGACGCATGAGACGAGTGCGAGACCCACGCTGAGGGAAAGTTGCCGAAGGACGGACGGGCGAGGGAAGTTCGGTCGCATGGAGAGCTCGGCCCTCGTTAGCACGGACGCGATGATCCTCGCCGCGGGGCTTGGTACGCGAATGCGGCCGCTCACGGAGCTGTTGCCGAAGCCGCTCGCGCCCATCGGTGACAAGGCCGCGTTGGCGCACATCGCTGACGATCTTCGGGCCGCGGGCTTCGCCCACCTCGCGGTCAATGCGCATCACCTCGCGGCGCATGTCGAGGCGTTCGCCTCCGCCGACGGCCGCATGAGCGTGAGCGTCGAGCGCGAGCTTCTTGGAACCGCAGGCGGCGTGCGGCGAGCCGTCGACGCGGGATGGGTGCGCGAAAAGCGGCTGCTCGTGGTCAACGGGGATCTCTTCGCCTCGCTTCCGATAAAGGCCCTGGCGAGGCACCAATGCGGAGGCGATGCGGTGCTTCTCGCGGCTCCTGCGCCGACGGGTCTTGGCAACGTGGGCGTGGACGAGACGGGACGAGTCGTGCGCCTTCGAAACGAAACGATCGCCTTGGGTGAAGCCGCAAGCTTCGCTTACTTGGGCTGCGCGCTCTTGGGCGAGTCGCTCCTTGGCGTTTTGCCTGCGGAAGGATGCCTCGTCGGCGACGTGCTTCTGCCTCGCTTGAGGTCCGGTTCGCTCGTCGAAGTGATGCCGTTTCTCGGGGCTTGGCTCGATGTCGGGACGTTGCGCTCGTACCTCGAGGCGAACGTTGCCTGGCTCAACGCTCGCGGTCTTTCGAGTCACGTTGCCGATGGCGTCACCCTCGAACACGTGCAGCTTACATCTACTGTGATCGGGGTGAGCGCACGCATCGCCGCGCACGCGACACTTGATCGTTGCGTCGTGTGGCCGCACGCTTCGGTTCCCGCCGGAACGCACCGAGACCGCGTTTTCGTGCCCGGCGTCGCTCCGATTGACGTAGCGGAAGCGGCGCGCTGAAGAGTCGGGGAAACCCAGGAAAACGCGAACGAAGTCGCGTCGGCGCTTCGCGGAGATGGACCGCTGGGTTCAGGCAGAGTGAAATGTTGGCCCATGGGCCGTCGAGAGGATGAAAGAGACCCGATGGATGACGGTCTTCTTGAGAACCTCCAGGCCCTTGAGGCCGAGGATGAAGCGCGCTCTTCGCGTGCAACCGTCATCGTCGTCGTTGCCAGCGCCGTGGCTCTCGTCGTGGGCATTTGGCTCGGTCGCTCACCTCGCGCCGCCGCGGTCGACGACGTGCGTCCCGATGCGCTCGCGCAACTCGCTGCGAAGACTCGCGGGGACACGCCTGCCAAGAAGCCTGCGATGGAACGCCCCGGCGCCGTTTCGTTTCCCGGCAAGCTGAGCGACGCGGCCCGTCCGACGACCGCACTCGCCGCGGTTCAGGGCCCCATGACGAAGGCAGCTCCTGTGCCCGTCGACGACACGACCGGTCCTGCGGCGCCTGCAGCCATGGACCGGCTCGCGGTGGTGCCCCTTCCTGCGCGCGATGTCCTTGACCCGAGCCCCGCGGTTGCACGCCCGAGTGACGCGCTTGAGCGCCACGCTGGAGCCGCCACGCATGGCTTGACCCAGGCCACACCAGGCACCGCAGAGGGCTATCAACTTCAGGTCAGTTCGTTCACGAACGCCGACGAAGCCCACGCGTTTGCGGAGCGTCTTCGCGAGCGGGGGCACCGAGCGTTCGTTGTATCCTTCACGCATGTCGAGCGCGGCACGTTCTACCGCGTTCGCATCGGTCCGTTCCCGACTGCGAAGCTCGCAACCGAGTACCGCGCGAAGTTCGAGGCCCAGGAGCATATGGCGCCGTACCTCGTTCTGCCTGAAGCGAAGCCCGCGCACTGACCGCCTCGCCGCGCGGTTCGGCGGGATGGGGGCGCGCCGTTTGGGCAGCTTTCTAAGCCGTCACCGGGCTCAAGGTCACCTCGGCGTGCGCACGCGTGGAGCGGGCCGTTGCGGTGCCCATGACCTTGTCAAAGAAGGGATGAGTCACGCACCAGTTGGCGTCTTGGTCTCGCCCCATGTGGTGCTCCACGTGCCACGGCAGGTGCTCTTCCGCCCAGGCCGGGTCAAGGTGCGCGCGCTTGTGGGTGCGCCAGTAGTTGACGGCGCTGTACGCCACGGTGGCGGTGAAGAACGGCGCAACGGGGAAGAGCGGCACGTGGACGACGACGAGACCCGCGAGCAACAGCGCCTCTTTTCGCTGCGGCGCCCCGCCGAAGACGCCGTTCGCGTAGCCGTCGTCGCGCATGCCGTGCTTGCGGGCTGCCCGATGGTGATCGAAGAAATGGAACGCGAAGAAGCTGTGTTTCTTTTTGCCGAGACCGTGGAGCAGATGTTTGTGCGCCCACCACTCGAACGCGTTCGCGTAAAGCATTGCGATTGGAATGCCGATCATGTCGCCCCCTAAAAAAGAGACCAAACGGACGCAACAAAAGCTAGTGCCACCGGCTCGGGGACGCAAGCAGATTGCTCGACCGGGCCAGGACGGCGGCGCACGCCAAGAGAATCGAAAGCGCCGCATCGAAGCCTTGCATCGCGCTGCGACGGAACTTTTTCTTGAGCGGGGCCTCGCGGCAGTGTCTGTCGAGGATTTAGCCGCAGCTGCGGGCTTGTCGAAAGCGGGGTTCTACCGGTACTACGCCTCGCTCGAGGTGCTCGTGGCCGAGTTGATGGCACCCATCAAGGGGGCGCTCCGCGACGCGTCGGACGCCGCAGCGCAGGGCCTTCGTGCGGCCCGAAAGCGCGACCAGTTGGTACTGGTTTACATGCAGCTCGGCTTGTCGTTGACCGCGCTCGTGGCGAGCGAGCAGGCCTCGGTGCGCCTCTACTTGCAGGAGGTGCGAGGGCCGGCTCACGGAATCCGTCGCCCCATCGCGTCGCTGGCGCAAGACCTCGACGGCATCGTGCTTCACCTCACCGAGGCGGCGCATGCGCATGGGCTCTTGCGTTCTATCGAGCCGGAAGTGAGCGCTCAGGCCGTTCTAGGCCTTCTTGAGCACGTGCTTCATCGCGCGCTTCGTGACGAGCGACTCGTGCAGGCCGCCGAGCAATTGCCTGCGCTCATTGGCCTTGTGCTTGGCGGCGTCGCGAAGGGCGACACGAAGCCGTAAACGGCGACGCTTGCGTCAGTCGTCGTCGCTTGGCTGCGGGCGATGAAGCTTCCAAAGTGCCTCGAGAAGCTCGTGAACGCCTTCGCCGGTGGCGGCGGAGACGAGGTGCAGCTCGATTTTGCGGCGCTTGAAGCGGGTCTTCAGCTTGGCGAACGGCTCGCGAACGTGCGTCAGGTCAGCCTTCGAAAGCGCGACGACCATGGGACGTGCGGCGAGCTCGGGAGAGAACGCTTCGAGCTCGGCCATGAGGCACTTGAAGTCGTCGACCGGGTCGCGTCCTTCTTCCTCTTCCGTCACCGTGATGAGGTGCAGGAGCGCGCGGGTGCGCTCGACATGCTTCAAAAATTGAATGCCGAGGCCTGCGCCTTCCGATGCACCGGGAATGAGACCCGGAATGTCGGCCATGACGAAGGATCGCTCGTCGTCGACGGCGACCACGCCCAGGTGCGGCGTGAGGGTCGTAAACGGGTAGTCTGCAACCTTCGGTCGCGCGCGCGAAACGGCGCGGATGAACGTGCTCTTTCCAACGTTGGGAAAGCCCAAGAGGCCAATGTCGGCCATCACCTTGAGTTCGAGACGGAGCTTGCGCTCTTCGCCCGGCTCGCCCGGTTCGGAGCGGCGTGGGGCGCGCTCGGTGGCCGTGGCGAAGTGGATGTTTCCGCGGCCGCCGCGACCGCCCTGGGCGATGATGACGTTCGTCTCGAGCGAGTCGATGTCGGCGAGGAAGTCACCCGTGTCGGCGTCGAACACCTGCGTGCCGAGGGGAACGGCGATGGTCGTGTCTTCGCCGCCCTTTCCGTAACAGTCCGAGCCACGACCGTGCTTGCCGCTGTCGGCGGTGACTTGGTGCTGCCACGCGAGGTCTAGGAGACTCGTCTTGCCGGAGTCCGCTCGGAAGATGATGTCGCCACCGCGCCCGCCGTCGCCGCCAGAGGGACCTCCGAACGGGACGAACTTTTCACGACGGAATGCGACGGAGCCATTGCCACCACGGCCGGCCGTCACCTTGAGCTCACAGCTATCGACGAATTTCACAGGAAAACCTCAGGTCGCCGGCCACTAGCGCGACGAGCCTGTTCCGTCCATCGGCGCCTGCGTTCCGCACGCAAAGAACACGGAAACGTCCGCTTGACGGCGTTAAGGGCTGCTCTCTGTCGTTGCTAGGAAAGTCAGCAACTATACGATGGCTAGGTGCGCGGCGCGAACAGGCATGGCAAGTCGCCCACCGGACGGTCGTCGAGGCCCCAAGGGTCGACGCTCCATCCCGCGGCCATTTCGAGAACGTCTTCTTCGCTGGGCCACCACTCTTCGCCATCGGGCACCGGGCGCTGGCCTCGCACGTGCTCTTCGATTTCGTCCTGCGGGCCTTCGTCCGCAAGCGTGTGCGTGTCGACCACGGAGAAGGCGCGCTCCACCAACCCAGGCCTCGCGCGAAGCCAGGCAAAACCCTCGGCACGCGCATCGCTCTGGAAGAAGAGAACTTCACGGCCCACCGCGTCGGCAACGCGAACGAAGAGGTTCGTATCGTCGAGCAAGTGGTCCTTTCCGATGCGAAAGGTGGCGGGCTCTCCGACGGCGAAACAGAGTCCGTCCACGGGCCCCAAGATGGCGACGCCTTTTCCGCCGATGGCCCGCGCGAGCGCTTCACGCCATGGCATTGGCGAGCCTGTCACCCCGACCGCCGCGGCCATCGTTTCGGGCGACGTTTTTGCGACGATCCATTCGCACTTCTTGCCGAAGCCAACGCCATTCTTGTTGAGCGCCGGATCGACGAAGACGTTGCGCATCGATTCGCGAAACGACTGAGGTGCAGCCGACGGGCGAAGCGACGGTCGTGGCGGCATACTCGCGCGAGGAAGCGTGAGCCCCTGCGCCGGTGCCGTGGCAGGTGAGGTCGTGCTCGAAGCGGTGAACTTGCGAACGAGGAAAACCCCGAAGCCCAACGCTGCAACTGCGGCTCCGATGACGGGAAGCGAATCCATTGGCGCGAGTGTTGCCGAAGGCATCTGCCGTGGGAAGGGGAAAGGTGCACCTTCCACGGGTCCATGCGATGCTTGCGGCCCATGGCACCGAACGTCGAATGGCTCGAGCCCGAGGAGCTTCGCGAAGCGTATGCCTCCGAGTCGACGATTCGGCCCGAACTGCTTCGTGCAGGAACGCGCCTTGGTCGCTACGAGCTCGTCATGCCCGTGGCGTTTGGCGGAATGGCGCGCGTTTGGGCTGCGCGTCTCGTCGGCGTCGGCGGCTTTCATCGCCTCGTGGCGCTCAAGACGGTGCTTCCCCACCTCGCTCACGAAGAGGAAATTACCAAGCTTTTCCGCGATGAGGCCGTGCTCGCGGCCCGCGTTCACCACCCGAATGTCTGCGCGACGCTCGAACTCGGGGCCGTCGACGAAGTGACGTTCTTGGCGCTCGAGTGGATCGATGGCGAGCCTCTCATGAAGCTCTTGCGGCCAGGCGATCACTACGCGCCGTTTGAGACTGCGGTCGCGGTGCGCATCGTGCGTGACGCTTGCCTCGGCATCCATGCGGCCCACGAAGCGGTCGACGACGACGGGCGGCCGCTCGGAACGATTCATCGCGATCTCACGCCGCACAACGTGATGGTCAACCTCGAGGGCCAGGCGAAAGTCGTCGACTTCGGCGTCGCGCGGTCAACGCTCCAGTCCCACGAAGCCACCGCTGCGGGTCAATTGCGCGGGAAGCTCGCGTACATGCCTCCTGAGCAAATTTCCGGGCAGCCCATCGATCGGCGCGTGGACGTTTTCGCTCTCGGTTGCATGCTCTACGAGTCCATCGTTGGCGCGCGTGCGTTCCACGGGCCAACGGAGCCAGCGGTCATGCAGGCGATCATGCGAGGCGAATTCGTGCCCCCGTCGAAGGCCCGCGCCGGTGTGCCTGCGGCCCTCGACCCGATCATCGCCAAGGCGCTCGCGGGCGATCCCGATCAACGGTTTCGCAGCGCCGACGCGTTTGCCGACGCGCTCGACGCCTTCAGTCGCGTTCACGGTGAGGCCTCGCCGCGTGACGTTGGCGATGCGGTGTCGGTGCGAGGCGGGGGATCGATCGTGTTGCGTCGCGCGCGCATTGCCGAAGCGATTGCGCGCCTCGATGGTCGCGTTTCTGCAGCGGATGCGAGAATTCCCGTTCCCGCGGCCTCGTCCCCATACGTGCCCTCCCAGAGCGGCGTCGTGGATGCGGGGCGAGTGGAGGACCTCGAAGACATGACCCAGGTGGGTTTGCCTCTCATCGATCCGTCCCCGTCCCTCGACGACGCGGTTCCGTCGTTCGTGTCGTCCGGGGATCTCGAAGTCCCTAGCGCGAGCGGACCGAACTCCGCGCCGCACGGAAACCGATTTGCGATCGTGCAGGTCGCGCTTTTGACGATCGTTGCCGCGCTTGCATTGCTCGCGCTCCGTCAGGTCGTGCCGTGAGTAGCAGGCGATTCGCAGGCTATTTTCACGCAAGCGCGAGTTGATACACGGGGTAGGGCGCTTCGCCTGCGATGACGCGGAAGCCCGCTGCGTCGAGGTGGTCGGCGATTCCCATCCACAGTTCTTCGTCGCTCACCGGCCCATGCCCGACGCGGGGAAAGGCCTCCACGGCGACGGCTCCGAGGCTTCGTGCAGCACTCTCGAGTCCGGCGACGAGCGAGCGTGCGACGCCGCTTCGACGGCAGGTTGGATCGATCAATACGCAGCCAAGACACCATACGTTTGATGTATGTGTCGCGGAATGCGCATGATAAGGTCCTTGGCGCAGAAGCTTGCGTGCGTCGGCTTTCGGAAAGAGCTTCGCCCAGCCGACGACATGCGCTCCTGCGAAGGCGACGACCGCGGTTCCGTCTTTGGCGCGGCCTTCGCGAATGGCGTGAGAGAGTTCGGCCGCGTTCGTCTGCGCGTCGAAAGCGCAACGAGCGAGCCAGTCGTTTTTCGTGCCTTCGAAGTGCCAATAGCGGCAATGGCAAGCGATGCCGCATCGGTCGAAAAGCGCGACCACGGCGTCGGCGTCGTCCGCGGCGACGAGGCGGACTGTGACGTTCACGCGAAGGCCGGCGGAGCACCCACGTGAAGCGCGTCGTGGCGCTCGCATGCGGCCGCCACCGCGAAGGCGCGGGCCTCTTGCAGGTGCGGGGTGATGATCTGCATACCGACGGGCAATCCGTTGGCGGTCAACCCGATGGGGATGCTCATCGCGGGCACGCCAGCGAGAGAGGCAGGAAGCGTGTCGATGTCGCTCATGTACATCGCGAGAGGGTCGCTCGTTTTTTCGCCGAGGCGGAAGGCGGTCGTCGGCGCGGTGGGGGCGCAGAGCACGTCGACCTCGTTGAACGCCGCGTCGAAGTCGCGCGTGATGAGCGTGCGGACCTTCTGCGCTTTAAGGTAATACGCGTCATAGAAACCGGAAGACAGCACGAAGGTTCCGAGCAAAATGCGGCGTTTGACCTCGGGTCCGAAGCCCGCATCTCGGGTCGCCCCGTACATCGCGCGCAAGTCAGGGCCGGGCTCTTTGCGCATGCCGTAGCGAACGCCGTCGAAGCGCGCGAGGTTGCTCGAGGCCTCGGCGGTGGCGAGCACGTAGTACGTCGCGACGGCGTATTTCGTGTGCGGCAGGCTGACCGGCTTCACGATGCACCCGAACTGCTCGAGGCAGCTCACCGCGCGCCGAACGGCGATGTTCACTTCCGGGTCGATTCCCTCGCCGAAGTACTCGCGCGGGATGCCGACGCGAAGGCCCTTCACGGGCAGGTCGCATGCGGCCTCGTAGTCGTCGACAGGGGCGTCGAGGGTCGTCGCGTCGTGAGCGTCTCGGCCCGCGAGGACACGGAGCATGCGGGCGGCACCGCGAACGTCGGTTGCGAAAGGGCCGACTTGATCGAGCGACGAAGCAAACGCGATGAGGCCGTAGCGCGACACGCGTCCGTAGGTCGGCTTCACGCCAACGATGCCGCAGAAGCTCGCAGGCTGCCGGATGGACCCGCCCGTGTCGCTGCCGAGGGAGCCGAGGCACATGCGCGAAGCGACGGCCGCCGCAGAACCGCCGGATGACCCGCCCGGCGCGCGGTCAAGGTCCCAGGGGTTATGAACCTTCGCATACGCGCTGTTCTCGTTCGAAGAGCCCATCGCGAACTCGTCGAGGTTCGTCTTTCCGACCAACGTGGCGTCGGCGGCGCGAAGCTTGGCGACGACGGTTGCATCATACACGGGCTTGTAGCCCTCAAGAATGCGCGAGCCCGCGGTTGTCGGGACCCCATTCATGCAGAGTGCATCTTTGATGGCGATGGGAACTCCGGCGAGAAGTCCCAGTTGTTCGCCGCGGGCGCGCTTTGCATCGACCTCACGCGCCGCTGCAACGAAGCCGTCGCGGTCTACGTGGAGGAACGCACGAACGCTCGGCTCGCGGGCGTCGACACGCTGAAGGGTTTCCGTGGCGATGGACTCGGCGGAGCGCTCGCCGGAACGGACGCTCTCGGCGAGTTGGACAATCGAATCGACCATGCTCAGCCCTCCACGAAAACGGGAACCGCGAAACCGCCGTGCGCGTGGCGCGGGGCCTGGGAAAGAGCCTCTGCGTTCGAGAGGCTCGGCACGACGACGTCATCACGGAGACTGTCAGCCGGAATGCATACTTGGTATGTGGGTGGTACGTCCGACGTATCGAGCGCGGCTAGCTCGTCGACATGGGCGACGATGGCAGCGAGTTCCGTGGTGAAGCGTTCGGCCTCTTCGCTTGAGAGCGAAAGGGCGGCCAGCTTCGCGACGTGCTCGACGGTGCCGCGATCGAAGGTGCGTGCGTTCGACATGGCTCGTGCCTAGCGCGCCTTCGAAACGGATTGAAGCCGGAGCAGCGCCTCAGCGCTTTGGATCGGATGGTCCAGCGTCCACACCAGCGTCCACAAGGGCGTCCACAAGGGCGTCCACAAGGGTGTCGCGCGGGTCTGGTGGCGGGAACGGCTCGGCCTCGTAGCGAACGACGGGATACGCCGCAGGCGCGCGGTCCGGGCATCCCGCAAGCGCGAACGATGCAGCAAAAGCCGCGAAACAAAGGACGAGAGCGCGTCGCAGGTGCACGCGCGGAGGCTAGCGTATGCGGCCCGAGTGCCTACTCGGATTCGCTCGATGCACCGATCGTCGCGAGGGATTCGCCGTGCATCGCGTGTCGAGGCTACGCTGCGGCCACATGAAGCTTTGGCGCTCTCGACGCTCGACAATCCTCGCGATGGTGTCGGTTGCGTTCATTGCGGCAACTCCTGCAATCGCGGACGAACTGCCGATCGAGTCGGGGCCAACGCTTTTTCGATTCCACGCGCCGGTCGGTTTCGTCGACGCGCAGTCACGCCACGGGCAGGAGCTCGAACCACGTTGGCGCCTCTTCTGCGGGGACGAGGGGATCGCCGCGTGCGCGTTTTCAGGGGAATACGAGGACGATGGTTCGCGGGCGTTTGCCTACGCGAAGCTCGTTCCCGGCGCGCAGCCGATCGGTGAGGCCCTTCTCGCCAAGCTTCAACGCTCGCTCGAAACAGGGTTCGACGCGCGCGATGCGACCGTGCACGTGGAAGAGCGTTCCCTCGACAAAGTCGATGGGCATACCGCGGGACGATTGCTCGCGACGGTGACCGCGAGTGGACGCACGACGAAGCGTTGGGTCTGGGTCGTGTCGACGCGCGAAGCGATGGCGATGCTCACGTTCGTGGCGCCCGCAGAGAGCTTCGAGCACTGGCGGAGTGCGTTCGAGGCGAGCGCACGGAGTACGGAAGGCACCATTGAGGCGCCGCCGCTCTTGCTCCAGCTCCTCGGACGAGGAAAGCGCACGAAGGCGCTTCAGGCAGGGTTGTGGATTCTCCTGCTTATCCTGGTCGTTAAAGTCGTCGCGCAGGCGTCGACGCGACGCAGGCAGATGCCGCCGCGAAGCTGAGGACGTGACGGCGCACGCGACCGGGAGCGAATCGCCTGAACGATTCCATTGCATGCATTCTGCACCAAGGGATTTCGTCGACGGCTAGGCCTCGCGAACGAACGCGCCCGTCAGGAGAATACGGCGGGCGGAAACGCGGGGCCGGGTCGGGCGAAGTAGAAGCCCTGGAGCAAATCGCAGCCCTGATCGATGAGCACGTCACGCTCTTCTGGAGTCTCGACGCCCTCGGCCACGACGGCCATGCCGAGGTCGGCGGAGAGGGAGACGATGGCGCGCACGAGCTTTCGCTTGGCGGGCTCAAGATGCACGTTTCGCACGAGGGACATGTCGATTTTGACGAGGTCGGGTTCAAGCACCGCGAAGCTCGCGAGGCCTGCGTAGCCGGCGCCGAGGTCGTCGATGGCGATGCGAAAGCCACGGTCTTTGAGGCGCTGAACGCGACCGCGCGCGTCTTTGACGCCGTCGAGGGCATCGCGTTCGGTGATCTCGATGACCACCCGGCTCGCGTGACGGGCGAGGGGGCTCGTCTCATCGAAAAGCGAGTCGTCGAGCAGCTCGTTCGCGTGAATGTTCACGAACAGCGCTTGACCGAGGTCGAGGTCGTCGATGGGTTCGATGACGCGCGTCCGAATGGCACGGCCAAGGGCCTGGTGCGCGTTGAGGCGATCGGCCGCATCAAAAAGTGAGTACGGGTCCGGCAGTGAGGCTTCGCGCGAGCGAACGAGGGCCTCGAAGCCATAAACGCCTCGCGTCGACCACCGCACGATGGGCTGATAGACGATGTGCAGACCCTGCACGGCCCGGGCGAAGCTTGCCTCGAGGCCCGCGCGGTCGCCGATGAGTTTGCTCGTCTCGCCAAGCATTTCGAGGGCTTCGCGCTTGGCCTTCGCGAGGCGTCGAAGGCGCACGGCCTCGTCGACGGCTTCAACGAGGGTCGTCATGTGAAACGGCTTCACGAGGTACCGAAGCGCGCCAACCTCCACGGCCTTCACGGCGGTGGCGAGCGCGGGAGCACCGGTCATCAAGATCACGGGTACGTCGAGGTCGTGTTCGCGCGCCTTGCGAAGGAGCTGAAGACCGTCGAGATCGGGCATCGAAATGTCGCTTACGATCACTTCGAAAGAGCCCGCCACAATGGCGTTCGCGGCTTCGCGCGAGTCGTTGACAGCGGTTACGTCAAACCCCGCGGCGCCGAGCGCACGCGCGTAGAGTCGCAACACGGCGTCTTCGTCGTCGACCACGAGCACGACACCTCGCGTGCCCGTCGTTTTCGCTTCGTCTGGTGGTTGGTTTGCCATCGTCATGCGGTGCGTGACCTGCTCCGTGTGGGGATCCTACATGCATGTTGCGGCGGTGACGAAGACGAATCGCCGTTCTTTAACGGTATCGTTCCATCGCGAGTAAATTCGCAGCGAATAACTCGCTGGCGCGCGCGGCGCTGAGGCGCGGCGTCACGTCGACGCGGCGCCGTTAAGGGCGTTTCACACCCGGATGTCGAGCATCGTTGCGACGGTCGCGGTGACGGCGACCGAGGTCGTGCCGACCTTGACGGAAGCTTGCTTCGCGTCGGTGGTGGTTCGCGAACTTTCGTCGGCGCTCTTGCGTCGCGCGGCGGTGCTGAGCTCCAAACGGTCGCGCGAGTTTGCGGGCTTCGAGCCTTCGACGTCGGCCGTAAAGCCACCGAGCGCGGCTTGCTCGGTCTTGATGACCTGCGCGGACCTTGCGGGAGCGCCCCCGGCGGACTGCGGGGTCCTCGTGGAAAACTTCGCGCTCGTGCTTGCGGTCACTGGCGCCGCGCTCGGGGCCTCACGATCGGTCGTGATCGGTGTTGTGGTCACCGGGGCGGCCATGAAGTCCGCAGCCTTGACGTTGCGACCGTCCGTAAAGGACGACTGACGTAAGCTCGACTCGACGTTGGAACGGACACGCATGGCGTAATTCACCTCAACCTATCGGAACGGGTGCTCCCGCAGAAACTTGAAAACTTTTTTCAAAGTGGGCGTTCGCTCCGGTGCGTGTGCCCATGGGGGGCCGCCGCTTGTCCTGGAATCGCGCTCGCGCAACCGTCGCAACGGCCACTCAATCGAATGTCGACGCGAGCTTCGCGCACGGCCTTAGGGGCCGAGTCGAGCGATCGCACCACGACCTCGACGTCGGGCAAGCAACGCAACGTGCCGCAGTCGTCGCAGAGAAAATGCGGGTGAGCCCGGTGTTCCGCCGCCTCTTCGGTCGAGCGAAAACGCCAGATGCGATCGCCCGCGTCGTGACGTGCCAGGAGCCCGACGCGGACGAGGTCGTTGAGGTTTCGAAACACGCTTGCGCGGTCGGCGAGGCCACCAAGAGCCTCAACCACCTCCGCGTGGCTTAGCGCGGCCGCGGTTCCGCCAAGGAGCTTCATGACCGCAACGCGCCCCGGCGTGACCTTCAACCCGGTCGCCCGGAGTCGCTCGCTGAGGGCGTGTTCGTTCGAGAGCATCGCGACGGACCATGGTCGAAATGCAATCGAATGGCAACCGCGACAAAGAGTCACTTGCAACAGTGATGCGATTGTGGTTTCGGTGGCGGCGTGCGATGTGCGTTTCTCCTTCCGCTCCTGATGCTTCGCTCGGCGTTTGCGGCGGACCCTTCGCCCGAGGGCGCGTTGCCGGCGGGCGCTCATGCCGTGGCGGACGACGACTCCGACCCGCATGACGAGCACCAAAATCCCTCCGCGGAGGTGCCGAAGAAGGCCGACGACGTGGTGGTTCGTGGGCGAACGGCGCCGCCGAGTCGAGGCGCGTCGGACTTTCAATTGAAGGTTGGCGAACTCGCGAAGGTTCCTCGGGCGAACGCCGCTCACTTGCTCGAACTAGCCCCCGGGCTCTTCCTCACGAACGAGGGAGGCGAGGGGCACCCGGAGCAGATTTACCTTCGTGGCTTCGACGCGCGGCTCGGGCAAGAGCTCGAACTCACCGCCGGCGGCGTGCCCGTCAATCAAGCAGGGAATCTACACGGAAACGGTTACGCCGACCTTCACTTCATCGTACCGGAACTCGTCGAAGCGCTGCGCGTGGTCGAAGGTCCCTACGATCCGCGCCAAGGCAATTTCGCAGTCGCGGGCAGTGCGAACTACGAGCTCGGCCTTGAGCGCCGCGGCCTCACCGCCAAGGTGACGAAGGGCAGCTTTGGCACCGAGCGTCTCATGCTCTCGTGGGGGCCCGAAGGCTATGGTCGGCACACGTTTGCGGGGGGCGAGCTCGTGCGCAGCGACGGCTTCGGGTCGAACCGCGCATCGCAGCGTGGCGCCATCAACGCGCAGGTCGAAGGCGTCCTCCCCGGCACCGGCACATGGCGTCTTCTTGGAACGTCTTACGCAACGCATTTCTCGTCTGCGGGCCTTCTGCGCGCGGACGACGTCGCCGCAGGACGAGTTGATTTTTTCGGCACTTACGACCCGCGCCAGGGGGGCGATGCGTCGCGCCATTCGGTGTCCTTCGACGTGGAGGAGCGCGTCGCCGACACGACGTACCGCCTGCAGCTTTTCGGCGTGGCAAACACGTTGCGGCTCCTCGAAAACTTCACGGGCTTTCTTCACGACCCGCAGGAGGCCGCGCAATCGCTCCACGGCGAGCGGGGAGACCTCATCGACTTGTCGGTGCAAAGCCGAACCGTGGGCCTTCGCGCGTCGAGCCGCTTGCGCTTCAAGTTCTTTGATTTGCCCCAGGAAATCGAACTCGGCGCCTACGCACGCGGCGACAACACGGACGGCCAGCAAGTGCGCCGCGAAGCGCGAACGAACGCGCCGTACCGCATCGACACCGACCTCAATGCCGCCCTGTCGAACATTGCACTCTACATCGACTCGTCCCTCAAAGCGGAACGCTGGTTTACGGTCCGCGGCGGCGTACGTGCCGAGTATTACGGTTACGACATCCTCGATCGATGCGCCGTTCAGAGCGTGAGGCAGCCTTCCCGCACGAATCCCCCGGGCGATTCGAACTGCCTTACGCAGCAAGACCAAGGTCGATGGCGAGAGAATTTTCAGCGTTCCTCCACCGCAGCGAGCGTCGTCCTTCCGAGGGCGTCGCTGCTCCTAGGCCCCTTTGACGACTTCACGTTTTCCGCGAGCTGGGGTCGTGGCGCGCGATCGATCGACCCCGTGTACGTGAACGACGGCCTCGCCACGCCCTTCGCAGAGCTCGTCAGCTCCGAAATCGGCGCGAGCTGGCAGGTTGCCACGGAGGCGCACGCCATCGCGCTCCGAATGATTGCATTCCGCACGCATATCGATCACGACTTGCTGTTTGACGAAGTGGCTGGCCGCAACACGCTGTCGCAAGGAACGACGCGCATGGGGTGGGTCGGCTCGGCCCGCTACACGACGGACGAGCTGGATTTATCCACGAGCGCAACGCTTGTGCGTGCAACGTTCGACGACACCGATCTCCTCGTACCCTACGCGCCGGACGCGGTCGTGCGCTTCGACGGAACTTACCACCGCGATCTGCTCGACGATTTTCATGGGTCCGCGTTGCACGGAAATCTCGCAATGGGGTCGGGCTACGTGGGGCGCAGGGCGCTTCCTTACGGCCAGCGCTCGGATGTGATCTTCACGGTGGACGGTTCCGCCGCTCTCGGGTGGCAGGGGCTTGACCTGACGCTGTCGGTGCAGAACCTCTTCGACGCGCGCTACCGCCAGAGCGAGTACGTCTTTCCATCAAGCTTTTTTCCAAGCGAAGGAACGACGCTCGTGCCCGCCCGGCACTTTGCTGCGGGGGCCCCACGCACGGTTCTTCTCAGCATCGGCATGACCGTGGGAGGTGCCTCGTGATGCGTCGAACTCTTGGCTTCGCCACCCTCGCGGCGTTCGTTGCAGGATGCATGGGAACGACCGGTGGAGAGGTCGTTCATTTCGACGCAGCGTTGGCAGGTCCAGCCAACGTCGTCGACCATGCGCTTGCGTTCACGACGGGACGCGGCCTCGCGGTGCGCCTCACAAAGGCGACGCTCGTTGTGGGTGCGGTCTACATGAATCGCGCGAAGCCTATCCCCGTATCGCAAGAAAAAACCTGCATTTTAACAGGCTCCTACGTCGGCGAAGTTTTGGGGAGCGCGTCCGTCGACTTGCTGTCTGGACGACCCACGCGCTTTCCTGCCGGCGGGGCGGGCACGAACGAAGCCGCGGTGACGGGCGAACTTTGGCTGTCGACGAACGACATCAACGCGACCGACGACACGACGACGATCGCCGAGGTTGCTGGCGAGGTCACATTGGAGTCGGGAACGGTTCCGTTCGAAGGCAAAGTGTCGCTCGGCGCGAATCGCTTACCTGCCCAAACAGACCCGGCGCGACCCGGAGCTTACGCGCCGTGCAAGGCCCGCATTGTCACGCCGATTCCCATCGCAGTGACTCTTGAAGATGCGGGATTTCTCACGGTTCGGGTGGACCCGCGCGCGTGGTTCACGACGGTGCTTTTCGACGACCTGACGCGCGATGGTGGCGTTTTCACGTTTGACGATGGGAACACGAACGCGTCGAGCATCGGCCTCGCGGAGGGCGTGCGTGCGGCGCAGGGTGTGTACGCCTTCGAGTGGGCGCCGCGGAGGCCATGATGGACGCATTCCAAATGACTCGACGACACGTCCGTTTGGTTCTTGCGAGCGCTTCTGCCCTCGCGTTCGGGGCGTGCGCTGCGGCGCCAAACGCCGCGATGGCATCGCTCGTGATCACCGCGTCCGGTGAAGACGTGGCTCGCGACGGCTATGCATTTCCTCCTGCAAATCCTGGGGCAGAAGCCTTCGTGGATGGCTGGTCCGTTGCCTTCGATCACGTGGTCGTGTCCGTCGGCGAAGTCACGCTCTCGGCGTCGCCGGATCTTTCCGCGAGCGACGAGCTTCGCACCGGCGCGGTGGTCGCTCGAGCAACGGGCCCGTGGCTCATCGACTTGGCGAAGGCTGGCGCGGCGCTCATGCCACCGACGGCCTCACACGTCGCGGCATCGGCTTCCGGCGCGCTCCCCGCGAGCGGTCGCGGCAGTCGGAGTGACGCTTCGGTGCGCGTCGTCACCTTCGAAAACCTCAACGTGGCCGGCGACGCGTTTGATCCGGACGTGCGTTATGCCTTGGGTTTCGACACGGTTCCTGCGCGTGCCGACGCGGCGCTCGTGAACCTCGAGGACGACGAGTCTCGCGCGCTCGCCCGTGCGATGACGACTCAAGGCGCGACGGTGGCGTACGTGGGGACGGCCCGATGGCGCGGGGGCGACGGGTGTGTGAGCTCCGATCGGACCTACGACTGGAGCGCGGTTCCCACGACCGTTCACTTCTCCATGTTGTTCAAGGCCCCCGCCGCATACGTGAACTGCCAAAACTCCGACCTCGAGGGCAAGGCATTTTCCGGCGAAGAGCGTCAGCGCGGCGTGCAAATCAAGGCGGGGCAGGCGAATTTCGCGCAGCTGACGTTTCACACGGACCACGCGTTTTGGCTCACCGCCGACCACGACGCGGCGTTGCCATTCTTCGATCAGGTCGCCATTGCGGCAAAGGCCGATGGCACGGTCACGCTCGATGACCTGGCGGCGCTGGACCCGATTCGTCTGAAAGACCGTGCGGGCAAGACCCTCCCTTGGCGGAGCTGCCTCGCGGACGTGCCTGTAGCGGCGGGGTTGCGCCGCGTGGACGTGGGCAGCTTTGGTGTTCCCTTCGACCCGGCGCAGGCGCAGGAAAAAGCCATACGAAATCAGGCCGACGTCATGACGTACGTGCTTTCGGCGCAGGGCCATCTCAACGAAGACGGGCTCTGTGCGCTGAAGCGAAACTACCCGTCGCCATGAGGAGATCAACCGGTCACGCAATTATGTGCATGGTGCAGCTATTGCCTCAACCTTCGTCACACGCGCTGGCGAGTGCGCGCACCGTCTGGTAGCCGCCGATGACCATGGAACCGACTTCTTCGTTCGACGCGCACGAGCCGCTTCGCCACCGAAAGGCTGTGCTCGGCTCTGCGGAGTCGAAGACGCGGGGCGTCGTTTATCTGACGTTTTTCGCTGCGATTGGCGAGGTCGCGTACGGAACTCTCACCCACTCGATGGCGCTCGTCGCCGATGGCTGGCACATGGCCACGCACGTGGGCGCGCTCTCTCTGACGGCCGCCGCGTACTGGTACGCGCGTAAACACGCCACACGCGATCGCTTCAGTTTTGGCCCTGGAAAGATCTACGCGCTCGCGGGATTCACCAACGCGGTGCTCTTGATCCTCGCGTCGCTCTGGCTCCTTATCGAGTCCATCGAGCGCATGTTTCGTCCGCAGGAGATCGACTTTTCGCAAGCCATTCCTGTGGCGATCGTGGGGCTCGTCGTGAACCTCGCAAGCGCCGCGCTGCTTCATCGCGTGAGTGACGATCACGACGATTCCGCTGCGCACCACGGGCACCACCACGCTCATGGCGACCACGACCACGACCACGATCACGATCACGACCACGATGGCCACGGCCATGCGCACGCCGAGCGCTCTTCACGTCGCCCCGCATCGAAGCATTCCGCGCTGACGCACGATCACAACTTGCAGGCGGCCTACCTGCACGTGATCGCCGATGCGCTCACGAGCGTGCTCGCGATCGTTGCGCTGGTTGTTGGACGGAACACTGGTTTTCTCCTGCTCGATCCGCTCATGGGCGTGGTCGGTGCCGTCGTCATCGCGCGATGGGCGTGGGTGCTTTTGGGCAAGGCTTCACGGCCGCTCCTCGACATGGTTCCGACGAACGTCGACTTGGCCGTCTTGCGCTCGTTGCTCGAAGAGGCAAGTGCGGGCGAAGTCGTCGACATGCACGTGTGGGAAATGGGGCCGAACGAGGTGTGTTGCCTCGTGGCACTCGCGGCGCACAAGCCCGTGGACATCGAGACGTGTCGACGCATTGTCGTGCGCGAGACCGCGGTCGATCACTTGACGATCGAGCTACGACCGTGCGCGGCCGACCACGTGAATGCGTCGAAGGTGCTGCAAACGGACGAGCGAAAGTCGCACCACGCGCATGACGCCGATGGCGGTCATGACGCCCATCACAAGCACGACGGGCACGACGACTGACGGGTCGCTATACGGCGGCGCTGCGGAAGGCGGCCTCGATGGCTTCGCGCGGCAAGTCTTTGCCGATGAGAACAAGATCGGTGCGGCGTGGCGCTGAGCCCCATGCGCCGATGGAGCTTGAGTCGGTGACCATGTGAACCGCTTGAATGACCACGCGTTCGTCGACGCCCTTGAACGCGAAGATGCCTTTGAGGCGGTAGAGGTTCGCTCCGTGGTCCCGGAGAAAGCCGCTGAACCATGCCTCGAACGTTTCGCGGTCGAGGTCGCCGACGTGCGCGAAAGCCATCGAGATGACCTCTTCGGCGTGCGTGTGTTCGTGGCGAAAATGCCTGGCGTTTGTGAGCTCGAGAGCCGCGTCGCCTGCGTGGATGGAGAGCCCCATTTCGTCGCCGCACGGCTCGGTGAAGATCGCGTAAGCGCCGCGCGCCGGGAGCGCGAGAGCCACGGTCTCTTTGCCATGCAGATGGACCGAGAACGGCATGCCCACTGCGGGAGAAGCGGGCACCGCGTCGTGAAACGCCACGAGCGCGTCGCGCGCCGTCGTCAGCAGGGGATCGGCACTCGCCTGCGCGAGGGGAAGCACGATGAAGCGAACGTCGGCGTGGCCGTGGTGGTGATGGTCGTGCGCGTGACCGTGATCATGCGCGTGCTCATGCGCGTGGTCATCGTCGTGCGCGTGCTCATGCCCGTGGTCGTGCTCAGTGTGCTCGTGGCGCGCATGCTCGGGATCGAAGGAAATATGCACGCTGTCCGCCGATGAATCGAAGGTCGCGGCCCACTCGAACGGGTATTCGGCCTCGAGAAACGCGGGCTTCGTCGCAAGGGCCCGATCAAGATCGAAGCCGCCGACGTCGAGCACCGTGGCCACGGGAACGTTGCCGCGTTCGCAGCGAAGAATGCGCGCCATGGCGTTCATGCGGCGCAGGCGAGACTCGACGATTTCGAGCTCGCGCGCGTCGACGAGGTCGCACTTGTTCAAAACGAGGAGGTCGGCGAAGGCCACTTGCTCGCGCGCCTCACGGGTGTCGCCGAGGCGATCGAGCACATGCTTGGCGTCGACGAGGGTCACGATGCCATCGAGGAAAAAATCATCGCGAACGTCTTCGTCCACGAAAAATGTCTGCGCAACCGGGCCCGGGTCCGCCATGCCGGTGGTCTCAAGGACGATGCGATCGATCTTGTTTTTGCGCTTCTTCAAGTTCGAGAGAACGCGAATGAGGTCGCCGCGCACGGTGCAGCAGATGCAGCCGTTGTTCATCTCGAAGACTTCTTCGTCGACGCCGATGACGAGCTGCTGATCGACGCCGACCTCGCCGAATTCGTTCTCGATGACCGCGATGCGCAGGCCGTGGTCCTCGGTGAGGATGCGGTTCAGGAGCGTGGTCTTGCCCGAGCCGAGGAAGCCCGTGAGCACGGTGACGGGAATCTTGCCGCTGGTCGCCATGGGGCCTCCGCTACCACGTCAGCGCGTGGCGGAAAGCTTGGCAATGCGATCGGCGAGGGCCTCGGCCGCATCAAGCATCGTGGGGCCTGGGTCCGATAGAAGATCGCCGTCGATCTCGGCCACACGTCCCGACAGGCAGGCCTCGGTGCCCGCGATTCCTTCGCGGTTGCAGAGCAGCGCGCCCATGCCGCGCTCGGTGACAATCCACGCGGGGTTCCGTTCCGCGACATCGATGGCGGTCCAGCTCGGCCAGCCCACGCGGTCACTCGCCGCGTCCGTGAGTCCGGCGCTTTCGATCACGTCGTGCCAGCTCGTGTCCCGTGCGCCGCCGGCCAAGAAGGAACCGTAGAGCGCAAGGTAAAGGGCCCGAGGTCTCGGTTTGGATGGGTCGGCGATGGTGGCCATTCGCCTGGAAAAACGGCTCCAAAAGCTCGCAGCCGCGGCGTCGCGATCGAGCAAAGCTCCGATGCGTGTGGTGGCGTCATGGAGCGCCTCGATGCCGGCGCTAGGACCCATGTCGAAGACCGGAAGGCCGGCCTCGCGAAGGCGCAACAAGCGACCGGGCGCGCCAGGGTTTGCGGTGACGATCACGTCGGCACGGAGCGCGGCGAGGGCGCTCACATCGTCGAGACTCGCGACCCGGGGCTTGCCTTGAAGCGCGAGGCACCAGGGGCGAACGCACGTTGCGGCGGAGGCCACCGCGCAAAGGCTCTCGGCACCGGCGAGCGCCACGATGAGCCTGTCGGCAACCGTGGACGCAGACGCGATGCAATGCCTTGAGCCCGAGGAAAAGGCCGCACCGGATGCGTCGAAGACCGTGCGCGACGACGAGACCGCCTCGTCGCGAAGCGTGGAAGGCACGAGGGCGCGCGTGCCTGCGATAGAAAGAGAAAGGGTGCACACTGCAAGCAGTGCCTCGACACGGCGGTTCACGATTCCTCGATGGTCGCGAACGCGTGGAGCGATGTGTCGGTGGCTCGGACGCCCCACACGCGTGCGAGCATGCTCTCCGTGAGCGTGGCACTTGGCGGTCCCGAGGCGAGGCGCGTTCCCTCGGCGATCACATGCACCTCGTCGGCCAAGCGGGCTGCGTGGGCGAGGTCGTGCAGCACCACGAGGACCACGCATCCCGCGCGAGCGAGGTCGCGAAGCAGCTCATCGAGGCGGAGCGAAGCCCTGAGATCCAGCGCAGAAAATGGCTCATCGAGGAGCAGAACAGGCGCTTCGGTGGCGAGGGCGCGCGCAATGACCGTGCGTTGGCGCTGGCCCGCCGAGAGCTCAGCGAAGGAGCGTTCGTGAAGGTCTTCGACGCCGCAGCGTGCGAGCGCGCGACGGGTCTTGAGTTCGACCGTGGCCCTCGATTCGCCGCGATGAGCGCGAGCGAGAGAGACCACATGGGCGACGCTGACGTCTTCCGGAATTGCGGGCGATTGAGGAACCCATGCGACGAGTCGGGCGCGGCTCGACGGCGACGCGTCGTGGAGCGCGTGCTCGCCAAAGCGAACGGCGCCACGAGAGGGCTCGAGCCCAGCGAGCGCGCGCAAAAGCGTGGATTTACCCGCGCCATTCGGACCAAGAATCGCGTGAAGCGTTCCCTGCGCGCACAAGGCTTTCACGTCGCGCAGCACGACGGCGGAACCGCGGCACACCTCGTGAAGGTCGAAGGCGAGGTCACCCACGAAGCGCCTCGCCGTGTGCGCCTGCGCGACGCCCGCGAAGAATGAGGAAAAAGAACGGCGCGCCTGCGAGCGTCGTAATCGCGCCCGCGGGCACGGACACCAAGTGCGCGAGAGCCACGGCAACCCGATCGCTCGCGACGACGATGAGACCTCCAGCGAGGGCCGCCACGGGCACGAGGCGTCGATGGGAGCCGCCGACCACCCTGCGTGTGAGATGCGGAGCCAAAAGCCCAACAAACGCGAGCTGGCCCCCAAGAATCACCGATGCGGTCGTGCCGCAGGCGATCCATCCGACCATGGAGGTGCGTGCAGCTTGCACAGACATTCCAAGAGCCTGCGCTTCGTCGGCGCCGAGCGCGAGGAGATCAAGGTCCTCATGCCGCAGCATCGCGGCCACGAAGCATCCAGCGGCGAGGGGCGTTGCGATGCGAAGCTCCGGCATGCCCGCACCCGACAGGTCGCCGAGGCCGAGCATCACGAGCGCGCGACCGAGGTGCGGATACTCCTGCGCAAGGGCTGTGAGAAGGGTGGAGGCGCCGGAAAAGACTGCAGAAAGCAGGAAGCCCGTGAGCAGGAACTCGAGGGCCGTTGCACGCCGTGTCGCGGCGAGAAGAATCGCGAGCGACAGCAGCGCACCGACGAGCGCTCCGACGACGGACGCTCCTGCGCGAGAGGCGAGCGACAACGTTCCGAGGGCACCGAGTGCGAGCCCGATCTTCGCGCCTAAAAAAGCGCCACCGCTCGTGCCGAGAATCGCCGGGTCCGCGAGAGCATTCGACGCCACGGACTGAGCGAAGACCCCCGCCGTGGCGAGCGCGACGCCTGCCACGAACGCCGCCAGAATGCGTTGCGCGTGGAGCGAGGCAATCGTGGTCAACGGTGCCGAGGCTCCCGCCGTCAGCGCTGGCATCGCGTGCACGATGCATGCAAATGTCATCGCGAGAAGCGCTGGCAGAAACCAGGCAACGGGACGACGGGTCCAACGACAGTGGTGGATCGAGTTAGACGAATCAGGTGATTGAGGCGAGAGAGGCGACTGAGGCATCGGCGGGCCTAAAATGCAGCAACGACGCAAACCCGAGGGTGATGCGTCGTTGGTGTCCCTGCGAGAGGCAGGGAGCTCATGCGAGGCCACGAATCTTGGCGTCCCCAAGGGGATTCGAACCCCTGTTCGCGGCGTGAAAAGCCGCTGTCCTGGGCCTCTAGACGATGGGGACAAGGCTTGCATTGGGCCGTGAAGCCCATGCGAGCATGTCGCTCTCAGGCCTTCTTCGCGGCCGCAGCCACGTGAAGGTGCTTCGAAAGGCGTGCGATGGAACGCGCGCTCTTGTTCGGATGAATAACGCCCGACTTGGCAGCCTTGTCGAGGGCGCTGATGGCGGCCTTCACAGCCGTTTCCGTCACGACGCCTTCGAAGGCGGTGACGGCCGTGCGTGCACGCTTGACGACGGTGCGCAGAGCGCTCTTGACAGAACGGTTACGAATCGTGCGCTTAGCGCGCTGACGGTTGCGCTTTTCAGCGGAAGCGTGATTGGCCACGTGATCCTCAGAGTTAGGGTCGGGCGCTCATAGACCATCCGATGGGGATGTCAAGCGCTCGTTCGTCGGGCCATGACGGCACCGGCGGCTGTCAATAGCGCGGCCACGAGCGCGAGCGCCACACTAAAGAGAAAGTCCGACCGTCCGGTGGGGAGGGCGACGACGACCACGGGCACGAGCATGAGCGGTCCGAGGATCGATTCGGACATCGCGCGCAACGCTGTGACGCGCCCGAGGAGCCACCCCGAAAGTGCGAAAGCCGCGAGAATAAACGCGGCAACGAACGCGAGGTCCGAGCTTGCAGCGCCTTCGTCTTGCTCGAAGGTGGCGAAGTCGAGGCCGAGGGCGTGCCCCGAAACGACCGCCATCGCGCACGCAAAAAAAATCAGTCCGAGGGTTGTGAACACCGCGAACGCAAGCCATCGGAGCGACAAGTGGCGCACACCCTCGCCTCGAAGGTGCCACGGCGTGAGGGATTGAAGCGTGCGAGACGCGAGCGAGAGCGTGGCCTCAACGTCGTCGCGCAGTCGTCGTCGCTCGCGTTGCAAGTAGGCATGGGCGGCGGTGACCGCGAGCGTCGCGAGGGCCGAAAGAAGCACCGCGGAACGCGCACGCGCGCTCGACGTCGTGAGCATCGCGGCGATGGCACCGGAATGCGCAAGCCACGCAAAAACGAGGGGAGAACCCGCGGAAGGGTCGACCGCAGCCTCCGCGGCGCCGGCTCCAATCGCCGCCCCGAACGACGCGGCAATCATCGCGGCGAAGATCGCATGAGGAGCGGGATGCACGACGCTTTGCACCGCGAGTGCGGCGAGTGCGGCTATCGCGCCCAACGCCGCGCCGTCACGGGCCCGTGGTGCCTCGAAGAGGCGGAGCGCAACAACGACGGCCACGAGCGGCGCAAGGGTCCGCAGCGGGGCTTCTACCGCGAGGGCGTGCCATACGCCGGTGCTCCCTCCGAGTGCGTCGGCGAGCGATGCTGCGCCCTCGCGTTGCCGCGCGAAGGCCGCGAGGGCTAAAAAGCAACGAGCCACCCCGGAAGCCAGGGTGGCAGCCAACGCAACGGCGGTGAGCGCGCGGCGTACGGTCACGAGAGGTCGTGGTCCGCGTTCGGGCCGTCGAGGTCGCTCTGCTCCTCTTCGACGGGAAGACGGTACGTGCCCGAGGCCCAGCGGCCCAGGTCGATGTCGCGGCAACGTTCTGAACAAAAGGGCCCAGGCCGACGGCCTGTTTCAGTCGGAATCTGCTTCTTGCAGATTGCACAGAGTTGCTCCATGGCGTCGACGCTCACTCTGCCGCGAGGACGGGCTGGGCGACGGTGCAGGCTTGATCAAGGAGCTCGGCGATGTCGAGTTGCTTGATGTCGTCCTGCTTGTCCTGGCTCTTGAGGCCGTCGGTGAGCATCGTCATGCAGAAGGGGCAGGCGGTGGCGATGGTCGTCGCCCCGGTGTCGAGAAGCTGCAGCGTGCGCTTCACGTTCACGCGGTTCGAGTTCTGCTCTTCCATCCACATCTGACCGCCGCCAGCTCCGCAGCACAGGCCCTTGTTCTTGGAGGCTTCCGCCTCGACGAGCTCGACGCCGGGGATCGACGAAAGGATCTTTCGCGGTGACTCGTAAATGTCGTTGTAGCGGCCGAGGTAGCAGCTGTCGTGGTACGCGACCTTGCCCTTCACGGGGGTCGTCGGCTTGAGCTTCTTCTGCGCAACGAGGCCGAGCAGAAAGTCCGCGTGATGGACGACTTCGAACTTCGCGCCGAAGTCCGGGTACTCGTTCTTGAGCGTGTTGAAGCAGTGCGGGCACGCGGTGATGATCGTGCGAATGCCGCCTTGTTCTTTGTAACCATTGAGCGTCGCGGCGTTCGTCTCCGCGAGGGTGGCGAAAAGAAACTCGTTGCCTGCGCGGCGCGCTGGGTCGCCGGTGCAGCTCTCTTCTTCGCCCAGAATGGCGAAGTCGATACCTGCAGACTGCAAGAGCTTCGCCGTCGACCGTGCGATCTTTTTTGCGCGGTCGTCGTACGAGGCGGCGCAACCGACCCAGTAAAGAACCTCGGCCGTTGGGTGCTCGGCCATCATCTTCACGCCAAGGCCGTCGGCCCAGCCGCCGCGATCGCTGCGCGAGAGGTTCCACGGGTTTCCGTTTACCTCCATGGCCTCGAAGGGCTTCGCGAGCGTGTGCGGGAACTCGCCGCGAACCATGACGAGGTTGCGGCGCATGTCGATGATCTTGTCGACGTAGCTGATCATCACCGGGCACTGCTCCTCGCAGGCACGGCACGAGGTGCAGGCCCAGAGGACGTCCGGGTGAATGATGTCGGGCGAGATGACGACGGAACCCGCTCCGATGGCGATCGGGTTGGCGCCCGCGGGGATGCCTTCGGCAGGGGCGGGGACTTCGGCTCCGATGAGTTCGTCTTGGCGCGCGTAGAGATGATCGCGGAGCGCGAGCATCAGGTGTTTCGGCGAGAGAACTTTGCCCGTCGTGTGCGCTGGGCAGTTGTCGCTGCAGCGTCCGCACTCGGTACACGTGTAGAAATCAAGAACCGACTTCCAGCTGAAGTGCTCGATGCGCGCGACACCGAAGGGGGCCTTGGTCGGGTCTTCGAGCTCGGAAACCGCGCCGACGACTTCCATGAGCTGCTCCGCATTCGCCGCGAGAGGACGAAGGCGTCCAGCCGGCTCGAGGTCGCGGAAAAACACGTTCGGGATCGCGGTGAGAATGTGGAAGTGCTTCGAGAACGGCAGGATGTTCAAGAACACGAGCACGAGCGTCGCGTGGGTCCAGAAGCCGGCCTGGGCGAGGCGCGCTAGCGTGTCGTCGGAGGCTCCGCTGACGAGGGCGCGGAACGCCGAACCCGCAGGTGCGTGAAACGAGAAACCCGCGTGGGCCGTGCCGAACGGAGCGATGATCGTCGCGATGGTGCCGGGCGCTACACCGCCGCGGAATCTCCAATTCAACTCCATGCCCGCGCCGTCGTAGAGCATGTCGCTCAACATCATCGTGGCGATGATTCCGAGGATCACGAGGCCCTCGGTTGAGAGCGTCATGCGCTTCTGCGGCTTGACCGTGCGGTAGTAGACGAAGACCGAGACGCCGAGGACGACGAGCGAGGCGACAACGTCCTTGATGAACTCGTAGCCTTGGCCGAGCCATGTTTCCGGGCCAAAAATGAACGCGTTGAACGTCGGCGAATACGCGCGCCCCCAGAGAATGATGCTGCGCAGGAGCAGCACGATGAACCCCGTGAAGATGAACTTGTGCGCCGTACCGACGGGCTCGTAATACCCCATCTTCTTTTGGTAAAACGCATACGTGAGCACGCTCTTGATTCGATCCGGAATACGGTCGAAGCGGTTCACGGCCTGGCCGCTTGCGAGCAGGTCGAAGCGCTTCTTGGCGACGACGGCGAACGTGCCGAGTGTTGCCAGGAAGATGAAGGTCATCAGGATCGGGTTCATGCGTTCCTCAGGGGAGCAGGGCGGGGCGCACGGCGGCGGTTCGGCACCGAAGCGTGGCAAGGCAGTCGAAAAGATGCGCGCAAACAAGCAGTTGACGCACGGTGTTATATGCGCCGACGTATGAAGCGTCAACGCGTCGACGTATCAATGCGCGACGGGGGCAGCTTCGACGGTGAGCCGCGGGTTCATCACGCGGAAGTACGCGGCGCGTGCGAGATCGCCGAGGGGAGCTGGCTCCGCGCGCAGTGCGAGGAGTGCACCGCGCTCCTTGGTGAACTCGAGCAGCGTGAGGGCGTTAAGGCGCTTCGTCGCGTCGGCGCTCTTGGCGTCGCGCAAGAGTCGAACACGCAGTTGAACCCGGGTCATCGAGTGCGGACCGTTGTCGAACTCAAGCCCCGCGAGGGCGTGACTCAGCACCGAGTGCGGCCACTCCGGGTACATGCCGAACAGACGAACCCGCGTGGCAGCCTCAGCGTTTCGAGCCCAGCGCGCCACGTCACCGTGATCGTAGTTGCGGCTCGTCCAGTAGCTAAAGCTTCCGTCGAAGGCCTGCTTGAGCTCTTCCACTTCTTCCGCGCGTCCGTCGTTGAGCACGGCCATGGCGCGTTGAGCGTCGTCTTCGGTGCCGCCGAGCAGCAGAGCGAGCACCGCGTCGCCTCGCAGTTCAGGGGTCTTTGCCTTCTCGAGAAGGAGCGGGACAATCGACGGGTCGAGGCCGTTTGACCCAAGGACGCGGGCGACGTTGTGCCTGACGGCGAGGTCGATGCTCGGGTCGAGGAGGTCGAGAAGCTTCTTCGCCGACCCGGGCGCACCGTGGCGAAGGAGCGCCTCAAGAAAGGCCGTGCGCACAACGACCGCGCGCGGATCGGGCTTTTTGAGGGCGACGATTTTGTCGACGATCTTGTCCGCGTCGGCGTCATCCATCACCCAGCCAAGGGACGAGCCAGCCTCGAGTCGTGCCTGCTCGTTCTCCGTCGCGTCTTCGATGAACTTCGTCAGAGGAGCTGCGGCGGTCTTCGCGCCGAACTCGCTCATGCCCTGCGCCGCGCCAACCTCGAGTGCACGCAGCGTCATGCCGAGGATCGCGATGCCGCCCTGCTGGAGCGCCTCCATCGTGATGTCGAGTTTCTCAGGCTTGCGGCCGAGCTGCTTTGTGAAGAGCGAGAACGTGCCTTCGTCCTTCGACCAGCCGGCGTAGCGGAGAGCCGATTGCGCGGTGCTGAAGTTGTCGGGCATCTGCCCTTGGAAGCCCGGCTTCGGAAGCTCGCCGCTCGGGTCTGCCCAGCCTTTGATCTTCGTGAAGCCTTCCTTCGAACCCATCGCCGCGAGTGCGCGCATCGCGTTGGCGTGCGGTTGCGGAAGGTCGGTGGCCCAGTGAAGAACGGACTTCTCCGTTGCCTCGCGGATCATCTCCGCTTTGTCCGGATTGAGCACCGCGAGGTCCGCGATCATGCGTGCAGAATACACGCGCTCGTTGTCGTCGCGCAGGTACTCGGGCTCTTGCTTGGCGTCGTAGAGTTCCTTGGGCTCCTTCGTCAGGCGCCACGCGAGGTGAGGAAGCGCTGCGAGATCGCCCACCGCAGCCATGCGAAGAGCCGCCTCAACGCGCCAGTGGTGATGCGTCTCTGGCGCGGCTGCAAACGCCGCGAGCGCAGTGCCGGCGCGCGGGTCTTCAAGCTCCTTCATCATGTCGAAGAGCTGCTTCGTCTGAAACTTCTCTCGATCGGCGGTGTCCTTGCGAACGGTCGACAACGCGAGCACGAGGCCCGGTGTGCCGATGCCGTCGCGAAGGGCTTCGAGGAACTTGGCGCGAGACTCTTTGTCCGCCGTGGCGAGGCGATCGACGAGGGGCTTTGTGGCCGCGTCCGTGGCGATCTTTCCGAGGCCAACGGCGGCTTCGCGCGCCACGTCGATGCTCGTGTCGCCCACGAGATTGATGAGGACTTTGTCCCACTTTCCATCGCCGGTGCGTGACAGCACCGTGGCCACGAGCTGCCGGACGGACTCGCTGGCATCGCCCGCAAGCGCCGCGAGGCGATCGAGGCTCACCATCGAGGAGAGAACGTCCGTGTCGAACGCGGGGCTCTCGTTAAGGCGCTGGAGTTTTCCGAGATGGCCTGCGCGGTATTCGCCGAGCGTGGCGTCAAACGCCTCTTCGGCGCCAATCGTGGCAAGGGCCCAAGCGATCTGCGGCTTGTCGCTGTCATCGGCCTCCGCGAGCGCCTTGAGGAGCGGCGCTTTCGTGGTGGCGGCGGAGTCGTGGCCGTATTCGAGAATGGCTTGAGCGGCGCGGCTGCGAATGCGGTGATCGACGCTCTCGAGGCCCTTCACGATGAGCGCGAGCCCCTCGGGGTCCTTCGCCCACGCGAGCTGCGCAAAGGCTTCTTGCTGAAGGAGCGGTACGTCGTCGCGCGCGGCCCACTTGCGCCACTCGGGGAGCTGTTCGGCCTTCGGGCGCGACTGAAGATCGTTGCGCGTGTGAGTGGCCTGTTCCGGAGTGATTTTCGCGCCGTCCGCCTCGATCGCTTTGAAGATGCCGAAGCCCGCACCGGCCACGAGCAGCGCGCCGATGACGAACGCCAGCGGGTTGCGTTTCGGCTTGAACTCGTTGTCGTCGCCGCCGCCGCCGATGCCGCCAGTGCCAGCCGCGCCGGAGCCGCTGTGCGGCGCCTCGAAGGAGTTCGCTCGCAGCGGCGTCGCGAAAGAGTGGTTCAGCGTGTCAGCAGTTGTCGTGCTCATCAGGGCTCCTCGGGCGCGCGAGTTAGCGAAGTAGACCGCGCAAGTCCGCAAGAAACGCGGGAACGAACGCTCCATGCGTGCTACCTGGCACCGGGACTGGAGAACTTTATGCACACGGTGCTTGTGGCGGCGGGCGTGGTTATCGAAGACGGAAAAGTGCTGCTCGATCGGCGCAAAGGCACCGGGCATCTCGGCGGCGCATGGGAGTTTCCCGGCGGCAAGGTCGAGGCGGGCGAAGACCCGAGGCAAACCGTCGTTCGCGAGCTCCTCGAGGAGCTTGGGTTGCGCGTTCGCGTAGGCGAAATCCTCGACGTGACGTTCCATCACTACGAAGAAGCCAAGAAGGCCGTGCTTCTCATGTTTTTCGAAGCCTTTCGCGTGGACGAATGCGAAGAGCCTCAGGCCATCGACGTGGCGGACGTGCGGTGGTTTGGTCCAGGCGAACTTGCAGGCCTCACGTTTCCCGCTGCGGACGAAGCGATTCTTCGCAAGGTTGAGCGTCGCCTGCGCGAGTCCTGATTCGGCGCGGCGATCGAACGCGAAAACGGCCCGGAACCGATTGGTTGCCGAGCCGTTTTTTATTTCAAGCTCACGCGCGCGCGCGACGGGTTAGGTCGCGCGCGCGGGGCACCTCACGAGGCGTCGATGCGAACGACGATGGTCGTGATGTTGTCGTCGCCACCGTTGTGATTCGCGCGATCGATGAGCTTCTTGCAGGCGTCTTCTGGTGAGGTCGATGCGTGCACGAGGCGCGCGATGTCCGGGTCAGGGATCATGCCCGAGAGACCATCGCTGCAAAGCAAGTAGTGGTCGCCTGGTTCCGGCGCGTCGTGGCCGATGTCGATGACGACGCTGTCCTGCATGCCCATCGCGCGCGTGATGACGTTGCGAGGAAGTTCGGCCTTTTGCTCTTCCGACAAGTCAGGCATCGCGAGCAGGTAGTCGTTCACGAGCGAGTGATCGCGCGTGAGCAGCGTGATGCTCGTTCCGCGAATTCGGTAGCAACGCGAGTCGCCGACGTGAGCGACGAACATGCGGCCGCGCGCGGGGCTGAAAAGCGCAGCGACAAGCGTGGTGCCCATGCCGTGGCAATCGCGCGATTGAAGGCTTCGTTCGTAGATCTGGCGGTTGGCCAATCGAACGCCCGTGAGCAGTCGATTCTCTTCTTCGGTGATGTTCGTGTCGAAGTGAAAGGGCCACGTCAGTTCTTCGTTCGCGGCTTGTTCGAAGAACGCGGCGATTGCCTCGGTTCCGATTTTAGACGCGACGTCGCCTGCGCGATGACCACCCATGCCATCGCACACCACGTAAAGCCCTTCGGCTTCGCGGGAGACGTAGGCGTCCTCATTATGCTCGCGCTGCCGACCGACATCGGTCAAGCCCGCCACTGTGGCTCGCATCGTAAGAGTGCTCCTTGGAGGGGCGCCACCGCGAGGTTTCGAAGAACCCCCGGGTAGTGGTGTGCCTGCAGCGTTTCATCGCCGTGCAGGCGAGTCAAGAACCGGCGGCAAAGGTGTCCGCCTTGGTTCGGGAATAGCAAATTGAGCCAAGCTTTCGCAGGGCTTTCGATCAAATATCGAGAATATCTTTTTCTTTCGAAGCCACGAGCGCGTCAACGTGCTTCACGCCGTCGCCGACGATGTCTTCGACCTTCTTCTTGGCGCGATCGATCTCGTCCTCGCTCGCATCTCCGCCGTCTTTGAGTTCGGTGAGCATGTCGAGGTTGTCGTGGCGCACTTTGCGGATGGCGACCTTGCACTCTTCGCCGTGCTTGCGTGCGATCTTCACGAAGTCCTTGCGACGCTCTTCGGTGAGCGGCGGAATCGGAATGCGCACGAGGTCGCCGTCGCACGAAGGGTTCAAGCCCAAGTTCGCCTCGCGAATGGCCTTCTCCACAGCCTTGAGCGTGCCTTTGTCCCAAGGCTTCACGGTGATCATGCGCGGCTCGGGCACCGACACGTTGGCCATCTGTGGAATCGGCGTCGGCGTGCCGTAATAATCCACGCGGATACCCGAGACCATGTCGGCACTGGCTCGGCCCGCACGCAACTTCACGAGGTCGCGTTTGCAGGCTTCGTGCGCTTTTCCGATGCTCGATTGCAGGTCTTTGAGAACGTCGTCGATCATAGACATGGGAAGGGCTCCTTGCGCGGCCTCCGCGAGGCCCGAACACACCGGTGGCGGGTAGCACAGGGATTGCCACACAGGAATTCGCCATAAGAGCCCAACCTGCGATATTCAGTCGGTTGGGGTGAAGGCGCGGTGCCTTCCTGCGTCTCATTGGATGTGATCATGCGTCGACCGTTCTCCCGCGTGGTGTCGCTGGGCCTTTTGGCTCTGGGCGCGGCCGTTGTGGCCTCCACCGGGCCCGTCGCGGCTGCGGACGTTGCGATGGCGCA
>CAIQDA010000041.1 GCA_903870415.1 uncultured delta proteobacterium
AAACACCGTCGAGCGAGCGGTGCTCCTCGGCATGGGCCCGTCCATCGAAGCCCGCGACCTTCCCTCGAAGCTCCTCACGAACGGCGCCGTCGAGCGTCGCGCACCGGCCGTCTCGGGCCCAGCTCCCATCCCGAGCCAGCTTCCCGACGCCGGCGTCGACCTGCGCAACGCGGTCGAAGTCTTCGAAAACGACCTCATCAAGCAGGCGCTCTCTCGCACCGGCTGGAACAAGAACCAAGCGGCTCGCCTCCTCGGCCTCAACCGCACGACGCTCGTCGAAATGCTCAAGCGCAAGGGCATGGCCGACGACAAGGTCGCGTGAAGCCATGGGCGATGGGTCAAAAGCCCGTCGCCTGTTTCACATGAGGCACTCGCCTCGCATGACGGCGGTTCGAGAATGTGGGCGATGAACTTCGGTTCGTCGCCTTCGTTTATTTCGTGGGCGATTCGGGCGACGGCGCATTTCGCGCTTCGGGCACGAGGAACTTTGCCCTGGCGCGCTTCTTGATGGACGATCAACGGAGAACCCCTGTGATCACCCTCACCCGCCTGAACGGCGCCACGCTCGCCATCAATCCGGATTTGATCACGGTCATCGACGTGACTCCGGACACCACGATCTCGCTGCTCAACGGCGACCGAATCATCGTGCGCGAGCGCCTCGACGAGGTCATCGATCGCGTGGTCCATTTTCGCCAAAGCATCTCCGGGCGTCCGCCGAACGTCGTCGACGCGCTCGCAGCGTCCCGCGGCGAAAACGTTCCTACTCACGAGTCCGGCAATCGCCGCACCCCGAAACGCGAGGGCTGAACCGTGGACATCTCAACGCTTCTCGGATTCATCATTGGCTTCGGCGCCATCCTCCTCGGCAACGCGCTCGAGGGCGGAAAGATCTCTCAGCTCACGGCACCGACGGCCGCGCTCATCGTGATCGGCGGCACCATCGGGGCGGTTCTCATCCAGCACCCGATGGAGATCATCAAGGCGTCGATGGCGAACTTGAAACTCGTCTTTCAGCCGCCCAGCGACCCGTCGCAAGAGCTCATCGAAGAGATCGTCAAGTACGCCACCATCGCTCGAAAAGACGGCATTCTCGCCCTCGAACCGCTGGCCCCCAAGGCCACCGACCCGTTCCTCGCGCGCGCGCTCATGATGGCCGTCGACGGAGCGGACTCGAAGCAGATGCGTGAAGTTCTCGAGCAGATGATCCACCACGTCGAACAGAGCGGCGACGACTCCGGAAAGTGCTTCGAGGCCGCCGGCGGTTACGCCCCGACGATCGGCATCATCGGCGCCGTGCTCGGTCTCATTCAGGTGATGCAAAACCTCACGGACATCGCGAAGGTGGGCGAAGGCATCGCAACCGCGTTCGTCGCAACCATTTACGGCGTGGCCGCGGCGAACATCATCTTCTTGCCCTTCGGCACGAAGATCAAATTGAGAACCCGTGAACTTGTCGCAGTGAAGACGCTGATTCTTGAAGGCGCCCTCTCGATTCAAGAAGGTATGAACCCGAAGATCGTGAAAGACCGTCTCGCGAGCTTTGCTCCAGGTCACCACGGCGACGGCCACGGCAAGGAAGGCGGGGCATAAGGCCTCTTAACGACCATGGCGAAGAAGAAGCACCCCGAACACGTCAACCACGAGCGATGGCTCGTGAGCTACGCAGACTTCGTCACGCTTCTCTTCGCCTTCTTCGTCGTGATGTTCGCCACATCCCAGACCGACTCAGTCAAAGTTGGCCGCTTCGTTGACTCGTTCTCGAAGGCCATTCAATGGTCTGTCTTCTCGAGCGAAGGGTCGGGCTTTCTCGATGGGTCGCCCTCGAATCCCGGCAACGCAGAAGACAACGCGCAGACGCCTGATCGGCCGAAACACAAGCCAAAAGGCGGTGAATTCGATCAGGCGAAAGACCTCAAAGGCGCCGTCAAGAAGCTCCAAGCCTCCGCTCCCATCTTGGCGGGTTTGAAGATTGAAGAAGCTCATGGCGAGCTCGTACTCCGCTTGCCCGAACGCCTCGTTTTTGACCGAGGTCAGGCCGACATCAAAGACGAAGGCAAGATTGCGCTCGCCGCGATCGCCGACGAGCTGAGCGCGCGGCCCGTGAAGCTTCGCGTCGAAGGCCACACCGATTCGATCCCCATTCACAACGGGCGCTTTCCCTCGAACTGGGAACTCTCGACGAGCCGCGCGACGGCGGTCATCCAGTACTTCATCGAGAAAAAAAGTTTCGACCCCGAGCGACTCACCGCCGCGGGTTACGCCGAGTACCATCCGATCGCCGACAATGACTCGGAGGAGGGGCGCGCCTCCAATCGCCGCGTGGATCTCGTGATCACCGAAGTGCTCGAGGGCATCGGCAAGCAGTACCTCACGCAAAAAGTGAAGGCCGAACAGCGCGCCGACGCGTTGACAGAGCCCACGATCGTGCCAGCAAAGCCCGACGCCGAACACGCGCCGCCGACCGCGAAGGCCCCTGAGAAGCCCGAGGCTGCGCCGACGGTCGTCAAGGCCCCATCGCCGCCCCCCACCCCTGCCCCGCGCGAGAAGAAGCCATGAAGACCCGCCACGCTCGCGCCGCCGTCGCCTGCACCCTTGCTGTCGCCGTCGCGCTCGCACCACGCCTCGCGCACGCGCAACAAGCGCTCCTCGGCGGATCAATCGGAGCGGCGAGCGGCCTCGAAATCGGTGACGGAGGCGGACGGACCACCACCTGGCGCCTCGCCCGAACGCGCGTCGCTGCGGCGGTCGATTGGCGAAACGACGAAGATCGCCGCACCATTTTCATGGGGCAGGTGTTTGCGGAACTCGAACCACAAACCAGCCTCGGCATCGAACTTCGCTACGGGCGATCGTTCGGCGAGGCCTTCGAAGGGTTCATTGGCGCTTCGGCAACGGTCGCGCCCGCAACGCTTTTTGGCCCGGTGGTCGCAGGACGCTACTATCCCTTGGGCATGAAGAGCGAATGGGCTCTCTTTGTCGAGCCCAGCCTGTCGGTGCTTCCTTTCGGCACCGACCTTCCCTCCTCGAAAGCCATCGTGTGGTCGCTCCTCACCATCGGTGCCCGCGTTGACTTGAGCCCCTCCACAGAGCCATGAAGACCTCCCCTCGCCTGTTCGTCCTCGCCTTTCTCGCGGCCTCCACCGTGGTGCTTGCGGCCCTCGACGGCTGCACCATCGACGACAAGTGCATCCGTCAAACCGATTGCGCGAGCGGACTCAACTGCGTCGGCGGTTCGTGCGTGGCCCCGATCCCCACGTCCACAGACGCGGGCGACGCGGACGGAGCAACCGACGGCGGAACGACGACCGACGGAGCGGCCACGGACGGCGCAGCCACAGATGACGCGGCCACAGACGGCGCGGCCACAGACCCCGACGCCACGAGCGGCGATGCGGCGCCCGATTCCGCGCCCGATTCCGCGCCCGATTCCGCAACCGACGCGGCGACCGACAGCGCACCGGCGGACGCAGCGTCGAACGGCTGACGCCCAAGCGGCGCAACGCTGACAGGCGCGTGTGCCCTTGCGGGTGCGCGCGCCTTCGTTTTGGACCAGCACGCGTCGACTCCATCGCACTTGAGCAGGAATTTTACAGGCATTCCGCGCATACCGAACGAACGTGGCTCCCGACACGAGCGCTGGCACCTTAGGTGCAAGGACGGTCGTATGTTCCGCTCCCTTCATATCGCCGCCACGGGCATGCAGGCTCAGGAGTCGCAGCTCGACACGATCTCCAACAACCTCGCCAACGCCAACACGGTGGGGTTCAAAAAGACGCGAGCCGACTTCCAAGACCTCTTTTATCAAAACGTGCGTTTTGCAGGTACCGCGACGAGCGCCAACACGATGTCGCCCACGGGCCTTCAAATCGGCAGCGGCGTGCGCATGGTCGGAACGACGCGCATCGACACGCAAGGCGCGTTGAAGCAAACGGGCAACAGCCTCGACCTCGCGGTCGAAGGTCACGGCTACTTCGTCGTCCAGCAGCCTGACGGCACCGCGTCGTACACGCGCGCAGGCACGTTCAAGGTCGACGCGCAGGGCCGCATGACGACTCCCGAGGGTTTTCCCCTCGATCCGCCCGTGAGCATTCCCGCATCCGCCACGAGCATAAGCATCGCGCGCGACGGCGGCGTGTCGATCACCGTCGCAGGACAGTCGACCCCGACGCAGGTTGGAACCGTTCAGGTCGCGAACTTCGTGAACCCCGCGGGCCTCAATCCGCTCGGTCACAACCTCTTTCAGTCGACGATGGCCAGCGGCGATCCGCAGCTTGGAACGCCGGGCACCGATGGTCGCGGCACGCTCCTCCAAGGGTCCGTCGAGCAGGCAAACGTTGAGGTCGTCGAAGAGATGATCGGCCTCATCGCCGCGCAGCGTGCGTACGAGGTGAACAGCAAAGTCATCTCCGCCGCCGACGACATGTTGAAGAACGCCACGAACCTTCGCTGAGGCTTGAATCGATGAACCTGCGCGCCTTTTCGTTCGCTTTTTTGCTGTCATTTGGCGTCTTCGCCGGACCCGAGCCGAAGGTCGTGGTGTCGCGTCCGCGCATCTTCCTCGGCGACGTTCTCGAGCGCGCAAGCCTGCTCATCGCGGGCATCGATCTGGGCCCTGCTCCGGCACCGGGCGGCACGCGCGTGTTCTCACGCGACGAGATCGAGATGGCCATGCGCCGCGCGGGAGCTTCGCCGAATGGCCTCGCGATTCCGGCAACCATCCGCGTTGAGTCCGCCGCGGTTCGCACGTCCGCCGACGACCTCGCCACACTGCTTCGCCCCGCGATCGCCAAACAACTGACGACGGGAATTGCCCTCGTCAAAATTGAGCCGATGGGCGAACTGCTTCTTCCGCCACGCGCTCAGCTGCAAACGGTCACGATTCCGAAAGCTCCACGCATTCGTGGAAATTTCCGTACCGCCGCGGTTGCAGAGTTCACGCTCGACGGCGCCGTCGTCGCGCGAACCGCCGTCCCCGTGACGCTCGACGTGACCGAAGACGCGGTACGCCCCGACGCGCTTCGCGGCACGCATGTTGCTTTGGTTGCGGATGTGGGCGCCGTTCAAATCACCACCAGCGCGGTGCTCCTCTCCGATGCACGTATCGGAGACACCGTGTCCGCTCAGGTCTCGGCCACCAACCGCGTGGTCCGCGTCCGCCTCACGCGCCCTGACACAGCCCACGTTGCGGAGTCGCTATGAACCGCTTTTCACACGTTCTCCTCGTCGCACTTCTCGGCGCCACCGTCGCCGCGTGCAGCCCCGCTCATGTGCAGCCTTTTCAGGCGCGCCAGCGTCGTTACGATGCGGGCAAGTACGCCGCGCTCGAAGCGACTCACAACACCGGATCGCTCTGGAGTTCGACCTCGTACGGTTACTTGCAGGATACACGCGCTGCGCACATCGGTGACATCGTCACGGTCATCATCGACGAGCAAGCCGACGCGCAAGGCGACGCCTCGACGAAGCTTTCGAAGTCGAGCAGCGCACAAGAAGGCCTCTCGAACGTGCTCGGCCTCTTGCCTGCACTGAAGCGATCGAACCCCGAGCTCGATCCGAACAACTTGCTCTCGTACCTCGCCAAGAGCGAGTTCAACGGCACCGGAGCCACGGCGCGCAAGGGCGCGTTGAGCGGCAACATCGCCGTGCGTATCACCAGGGATTTACCTAACGGCGACCTCTTCATCGAGGGCACGAAGGTTCTCCTGCTGAATCACGAAGAGTACCACCTCTACGTCTCGGGCATCCTGCGCCCCCTCGACATCTCACGCAGCAACACCGCGGCCTCGTCACGCATCGCCGATGCGCAGATCGAGTTCACGGGCCGCGGCGACGTCGACGGCACCACGAGCCAAGGCTGGCTCGCGAAGTTCTTCTCGGCCATCAACCCGTTCTGAGGCACCACTCCATGCGCATCTCGTCACTCCTTCGCGCGTTCGCTCTCGTGGTCCTCCTCGGGCTTTCGCTCACGCCCAAGTCCGCCCACGCCGACAGGCTTCGTGAGCTCTGCGACATCGTCGGAGTCCGGGAAAACCAGCTCATTGGCTATGGAATCGTCACGGGCCTCCAGGGCACCGGCGACGACGTCACGGCCCCCTTCGCCAACCAGTCCATCGTCGCCCTCTTGCGCCGCATGGGCATTCAGTTCGACAACGATCAGGTGCGCCTGAAGAACGTGGCGGCGGTGCTCGTCACCACGAACATGCCCGCGTTTGCGCGGCAGGGTGCACGCATCGACGTGACCGTGTCGTCGATGGGCAACGCAAAGTCGCTCCAAGGCGGCGTGCTCCTTCAAACGCTTCTCTCGGGCGCCGATCGCAACGTGTACGCGGTGGCCCAAGGGTCGCTGATCGTCGGCGGCTACGAAGCCGGCGGCAAGAGCGGATCGTCAGTCAAAGTCAACATCACCACCACGGCCCGCGTGCCGTCCGGCGCCCTCGTCGAGCGGGAAATTCCCACGAGTTTCGTCAACGACGGCCACTTGACGCTCGCGCTTCGCGAAGCGGACTTCACCACCGCCTCGCGCATCGCCACCGCCCTCGACAAGGCGTTTGGACCCGGAACCGCCATGCCCCTCGACGGCGGAGCTGTCCGTGTGGCCGTGCCCGAAACGATGAAGGAGCGTCCCGTCGACATGCTCGCCAAGCTTGTGGAGCTCGACGTGAGCCCCGCATCGTCGGCCCGTGTCGTCATCAACGAGCGCACAGGAACCATCGTCGCTGGCGGTGACGTGCGCCTCGCGCCGGTGGCCATCTCCCACGGAAGCCTCTCCATCATCATCAAAGAGACCCCGGTCGTTTCGCAGCCTGGTGCTTTTGCCCAGAGCGGCGCCACGGCCACCGTCGAACGCACCGACGTGCAGGCGCAAGAAGGCTCGAACCCCGACGGCCCGCCTCCGATGGCGTACCTCTCCGGCGCGGCCACCCTCGCAGACGTGGCGAAGGCCCTCTCAAGCCTCGGCGTCACCCCCCGCGAACTCGCGAGCATCCTTCAAGCTCTCCGCACCGCTGGCGCGCTCCGTGCAGACGTCATCGTGCAATGAATCCCCTCGCCCCGATCGCCCCAGGGTTCGCCCCCCCGACCGTCACCGGCGCGGACGAAAGCCAAAAAGCCGACGCTACCCGCCAAAAGGCTGACGCGAAGATCGACAAGGCGGCCCAGGAGTTCGAGGCCATCTTCGTCCGCAAAGTTCTCTCGGACATGCAGAAGACCACGAAGATGTCCGGCCAGAAGCGAATGGCGGGCGCCGAGATGTACGACAGTATCTGGCTCAACGAAGTTTCGACCGCGCTCGCCAAGGGCGGTGGCTTCGGAATCGGGCGAATGCTCAAGGAAACGATGGCCAAGCAAGGCAAGTCCCCGGATGAGGCACTCGCCGCGATGAAAGGGGCCATGCACTCGAACGAACACGAAGAATTGGAGTCTCGCGCGCGAACGTCTAAAGTTTCCGGAGCGGGAACCGTTCCTACCCTTCGTGATGCTTTCTCACGCGTTAAATAGTGCTGGCACGGGGTTTGCTCGTCATCCTCGAGAGGTAAGGCCGTCATGAAGATTCAAAACTCGTCGCCCACCAGCGTTTACTCAAGGCCCAGCGTCGGACAAACGACCAAGGGCGGGGCCGCGCGCTCCGTCGGAACGGGCACGCAAGGTGCCAAGCGCACCGGCGGCACCACCGACGCGGCCAGTGTCTCGCTTTCCCCCGAAGCACGCGCGCTCGCAGCGTCGGGCGGCGTCAACGAGGCGAAGGTTTCCGCCATCAAGGCTCAAGTCGACGCGGGCGAGTACGAAGTCGATGCCCATCAAGTCGCCGAAAAGATGGTCGATCGCGCGTAACCGCTCGCGTTCGTTCTCTTGGCCTCTCTCAAGGTCAGCGCCTCATCGAGGTTGCTGGCCTTTAGGCATTTCGCAGGCATTTCGCAGGCATTTCGCAGGCATTTCGCAGGCATTTCGCAGGCATTTCGCAGGCCTTTCGCAGACGAAGTGCGCCTCGGGTTCATCGAGGTTCCTCGCCGTTGCCCTCGCTCGGCGGTTCGGGCGCGACACCACTCCCATGGCGTCACTCCGCGAACCGTCAAGCGGCCGAGCACGTGCCGCAGGCACCGGTCCTGCAGCCGACAAGTCCAAGGGCGTCTCCTATTCGCCCAAAGCCTCGTCGTTTCCCTTCATGAACGGCGCACGCCCCGAAACTTGAGCCCTTTTGATGGACGACGCGCACTCGGCAAGCAAGTTGCATTGAAGTGCGCATGGGAACCACGGACTCGCCGCTCTCCGCCGTGCTCGACGAGATTGAGCGCATCCTCGACGAGGAACGCGACGGTTTGCGCCGCCTCGATCGCGCCGTGATTGACCGCTGCGCTCAGCGAAAGACGGACCTTGAGTCCACGCTTCGTTCGGTCCTTTGCCATGCAAAACCCGGTGAATTGCATCGCGCCCGCATGGAGCGCCTGAAGGCCGCGGCCCTCGTCAACCAGATGCTCATCGCCCAGGCGCGCAACTGCCTCCGCGGCATCCTCGCCATCGCGAGCGGCCAGTCCACCGGCGTCGACGTCACGACCACGGCGAGCTCCGCTCCGCGCACGGTCGCCGGCCCGCGCCGCATTCTGGTGCAGGGGTAGCTCGTGGCCCTCTCCCTTTCGAACCTGCTCTACGTCGCACGCGACGCCATGGCCACCAACGCCAAGGCGCTCGACGTGACGGGGCAGAACATCGCGAACGTCAACACGCCCGGCTATGCCCGGCGCCGCGCGGACATCGAGGCTCGGGGCACGTCGAGCGACAGCTACGGCGGCGTCACTGTCGCTGGCATTTCGCGCGCCCAAGACCAGCTCACGCAGAAGCGGCTCCTCGACATCCGGGGCCAGCAAACCAGCGCCGAGGAACGCAGCGACTCGCTTTCACCTGTTGAAGCGGCGTTCAACGACGCCAATGGCACAGGCCTCTCGGCCGGGCTCGCGCAGTTTTTTAACGCGTTCAACGCGCTCGCCTCGAAACCCACCGACACCACGGCCCGAAGCGGCGTCCTCAACGCGGCGCAAAACGTCGTCGATGGCTTTCAAATGGCGACCACGTCCCTCGACGCGTCGCGTGCGGACTTGCTCGCCAAAGCCCAGGGTTACACCAAGCAGATCAACGAAGCCGCAAAAGGCATCGCGGATCTCAACGGAACGATTCAGGCCGCGCTCGGCGCGGGCCAAGACGCCTCGGACCTCCTCGACAAGCGCGACATGCTGCTGACGAACTTGTCGAAGGTCATCGACGTGCAGGTCTCGACGAACCCAAACGGAACGCTCCTCGTTCGCGCCGGCGGCCAGTCCATTGTCGAAGGCTCAAGCTCCGGTGCGATGAGCGTCGACCTCGATCCCCAGGGAAACCTGGCGTTCAAGCTTTCTTCGTCCGGCTCGACCCCGACCACGATGGCTGCGACGAACATGGGCGGCAGCCTCGGCGGACTTCGCCAGGCACGCGACGAAGACATGACGGCCATCCGTCAGCAACTCGACACCCTGGCTTCGGACTTCTCGACGGCGGTGAACACGATTCACGCCGGAGGGTTCGGCCAGGACGGTGTCACGGGCCGCAACCTCTTCTCCTACAATGCCGCCGCGGGCGCCAAAAGCCTCGCGGTCAATGCGGCCATGGCCGGACACCCGGAATTCGTCGCCGCCGGCTCCACCGCCGTCTCGGGCGCAAACGATGTGGCGCGGCAGCTCGCCTCGCTCGACTCGCTCAAGTCCGCAGGCGGCGGGACGAAGTCGATCACCGAGTCTTACGCGGACCTCGTGGGCGACCTCGGCCTTCGCCGTCAGAAGGCCATGAACGACGCGGACGTGAAGGGCTCGCTCGCCGACCAGGTGCAGGCGCTTCACGACCAAACGACTGGAGTTTCGCTGGACGAAGAGATGGTCGACCTCACGCGCTTTCAGCGTTCGTACGAGGCCTCGTCGAAGCTCTTGAAGACGTTCGACGAGATGATGCAAACGCTCATCAACCTCAAGTAACGCGCGCCGACGCCCGGCCATTTGCAGGTCATGGCATGAGTTTTGCGACACATTGTGGAGCCAGGAAGAGAGCCCACGATGCGCATTGCCGACACCACCCGCATGGACCGCCTCGTCAACACGACGAGCCAGCTCGATCGCAAGATCGCGACGGTGTCCCAGCGCGCGTCGTCGGGCATCGCGCTCGACGCTCCTTCAACCGATCCGGTAAACGCCGCGGCCTACTTGCGCGCTCGCGGAAACGTCGACCGCCTCAAGGGCTACGGCGATTCGGTTCGCGACGCACGAGGCGAACTCGAACTGACGGAGTCGACGCTCGCGCAGTCGCAAGACATCATCGCGCGCGGACGTGAAATTGCGCTGCAAGCCGCCAACAGCACGTACTCGGCTCAAGACCGATCGCAGTTCGCGTCGGAGCTCGGGCAGTTGCGCGATCAACTCACGGCCGCCGCCAACCAAAAAGGCCCAAACGGCTACCTCTTCGGCGGCTCGAAGACCGACACGGCACCCTTCGATTCATCTGGCAATTTCCTCGGCAACGGCGATGCGCGCAAGGTCGAAGTGAGCCCGGGCATGACCGTCACGATGAACGGAAGCGGCGCGAAAGCGTTCACCGCTGCCGGCGGCCAAGATGTGTTTGCACTCTTCACGCAATTGCAAACCGCCGTCGCGTCGAACGATGCGAACGCCATCACGGCCCTCGGGCAAAACCTAACGGACGCTCATGCGCAGGTAGGAACCGCTCGCGGCGACGTGGGCTACGAGCTGCAGCGCGTGGACGTCGCGGACTCGGCGCAAACCACGATGAAGACGCTTTGGGACCAGCGCAAAGGCGAAGCTTCAGAGATCGACGCAGCGCAAGTGTATTCGCAGCTTTCTGCGCTTCAGAGCACGCTCTCCCAGTCGGTTGCGGCCGCGCGTACGCAACTCCAAACGCTCTCGCTCAACCGCTTCGGCTGACGCGCTCGCGGGCGAAAACACTGGAATTATCCAGAGTTTCCGCGCTCGCGCTCCGCATGGTTTGGGCCGCCTCGCAGGCGTTCGACCGCGCTTGCGGGCACGCTCCGGCCCATGGCAGCGCACCCGGTCGGCGTTGCGCGCTCACAAAAACATCGCCGAACATTGGACCTTCGCGGGCGCTGGTGCGAAGGTTCCTTCAAGCGCCATGTTGATGGTTACCCGCCGAATCGGCGAACGCATCGTGATCGGCGAAGGTGTCGAAATCGTCATCACGGAAATTCACCGCCAGTCCGTGCGGGTTGCCGTTAAGGCACCGCCCGGTCACGTGATTTTTCGTGGTGAGGTTTGGGACAAAATCGCACAAGCCAACCGTGAAGCCGCCGAGGCTGCCTCGTCCATTGACGCGGACAAACTCGCGGTCATCGACGCCCTTGACGCGGCCCCGTCCCGCTCGGACGACGCCCACGCGACGCCTTCGGGCACCGCGGGCGAGCACAAGCCGATGATGATCGCGCGTCCCCTGCGCGGCGGCATCCGGCCCCTGATGATCCGCCCCCCGAAGAAAATAGACGAGCCATGAGCGACGCCGTTGCCGCTTTCGACGCCCGCGCGGCTTTCTTCCGAGAAAATCTGAACACCGCCGCCCTCGGCACGCAAACGCGTGAGGCGCTCAGTGCCGCCGAGTCGAAGGGGGTCGTGCTCATGCTCCCCGACGGCGACCCGACGCTCGCCTTCGACGGAATGATCCTCGGCGCGCCGAGCGACATCGCCACGGAAGACCGCGTTCTTGGGCCCGTGGGACTCCATTACGACGGCGTTATCGTCGTCTTCGGCCTTGGCTTTGGCCACGTGGTGCGAGCGCTCATCGACCGCACGCGCGCGCCCATCGTGGTTTTCGAGCCCGACGTCGGCCTGCTCCGAACGGTTTTCGAGTTCGGCCCCTGGGATTTGCCCACGGTGCACATCGTCTCGACGACCGCGGAACTCGAGCGCCTTTGGTCGCAAGTCACGGGCAACCGCCCGCACGCGAAGCTCATCGCGAGCCCCGGCTACAACAAGCTTTACCCCGCGGAACTTGAACGCACCTGCGCGTCGATTCGCACGCTCGTCGCCGACGTGGAGCTCGTCGAGAACACGCGCTCCATGCGCTACCGCGAGTGGATTTCCCATATTCTCCAGAACGTCCACGTGGTCACCGAGCACCCGCTCGCCATGGGCATTGGCGACGCGCTTCGCGGCAAGCCCGCGTTCGTCATCGGAGCCGGTCCCTCCCTCGACAAGAACATCGCGATGCTTCGCGAGGCCGGCCAAAAGGGCGTCGTCATTTGCGTTGAGGTCGCCGGACGCGCGATCGCCAAGTTCGACCAAGGCCCGCCTCACTTCGTCGTCTCCCTTGAGGGTCAGAACCTCGCGGCGGAACTCGAAGTCGCCACGGCGGGCGGCCAGAGCATTCGCGCCATTTCGCTGTGCGCGCACCCGGGAAGCCTCACCGCAGGCACCGGCGAGCTCATGCCGTTTTTCGAAGTTCTTCCCGCATTCCGAGGCCTCACGGAGCTGACCGGCTTCCATGGGCTCACGGTCGGCGGCAGCGTTTCGACGGTCGCGTTCTCCCTCGCGCTTCAGCTCGGTTGCAGCCCGATCGTCCTCGTCGGCCAAGACCTCGCGTTTTCGGGCGGAAAGACCCACGCCGGCGGCACCGTCTTCGAAGCCACGCGCATCGAGACGTCCAAGGAGTCGGGGCTCATCCACTTCAAGAACACCGAAGTCCAAAAGAAGATGCGCGAGAACTCCCACCTGGGCCAAGGAGCCTCGTCGGACGTGCTCTTTGAGGCCGAGGCGTGGGGTGGCGAAGGCACTGTTCCGACCAACAGCACGTGGAACTCGTACCGCCTCTGGTTCGAGGTCGGCGCCGAGACGATTCATCAAGCGGCCATCGGCACGCGCCTCGTGAACTGCACGGAAGGCGGCGCGCGCATCCACGGCTTCGAGGAGCTGACCCTGCGTCAACTTCTCGACACCCTCCCCGACAGCCCGGTGACGGCGGCGGAACTCGTGACCATCGCCAAGGCGCGAGGACTCGTGACGCGTCCGGCTCTCCGCAAGTGGGCGGCGGACAATGCGCGCGTGTGCCACCGCATCAAGCGAAGCGCGTTTCTCTTGGAAAAGTCCGCGGAACAGGCCTCTTCGTCGATGGCGAAGAACGAGCCGTTCGCCATCAAGCGCGCCTTTGAACGACTTGACCGCGCAGAGCGTGAAATGCGTCTTGCGGCGCGCCGCCAGCCGATGCTGGACGCCTGGTCCTACGGTCTTTTGAGCGATTTGACCATCACGCCGCAGGCACTCGTCGAGGCCCGCGAGCGCGACGCCAAGCACGACGCCGAGTGGGGAGTTCGCACGGAAGGCGAGCTCGCAAAGGTGCTCCGTCGATCTGCCACGGATCTTGAAGAGCTCTTTCGCGGGCTCGAAGCACGCCTCGAAGGCTGACATCTCGGTTGGCACGACGGCTGCATAGAAGACCCCGAAGAGGATCCGAACCCGGGTCCCCACACCGAGAGGTCTCCTATGCCCCTCCAGATTCAAACCAACGTCGCCTCCCTTTCCGCCCAGCGCAACCTCGCCACCTCCCAGGCGAACCTTGCGACCGTGTTCAACCGCCTTTCGAGCGGCTACCGCATCAACTCCGCGAAGGACGATGCGGCCGGCCTCGCCATCAGCGAGAGCATGAAGCTGCAGATTCGCTCCTACGTGGTGGCGGAACGCAACGCGAACGATGCCATCTCGATGTCGCAGACGGCAGAAGGTGCTCTCGGCCAAGTGAGCGACATTCTCGGCCGTATGCGTGAACTCTCGGTGCAAGGCGCCAACGGTTCCCTTCAGTCGACGGACCGCACGTACCTGCAGACCGAGTTCCGCTCGCTGCAGCTCGAAATCACGCGAATCATGACGTCGACGAAGTTCAACGGCGTCTCGCTGATCAACCAGCAGTCGTCCGTGGTGAACTTCCAGGTCGGCATCAGCAACATCTCGTCGGACCGCATCTCGGTGACCTTCGGTTCCGTCATGCTCTCGCAGCTCACCTCGTCGGCCACGCGCCTCGACGGTGCCGCGACGAACTCGATGGGCGTCATGACCATCATCGACACATCGCTCGCCTGCGTGTCGACGGCTCGAGCCCGCTTCGGCGCGGTCATGAACCGCCTTGAAATCACGACCGCCAATATTCAGACGGTCCGCCTCAACATCGCCGCCGCCAACTCGCGTATCCGCGACGTCGACGTGGCCGAAGAGTCCGCCAAGCTCGCCCGCGAACAAGTTCTCGCACAAGCCGGCACCGCCGTTCTCGCGCAGGCGAACCAAGTTCCGCAGCAAGCGCTCTCACTCCTCAAGGGCTGATAGGATCGCAAGGTCCTCTCGCTTCCGTCGTCTGAACCGTCCGGGAGACATTCGCCATGGCATCTGTAGGAATGATCGGTGCGAGCGGTATCGACACGAACGCCCTTATTCAGGGCCTCGTCGGAGCGGAGTCCGCCCCCATCACCCTCCTGAACAAGGATGCATCCGACTGTCGCGCGGCGTCTGCTCAGCTCTCGTCGTTAGGCGGGACGCTTTCGTCCCTGCGCACCACCGTGGCCACCATGGACACGGCCGATGACGTCGCCTCGTTCACGGTAAGCCAGTCGAGTACTTCAAGCCTCACGGCCACGAGCGACGGCACCGCACAGCCCGGCGTTTACAGCATCTCCGTCAAGCAGCTCGCATGCGAGCAACGCACCTATTCGAAGTCGTTCACCGTCGCGGATTCGAACACCGCCGTCGGCGCTGACGGCAAGTTCACCATCGCGGTCGGGGCCGGCGTAGCCAAAGAGATGACGATCTCGGCAACCGACACGCTCGACAGCATCGCCTCGCGCATCAACGGCCTCGGGCTTCGCGTCCAGGCGGGCATGTTCCAGCAGGCCGATGGCAAGATTCGCCTTCAGGTTCGCGGACTCGACACCGGCAGCGCAAACGCCGTCACCTTTGGCACGTCTGGCACCGCAGCCGACGGAACCACGCCGCTCAGCGATCCGCTCGGCCTCACAGGCACCGGGGCTTTGCCCGACGATGGCAAAACCGTGCAGAGTGCAGCCAATTCAATCGTGAGCATCGACGGGTTCGATGTCGAGCGTTCCACCAATACGGTGACGGGCGCGATCGCCGGAATCCCGCTCGCGCTCAAGGCTCCTACGACAGTCAACGGTGTCGATACGCCGGTCACCGTCACGGTCGCCGCCGACACGAGTGCACTCCTCACCAAAGTGGCCGGAATGGTCAGCGCCTTCAACGGCGTCGTGAACTCGGTCAACAAGCTTGCGGGCATCGGGTCCACCGCCGCTGCAGTTCCCAAACTCGCCGGTGACTCGACGCTTCGAAGCATTCTGTCGGACCTGCGCAGCGCCGCGGTCAACTCGACGGCCGGGCAATCCGGCGGCCTCTACAACTCGCTTCGCGACGTGGGTGTGAGCATCACGAAAGACGGCACGTTGACGGTGGATAACGCCAAACTCACGAAGGCGATCTCCGCCGATCCGACGAGCATTCAGAAGCTCTTCGCGCGACCCATCGCGGCGTCGAGCGGCGGCGTCATGGCCACGATCCGCGACTCGGTCGACGCGATCACGAACTTCACGACGGGCAAGCTCCAAAGCCGCAAGAAGTACTTCGACGACAAGGCCAAGCGCGACGGCGTCGACGCGGCAAAGAAGCAAACGCAGCTCGACAGCTACGCCGATCGCCTGCGCAAGCAGTTCACCGCGATGGATAACGCGTACTCGAAGAACCAGAGCCTTGGTCAGCAGCTTTCGCGAATGGGATGACGCTACAGTTTTTCGCGACATGGCCGTTCTGGTCCATGCGCGGTGACTTTCGCCGCCTCCTCAGGTGCCCATCATGACCGAAAACGCTGCAGCTCGATACCAACAGGTCCAGCTCCGGACGAGCAATCCGGGAGAGATCTTGATCGCGCTCTTCGATGGGCTCTTCAAGTTTCTTTTGCTGGCGAAGCATCACATGGCCGCGGGCCGTCGTGGGCCAACTGGCGAGGCCATTTCCAGGGCATTCGCGATCGTGTCGGAGCTCTATTGCTCGCTCGATCATTCGAAGGCACCGGAGCTTTGCTCGAACCTTTCGTCGCTCTACGACTTCGCACTCGACCGCCTCACGAAGGCGAACTTGAAGCGCGACCCGGCGCACCTCGACGAAGTGATTCGTGTGCTCACGCCGATTCGCGAAGCGTTCACGACGGTCGTCAAGCAGCAGAATGCGGCAGCGCCTTCGAACGTGCGCTGACATTTTCTCCACTCATTGAAGAGCCGTGCATGCGTGTAGCCTGCACGGTTTTTTCGTTCACGCCTCGCCGCTCGCCGAAACCGTTTGGCCGCGAAGAAACGCGGGTACCCCACGCAAATGGCCAGGAATTTAGCTTCTCGCCAAGACCGTGCCACAATCCTTACTTCCATGGCATCCAGCGCCGAGACCTCCCCCGCGCAAACCGTTAGCGACGACATTCAACTCGGGTACGTTCGCATTCCCGGTTCGTCGAACTACGAAGTGACCCTCCCTTCCGGCGAGAAGGTGAAGGTCACGCGCAACCGCGAACGAACCGTGCCTGGACTCGGTGGCCTTGGGCCTTCGACTGCGGCGCTCTACGAGCTGGCCATCGATGAACTCGGGGCAACCGCGCTTGCGGGCACCGTCGTCGACCTCGGTGCAGGCTGCGGCATGGGCTCACGGGTGCTTCAGCTCGTAGCGGGCAAGGTTGTCGCCGTCGAGCGCGACGCCATCGCCGCCAAATTCGCAGCTATTTTCGCTCCCAAGGCCCGCGTCATCGAAGCGCAACTCGAGACGGTCAACCTCGACGAAAAGGCCTCGGGCGCGGTCATGATCGACGTGCTCGCGTTTGTCGAAACGCCACTCGCAACCCTTCGCGCCGCACGCCGCATGATGGGCAAAGGCGCGCGCATCGTTGTCATCGAGCCGCTCGCGTACCCGTCGCAAGTGCTTGTACCGCCCGCGCGACGAGCGTTGTCCGCCGTCCAGCTCGGCGCACTCCTTGAGGCCGCCGGATTCGCCCTCGTGCGATGCGCCGCGGAAGGTGGCGTCGTCGTGGCGACCGCCGATGCTGTCGAAGACCCTTACGTCGAGCGCCTCACGCAAGGTGCCGAGGCCTGCTCGCGCGGCGAACTGAACGAGGCCTTGGCGCTCTTTGATGCGGTCGCGATGTCGGGACCTCGCACGCTCTCGGTGCAAGCCGCTCTCGATGCAGTCGACCTACTCGTCGCTCAAGGTCGCGGAGACGACGCCTGCACGCGCTTGCTCTCGGTGCTGCGGCGCTTCCCCGAAGAGCCTCGCCCCTTGGCCGCGCTCTCGCAATTCATGGTCGCCGCCGGTGAGCCCGCAGAAGCAAAGTTGCTCGCCGAGAAGGCTGCGCGGCTTTCCCCGCTCGACCCTGCAGTCATCGCGGCGCTGGCCATCGCGTTCGACGTGTCGCGCACCGCCGAGGCCGCCACCGTGTGGCGTCGCGCGTTCAATCTTTCGCCCGACGCCCTTGAGATCGCGATTCCCGCCGCGACGAGCGCGCTCGAACACAGCTTCCCGCTGCTCTCCGAACGCATCATGATTCGCTGCATGGAGTACGCAGGCAACGCACGGCCCGAAGCCTTTTTTCTCCGCTCGCGCGTGCGCCTCGCACTCGGTCGCATCGAAGACGCCAAGCTCGACGCACGACTCGCGCTCGCGGGCGATCCGAGTTCGGAAGAGCTCCGTGCAATGGTCGCGTCCCTCGAAGCCTCAAGCGCCGCCTGAACGATCGGCGCCGGCGACGAGGCCGGCAAAGCGCGAGCACATGAGCCTCGCTGACGCGCTTACGCGGACCGTTCGACCACGAGGACCATTCCATAGCCGTCGTCGTCCCAGTCGACGTCGTCGAAGCAGCTGTAGATGATGCCGAGGCCGCGTCCGTGCAGCGACACTTCGGATTGCTCGTGCCGTCGCGATCGGTAAGGCGGCGGGCACGAGGCTCCCGTCCACCGCACCGAAAACGTCACGTTGAGCTCCGCGGCATCGATGCGCACTTTGATCTTGTGCGTGTCGCGGCGCTCGATCGAACGCTCCGCGATGAGATCCAAGTAGCGCAAGTAGTCGGCGTCACGCTCGCTTGAGTCGATCTCGAGAGCTCCGTGCACAAGCGCGTTCGTGAGCGCTTCGGTCAGCCCAAAGCGCACACGCTCACGCTCAACCCACGTGGGAAGCGCCTCAACGAGCTTGTCGATGAAGGCTCCCAGCGCGGCGGCGTCGGCCGGCACGCTGCGCTCCACTGACTTCATGTGTCGCGTCGCTCCAGGTAGAGAAGCGTGGCGTCGTCGGGCTGAATCGTCTCCGTTTCGACGAACACCGAACGAACGCGCTCGTGCAAGCGCGCGTCGAGAGCCTCAATGGTTTCGCCGGGGATCGACACGAGGAGCTTCAAGCGCTCCACGGAAAGATCGATGTCGTCCGCGAGCCCGAACGGCTCGGTGAGCCCATCGCTCACAACGAAAATGCGATCGCCGACTTCGATGGGAAAACGCTCGACGATGTAGCTCTGCCCCGAGAGCAAACCCGGCGGAACCCCGCACGCGCGCACCGTCGAGATGATCTTCGAGTCGCGCACGACGGCGATGGGCGGCAACCCCGCGTTGACGATGGCGACCTCCGCGCGGCCGAGCACGATGAGCGCAGCACACGCGTAAAGCCCGGAAGCCTCGTCGCAAAGGTGCGCGTTGAGCTGGGTCATCGCTTCGTCGATGGCGTGATCGCGAAGAAGCAAGCGAAGCGAGCTCTTGACGCTCGAGGCGACCATTCCCGCGGAAACGCCGTGGCCGCTCACGTCGATGAGCGCCGCAACGGGGTAGCCGTAGGGGCCGTCGATGACGTCGAAAAGATCGCCTCCGACTTCGCCGCTCGGAATGACCACGCCGCCGATGCGCCAACCTGGACGCTCTTGCGGCATCTTGGGCAACTGCGAGCGCTGCGTCTTTCGCGCGTCTTCAAGCTCGCTCTGAAGCGCGTCACGTTGCGCTTCCGCGTTGTGCGCGGACTGCGCCTTCGCGCGATCCGCACGGGCACGAATGAGCGAGCGAACGCGCGCCACGAGAATGCGCGTGTCGACAGGCTTGGTGATGTAGTCGTCGGCGCCCGCGTTGAAGGCGTCCTCGATGTGCTTCGGCAAGTCCGACGCCGTGAGCATGATGACGGGAACTTCCTTCACCGCATGCTTCTTGCGCATGATCCGAAGCATCGTCGGACCGTCCATCGTCGGCATCATGTAGTCGAGGAGAACGAGGGTCGGAACCTTCTTGGCCAGCTCGGTCAGCGCCAAACTTCCGTCGTTCGCGAGAATGACGTCGAAGCCGGCCTGCTCGAGCACGGCCTTCAACATCTTCCGGTTTGCGACGGCGTCGTCGACCACGAGGATCGTCTCCTTCGCGGCCGCTTCGGGTGGTGTTGGGGTGCGATCGGTAGACACGTGGTGGCTCAGGATCCGACCGCTGCGTCGACGTCCGCAACGATGGTGAAGACACGGTCGAGGCGAGTCATCGCGAGCACGCGACGAATACCGTCGCCGACACCGGCGAGAATCAGTTGACCGCCCGTCGTCTGCATCGACGTGTGCACTTTGACGATGGCGCCGAGAGCCGTCGAATCCACGACCTCGGTTCCTTTGAGATCGAGAACGATCTGCTTGGAGCCGCATCCAACAACAGCCTCAACCAGAGCTTTGGTGTTCGAGGCGTCAACACGGCTCGGAAGCGTAACGACAACAAACAGATCGCGGGGAGCAGTCGAGAAATCGGACATGGGGCCTCGTTGGGGAGATGATACGGTAGGCCATCGCGGGCTGGAACCCTTCCCGCGACATGATCGGAAACTCGTGCGCGCCCTGGTTTTTGAGCCGCAGATCGCTCGCTTCGCGGCCGCCAAGGTCTTCGGACCGGGGCGAATGCGTCTCTTTGCGGGCCCTCGCACCTCTTTCGAACTCCGCGACGTTCCTTCGCCGAAACGCCCAGGCGCCGAGTGGGCGGTGCTCCGTCCGCTGCGCGTGGGGTTCTGCGGCAGCGACCTCGCGACGATCACCTACAAGATGAGCCCTCGACTCGAAGCGCTCGGTCTTGGTCTCGGCGGACACGCCGTCCTAGGTCACGAGATTCTCGCCGAGGTCGTCTCCGTGGGCACCGCCGCCGACCCAAGCATCCGCGAGGGCGACCGCGTGATCGTCGACCCGGTGCTCGCATGCGCCACACGGAATCTTCCGTTCTGTGCACACTGCACCGATGGCGATCACGGCGTATGCGAACGCTTTGGCGACGATCGTTCCTACGGCCTTCTCCTCGGCGCTTCTCCACGTTTTCCAGGTGGCTTCGCCGACCGAATGGTGGCCCACGGCTCGCAGCTCTTCCGCGTTCCCGACGCGGTCTCGAACGATGCCGCTGTTCTCGCGGAGCCGCTCGCAGTCGCGGTCCATGCAGTCCTCACGCATCCTCCTGACGCGAACGAACCTGTTCTCGTCATCGGCGGCGGCATGATCGCGTTTGCGACCGTGTGGGCGCTTCGCGAGCTTTTTCCCAGTGTTCCCGTCGTCCTAGCGACAACCGAGGGGAGTCAGCGCGACCTCGCTGCGAGTTTCGGCGTCACGGAGGTTTTCGCGCCGCCGGGGCCAGACGTCGTGACGCGCGCGGCTCATTTTCTTCATACGAAACGCCTCGCACCCACCGTCGGAGGCGCATTTCTCGCCACGGGTTTTCGCTCGGTGTTCGACTGCGTCGGGTCCGCCGCGTCCATGAGCAGCGCCCTCGCCGTCACCGCGCAGCGCGGGCACATCGTCCTCATCGGCGCCGCCGGAGCGCTTCCAAACGTCGACTGGACGCTGCTTTGGGCGCGCGAGCTGCGAGTCGAAGGCAGCGTTTTCTACGGAACCGAATCGTGGCGAGGCACACGCGAGCGCACGTTCGCGATTGTGCGCGAACTGCTGACGACCACGAACGCTCCCCTTGACCGACTCGTGACCCATCGCTTCGCTCTTGAGCGCTACGAGGAACTCATCGCGGCCAACGTGGAGCGCGCAACCTCACGAGCCCTTAAGACCGTCTTCACCCTCGACGAGACCTGACATGGCAAACGTCCACGACCACGCGACGACCCTTCATGACTTCGACGACGCGTGGGCTGAGCCGCGACCGGGGAGTCAAGTGCGTGCGATTCGTCGCGCAGCAGAGCGTCTGCGTGAACGCTTTGCTTCCGGACCGCGCACCGTCGCCGTGCGAACCCTCGACCTCGCCACGCTGCCCTACCCGTCGCGGTTTGCGTTTCAGGGAGCCGCGCTCTCCCCCGCCCCGTTCGTCGTGATGACCCATCGAGCGATGCTCGTGCAGTTTCTCCGTAACGGCGAACTCAAGACGCTCCTCTTCAACCCGACCGACGTGGTGGCCGCGCGCGAAACGCCCTACTTTTCCAGGCTTCGGTCCACGTTGCCCGAAATGGCCGAGCGCCTTGTGGCGCGCGTCGAGGCGCCCATCGACGAGCAACTTCGTGCGCTCGGACTACGTGTCGAAGACATTGACTATATTGCGTATGACCACTTCCATACGCAGGATCTTCGACCCATACTCGGCACGACCGATGGCCGGTACCGCGCGCGCTTTCCGAACGCGCAATTGTTAGCGCCTTCGGTCGAGTGGGATACCTGGGACGACTTGCATCCGATGCAGCGCGCGTGGTTCGTGAGCGCTGGACGCGATCACGTGGCGATGGACAACGTCATTCTCACGCGCACCGACCTGCAGCTCGGTGACGGCGTGCTGCTCCTGCGAACACCGGGACATACGCTCGGCAATCAAACGCTCTTCGTCGCCACCGACAGCGGCGTTTGGGGCACGAGCGAGAACGGCACCTGCGTCGACAACTACTCGCCGCACGAGAGTCAGATTCCGGGCCTCGCCATGTCCGCGCGCAACCTCGACCTCGACGTGCTCTTGAACGCGAATACGCCCGAGCTCGCGTCGCGTCAGTACGCGTCGATGATTCTCGAAAAGGCCCTCGTCGATCGCGTGAAGCGCGCGCCAGGCTTCGTGCAGATGTTCGCGTCGAGCGAGGTCACGCCAAACCGAATCGCTCCCGGTCTCGCGCCGACCATTCTCCACGGCTCCCTGTCGAGCGGCGTTCTCTCCACGGGCTCGCGCGGCTTGCCGAAGCGATCGGTCGGTTAAGAGCCGAGCGCCTACTTCGATTCGAGCGCGAGGAAGAGCCCGCCTGCGGGATGCGCCTGACCGAAGTCTTGGTGAAGGGCCGCGATGCGCCGGTATGCATCGAGACCTTCGAGGCGCCGCGGATCAAACGCCGCGCGCGACGACGCCACGTGCAGAAGGTCACGCCAGCGTTCCTGAGCGGCCTGCGTGACAGGAAAACACGGCTTGAGGGTCCCGATGCTCTCGATGGCCTCGCGCCCCGCCACGCGCACCCGGGCGAGTTCCACGCGGTCCGACGCAGGCACGCGCGCAAGCGTCCGCGGGCAGCAAAGCAGGGGAACGCCAGCGACCTTGGTGAACGACTCAAGCCGTGACGCGAGGTTCACCGCATCGCCGAGAACCGTCGCGTCGAAGCGGCGCTCTTCACCGACGGTGCCAAGGAGGACCGTTCCCGTGGCGATGCCGATGCCCACCGCAAGGTCGTCGAAGCCTGGGTCTTTCCGCAGCTCGGTGATCTCCTCGACCATCGCAAGGGCCGACGCACACGCGTCTGCGGGACTGCGATCGAAGAGGCCGATGATGCCGTCGCCGACGTACTTGTCGACGAAGCCTCCATGGTCTCGAACGCACGGTCCGAGCTTGGAGAAGAGACGGTTCACGAACGTCATCGTCCCCTCGGCACCGAGGCGCTCCGACCGCGCCGTGAAGCCGCGAATGTCCGCGAAGAGCACGGTCATCTGCTTCGTGGCGTTGTCGCCGAGCTCGACGTCGAGCAGGTTCTTTCGACCGAGGTTCGAGAGGATGGCGTCGGGAACGAAGCGAGCCATCGCGCGAGCGGTGCGGCGCACGAGGAGATGGGTGCGGACGCGGGCGAGAATCTCGCGACGTGAAAACGGCTTGGGCACGTAGTCCGACGCTCCCGCGTCGAAGCCCTCAACCACGTCTTCCACGCGGTTTTTTGCAGTCAAAAGGATGATCGGCAACTCGGTGAGGCCGTAGCGCTCACGCATGCGCTTGCACGCCTCGATGCCGCTCATGCGAGGCATCATCACGTCGAGGAGCACGAGGTCATACGGGCCGCGGTTCGCGAGTTTCTCAAGGGCCTCGACGCCGTCTTCCGCCTGATCGACCACCACGTCGAGAGACCTCAAGTTCGTGAGCAGCACGGCGCGGTTCGTGGCTTCGTCGTCGACCACGAGCACGCGTGGACGCGTCTCTCGGGTGGAAAGCGCATCGCTCACGGTCACGACTCCGCGGTCCGAAGAGCGTGCCGGTGGCGCGATAGACACCGCCTCGTTTCCGTATGCGCTTTCGGGCGCAAGCGGGTGATACGCCGACGCTCCGGGAAGCTCCGCCGCGACGAGGGCGAAGGTGACCGCGGTGCCCTTGTTCTCTTCTGAATCGATCGACACGCGACCACCGTGCGCCTCGACGAACTTCTTCACGACCGCAAGCCCAAGGCCCGTGCCGCCGTAGCGCCTCGTGTCGCCCGACTCACCTTGCACGAAGGGCTCGAAGACCCGCTCGACGAGGGAAGTCGGAATGCCGATGCCTGTATCTTCCACGCGAAAAATCACCTGCCGGTCTTCGTGTCGTACGCGCACGATGACCTTGCCGCGCTCGGTGAACTTCACCGCGTTGCCGATGATGTTGATGAGGATTTGCTGAAGCTTTTGCGCGTCGGCGAGGACGGGCGGAACCTTCGGATCGATTTGGCCGAGAAGCTCGACGGGCTTCTTTCCGAGGAGCGGCCTCACGAGGATGAGCGCCTCTTCGACCTGCGTGCGCACGTCGACCACCGCCATCGTGAGCGTGAGCTCTTGGTCACGATGCTTCGAGTAGTCGAGGATGTTTCCGATGAGGTCGTTCAGGCGCCGACCGGCGTTGACGATGAGATCGAGTCGCTCTTTCACGCGGAGCGCGACGGGACCTTCGCTTCCGGCCGAGAGGCCTTCGGCCAGGCCCACGATGCCGTTGATCGGCGTGCGCAACTCGTGGGACGTGGTGGCGAGAAATTCGTCCTTCATGCCGTCGAGCTCGCGAAGCCGTGCCGCGGTCGCCTCGAGCTCGCGTGTGCGCGCCTCAAGCTGCGCGCGTTGCTGGATCACGCGCCGGGCTTGCTGACGCATCGAGAGCGCGCTCATCGACTGGTAGACGAGAAGAAACCCGAGTCCGAGGTAGTTGCCCGCTTCGCTCAATCGCCCAGGAGCCACGTCGCGAAGCAGCACAAAATGCCAGAGAAGGTAGCTGCCGATGAAGGTCACGAGCGTTTGGCCGAGAAAGCGAAAGCCTCCGACCGAGATGGGATTGGTGAACGCGACGATGGCGAAGCTCACCATCACGAACCGGCTGCCCGAGAAGAGCGCGATCGCGGCGCCGTTGTAAGCGCTGTCAAAATGCATCACCTGGCGGCCGGCGCGACCCGTGTTCCAGAAACGCCGACTGCCCCAAAAGTACAGGTGCGGCGTCAGCAAACCGTAGGCGATGAAGAGGTAATCGATCGCCCCGAGCGCACGGTTCTCAACGCAGAACACCGCCGCCGCACCGACGCTCGTCGCGAGGATGCGCGGCAGGTACGAGAGGCGCACGAGCGGATGGGCACCGTCGAAGCTTTCCTTGATCGCATCCCGCACAGCTCGCATCGGCCACGAGCCTAAGCGAGGTCGCGCCCACGCAACAGCTTACCGACCAACGTCGCCCCCGAACGTTTCGCGCACGGCTTCGACGAGCAGCGGAGGCTCGTGCAAATAACGCGTCGCCACCCGCTTGCGCTCGATATCGCGAAAGACGCGCGCCACTTGCTCATCCGTGAGACCGAGCGCCATTGCAACCTCACTCGGAGGAATGCGGTGGTTCAGCGCGTAGAGGCACACGTCCATGGAGGCATAAGGAAGCGCGAAGTAAAATTCGTCCTGGCCTTGTGGAAGGGAAAACGTGTCGGTCGTGGGCGGTCGTCGCCGAACCTCTTCGGGCACGCCGAGGTACTCCGCGAGCGCGTACACCTGCGTCTTGTACAGATGCGCGATGGGCTTCACGTCGGCCGCTCCGTCGCCTTGCTTCACGAAGAACCCTTGATCGTATTCGAGGCGATTCGGGGTTCCGACGACCGCAAGGTTCAAGCGATCGGCATGCGTGTATTCCACAAGTTTCCGCACGCGCTGTTTCAAGTTCGTCGCGGCGATGAGCCCGAGGTACGCATGCGCCGTCATGCGCGCTTCGAACCTCTCGCCCGCGGGGCTCTCGACGACGAGGCGCGACACGTTGAGTCGCTCGGAGTCGAGCACCGATGGCAGCACGACTTTGCAGCGCCACCCTTCACCGTATTCGGGAAATACCTCGCGAATGGCGTCGAGCTGACGTCGGTAGCAACCGAGCGCTTCAAGCGCGGGCGCGATGGGCTCGACGATAAGCGACACGCCGAGGGCGCCTGACACGAGCTCCGCCAGCGTGAGTGATTCATCTGCGGAATCGCGCTCGGGCATGGCGATCACCGCGACCTTCTCCGGGCCGAACGCGCGCAGTGCGAGCGCGACGCAGACGGATGAATCGATGCCGCCCGAGAGCCCCACGACCACGCCTCGCCTCTTCAGACGACCGAGCACTTGCGCGCGAAGTGCCTCCACGATGCGAGTCGTTTCAGCCGGAGCGTCGATGGCAAGCGCGGTCGCGTCGAAGGTCATGCAGCAATCGTATCGAGCCTCCGCGAGCGCGCGCACCCAAGTTGGTGTCCGGACGTGGAAGCGATGTTACTGGAGGACGAACCAAGGAGTTCTTCATGCGAAAACCCCGACTTTTCTCAGCCATTGCAGCAATCGTCCTCACCTCGGCCTCGGCCTTCGCCCAGCAAGCGCCAGCGTCGACCGGCGCCACCGACCATGCAGGCGTCGTCGGCCGCTACGCCGCCACGTGGTTCGCCCCCGTCACGCTGAGCCAGCTCAACGCGGCCGCAGGGAACGCGAACGAGCTCTTTGGCACCTTCGCCGTCACGCCCATCGGTGTTCGCTATTGGATGAACTCGGGCATGGGCCTCGACCTTGGCCTCGGCCTCGGCATGACGAGCGGCTCGAAGGCCGACACGGCTGGGTCCCGGACCACCACCGTCGACGCTCCGAGCGCATTCGGCCTCGTGCTCCACGGCGGCGTGCCGTTCGCGATCAGCACGGGCAAGCACTACTCGTTCCTCGCGATCCCTGAAGCAAACCTCGGTTTCTCGAAGTCCTCGGTGAAGGGCACGAACGACGACATCAGCGTGTCGGGCTTCCACCTGGACCTCGGTGCGCGCGCCGGCGCGGAAGTCCATTTCGGCTTCATCGACCTGCCTCAGCTCTCGCTCCAAGCCACCGTCGGCGTTGCGCTGACCTACGATCACTCGACGCTCACGAACGGCAGCATCGAATCCGCGAAAAGCGCCACCACGTTCGGCACCACCACTCAAAACGAACCGTGGTCGATCTTCCGCAGCAGCGTCGCGGCGCTCTACTACTTCTGAGATCCCTTTCGGCCTTTGCCGAAGGCGGTCAGCGGGAAGCTCCTAAGCCAGGGGTTTCCCGCTTCGTCATTTTGAAGCCAGAGCACGCGCTCGTCATCGATCGAGAGCGGACGGTCTTGCGTGGCAGGGCGAAGGCCGCGCGAGATGAGCTGGGTTTCGTCGAGCGAAATACCTGCCTTCGTGACCGCGAGGGGCATGAGCTCGAGCGAGAACGCCGCGGGCCTGCAACGCTCGAGCGCGAGCACGCGAGACGAAAGCGCGACGTCGCACGGGATGCCTTCACGGTCGACGCCACGCTGCACAGGCTCACCCACCGGGACACCGCGTTCGTCGAGGAGAAGAACCGTCAGGAACGCTGCGCCCGCTTCGGCCTCGTCGGCAACCCTCGCCGCACCCGCATCTTCTCTGTCAATGTAGACTGCAACGATTCCCTCATCGTGGTTCGCAAGGGCGATGGCTCCCGCAAGGCCGTCTCCCGCCGTGAGCGCCTGCGGCTTCACTTCGGGTCGCGCATCATGTGCAGCGAGCCTCGCGACCGTCGGAACGGCCTTTGGCGCGGAGGTCGTGGCCCCTTTGCCTTCGATCCACGCCACCCACACGCCAGCCCCGCGGGACGTCGCCACAAGATCGCTCGCCTGCGATCCCGCAACGCTCACGCGCTCAAAGCGCGACGTGCGCTCGAGGTTCTTGTCGAAGCTTGCCGCAACCACCGCCGCGTCCCGTCCCGACTGCTCGATCCACGCGCCCACGAAACCCTCCGCGGTCGGAACGAGCGCGAACTCCGTGACGTCGCCGGCGGCCTTCGTCATTTGCCGATGCCGCTTGCGTGCGAGAGGCCACGCGTCGGCGCGCGCATCATTCGGCGAGGTCTTCGCGCCGACGTCGAGAACGAGCGCATGACCTTGTTGCACGCCTAGCTCCCGGGCAAGCCATGAGGTCACGATTGCTGGCTCTGCACCCTTCGACGCCGCCACGTGGATCGAACCCGTCGGTTGCGCGCGATCGGTCAGCCGATCATCCTTCGTCACGATCCGATCACGCACGGCAACGAGGCGAAGACTTTGGG
>CAIQDA010000042.1 GCA_903870415.1 uncultured delta proteobacterium
GGTTTGCAGCCTGAGCAAGGGCTCGCTCCCGCGCCGCGCACGCCGGTCCATGCACAGTGCATCCGTTTTCAAAGCGCCGCCCACCCGCCTCGCCCACTCCCGTTTTCATTCCCAACGCCCGCTCGCGCCGCGCCGCCGTTTCACTGGGCGATAGGGGCCGCAACTTTGCGAAGCGACGCAAGTCCCGGCATGTACACTTCACGAAAGGTCTTGTCGTAGATTCGCGTATTGGCCGGGTATGGCTCGATGATCTTGGCGTCGGGAACCATGTGCTTCACCGCTTCGTCGATGCTCGCGAAGGCTCCGCTCCCGAAGGCTGCGACGATGGCGGCTCCTCGTGCGGCGAGTTCTTCTTCGTCCGGATGCTCGATGGGGATTCCGAGAATGTCGGCGAGGCACCGAACGATGAACGGCGAGCGCGACCCGCCACCGCCTACGCGGGCGCGTTCGATCTTTCGTCCAAGGCCGCTCTCGAGCGTGTCGCGACCTTTGCGAAGATCGAAGCCGATGCCTTCGATGAGCGAACGAAAAAGATGTGCTCGACCGTGGCGTTCGCGCAGCCCGATCGTCATTCCGGTTTCGGTGGGAAACTGCAGCGTGGGCGACCAGCGAGGCCAGGTGACGACGCCTTCGCTTCCGGCGGCGACTTCGGCTGCCTCTTCGCAAAGAAGCGTTTCGACTGCTTTTTTGCTCGCGCGCGCCTCGCCTTCGAGGTCGCGGCCAAGCTCCCTTGCAAACCAGCGCACGGTCCACATGCCGCGAAAGAGCATGTACTCGTGGGTCCACGCGTCGGGTTCGCACGCCGGGGCGCAGAACCACTCAAAGCCGGAGTGCTGGTGCGGCTTGCGATCGATCAGGCAGATCGACGACGCCGTGCCGAGCGAGATGCCTGCGAGGTTGCGTTGCGAACTTCGGACGCCGCCACCGAGGGCCTCGGCCTGTTTGTCGCCGCCGCACGCGTAGAATGGAAAGCCTTCGGGCAGCCCCGACAAACTCGAGAAGTGAGCGGTGACGCCGCCAATGCGTTTGCCGACCTCGACGATGGGCGGGAGCCTTCGCGGGTCGATGCCGACGAGGCGGTGAAGGACAGCGCTCTGCGACCAGTTGCGTTTCTTTACGTCGAGCGGAAGAACCCCCGTTGCGCCGCCGGGTGCGATTGCCGCGGTGCCCACCATCTTGAGGTGAAGCCACCCTTCGATGGGGAGAAACCAGCGCACGCGATCGAAGAGGTGCGGGTCTCGTTGATGCACCTGCCGCGGGATCGATCGCGACAAGATTTGACCCAGCGTCATGTGGCGACCGAAGAGCGCATAGAACCAGCGCACGAGCGGGTCTTGATCCACGTCGAGGCGCGCAAGTCGTCGATCGAGCCAATTGATCGCGGGCGCTGCAGGTTCGCCGTTGTCGAGCGTCGGGACCGTGGTCACGCGTTGGGTGGTGAGTGCGCCTCCAACAATTCGCGAGCGATCGCCTATCCAGCAATCCACGCACGCTCGGATCGACTTCGCGACCGCATCGAGAATGTCATAGGCGTTCTGTTCGAGCGCGCCGGGTGCGGGGTTCGAGAGCGCCGGGTGCGTGTGCCTGCCAACGGAGTGAACCGCACCGGAGCGATCGAAAAGAATCGCGCGGGTGCTTTGCGTGCCTGAATCGACGGCGAGGAAGAGTGGGGAATCGATCACGTGTCCAATGTGCTGCTCGAGAGAGACGGCGGCAGCATCGTCACTCGTGTCGCAGCCCGGTGGCGCATGATGAACCGAGTCCCGCGGTTCCGTACAGTTTCCGTGGTGATTTCATAGCCGACCGCTTCCATCTCGGCCTTGACCGCAGCCATGCCGACGCCGCGTCCGGATATGTCATCGGCGACGTCGTTCGTGGAGATACCGGAAGCCCAAATGAGCTCGGCCTCTTGACCGATTTCGCAGGGAATACCCAAGCTGTCGGCCTTCTCGCGAAGCCTTGTGACGTTGATGCCGCCGCCGTCGTCTTCGACGATGATGGTGGGGCCTTGCGACCCTTGAATGCACGATACACGGAGCTGCCCGCACTGATCTTTTCCGTGCTCGAAGCGGAAATCAGGGTCCTCGATGCCGTGAGCGATCGAGTTGCGAACCATGTGCGTGAGCGAGGCGTTGAGGGCGTTCGCGAGCTCGGGTGCGATGAGAATGTCTTTGCCCTCGATCGTGAGAATCGCCCTCTTTTCGAGTTCGGCGGCCCAACGCTCAACGCCGTCGACGAGGCGACCGATGCCCTCTCCAAAGGGACGTGAGGCGAGGCGTGCGGCGATCGCGCGAAGATGTTTCGCGTCGCCGTTCAGCTTCGGCGCCACCTGCTCGACGATGGCGAGCAGTGACTGGATGTCGTCGCGCTGCACCGTCGTCTGGCCGAGGATGGCCGCGCCCACGGGCGACGCTTCGATGAGCTGGTCACGCGCGCTATTCAAGAAGGTCTTCGCGATCCCAAGGCGCTCCCGGACGTCGGCAACATGCGGCGTGAGCACCGCATGGCCCATAGACGTGCACTCTGCACGCAATGTGTTCAAACACTCTTCGACGTGGTGGCACTCGCGCTCGAGCTCGGGGAGTTCGAACGCCCGCGCGTCGCCCTTCACGGTGTGCGCATAGCGAAAGAGCAGTTCGACGTTTTCGCCGCGGATTTGCTGGGGGCCCGAGACGAACGCTTCCTCGATGAGTCGCATGCGCTCTTCGGAGTCTTCCAGGAATCGGATGAAGACCTGCACGCCCGCCGAGAGTCGTCGCTGCATGGCGGCAAGCTCACGCCCATGGGCTTCGGCCTGCTCTTTGGCTTCGCGTTCGAGGCGCACGCGTTCCGTTTGATCGGTCACGAGCGCCATGATGTTCACGAGTTTTCCGTTCTCGATGATGGGGCGGAAGTCGAGGGCGAGGTGACGCTCTTGAGGAGTGCCTGCACCGAGGACGCGCTCCTGCGGCGCGAGTTCTTCGACGGAAGCCCACGCGTCGCTCGGAACCGTGAAGGCGATGGAGAGCCATTCCGCGAAGGCCTGCTTGTCTGGGTCCCAGTCGCCTTCGTCGCCAAAAAGCAGTTCGTCGATACGCTGACCGGCGAGCTCGTCGCGGTGGAAGATGAGCTTCGCTTGCTCCGAGTAGCGGTCGTTGACGGTGAGCTCGCGACCGAACGCCATCACGCCCTGGCGCATGTTGTCGAAGAGCTGTCGCAGGTTGTCGTTGGCGCGTTGCACCTGGCGGTTTCGCTCCTCGACCATGGCGAGGGCCTCGTTCTTCACGCCATCGAACACCTTCGCGATCACATACAAAAAGCCCGTCACCATCACGAGGTCGACGGTCTTGAGGACGGTCAAGTCTTTCGGCGGCAGCAGCGTTTTGATCGACGCGGTTTCCATGCCGACGAACTGGATCATCGGAAGGGTGCCCGAGAGGTTCATCGCGAGGACGCCGAAGTAGGTGAGTCCGCAAAGGACGACCCACGCAAGGGCGTGTCGCGCGTCGAGGGCGAGCATCGCGATGGCGGGAATGAGCGGAAGGAAGACGATCGCACCGCTTGAGATGCCCGACTCCCAAAGCGAAGGCATGAGCAGCGCGATGTGAAAGAGCGAGAGGCCGATGATGCCGATGAGATCGAGGTTGGCTGTTTTCTTGTAGAGTACAGGCAAAAACAGCGCGACGACGGCGGCTGATCCTTGCGCGATCGCGACGGGGTAGCTCCCTTGCGCAACATTCACGATGGTCATGATCCCCGCGAGGACCAGCGCCGCTGCCGCAAACGCGAGCATCGTGCGCCCGCGCCGCAGCATCTCCGTCGGCCCATTCTTGACCTCGTCCGGCACGTAGCCGTCGAGGATATGCATGATTCGAGCGGGTATTCCCCGCGGCTCAGGCCCGTTTACGATCGCGTTGTCCATGTGTTCCCCATCCCCAAAAAAACGATCAACGATTCACCGCGCGCTCGCCGCTCAGGGCGCGACGGTGACCGTGGACTGGAGTCCGTAGTGATCGGAAAGTGGCACCTTGCCCGCGACCGTGTGCGCGCCGGTGGCGTCGCGTCGTTGGCCGTCGGCGACGTCTGTGTCGAAGGTGCGCTTCGTCGAAACGGTCGAGCCGGCCGGAAAGTGGCTCAAGTAGATGTGATCGAGCCACGAGTTTTCGTCGCCGTCCGTGTTGTGGTTCGACTGGCAAAACGTGCACGCGGGCGTGTAGTTCGATGCGACCGCTTCGGTGAACGCGGAGGAGAGCACGTCGAGCGTTGGGCCCCCGTAGGCGGGCACCGTGGCGTCGCCGATGCCGTGGGCCATGTCGTCGCGGGTGGCGTTCATGTCGCCGAGAATGACAGCCCTGCAGCTCGCGGACTTCGCTTGCACGAACGACACGAGCTGCTGCGCTTCGAGCTTTTGCTCGGCGAGCCACCCGTTGGTCTCGCCGGCGCCGAACTGCCCGGTGTAGGGGTAAAACGTCGTATCACTGAAGTAAGACGTGAGATGCGTGCAGTACGCGTCGACCTCGGCTCCGTTGGGCAGGGTCGCGGTGGCTTTGAGCGCGGTGCGTCGAATCCACGTGCTCGGAAACACGACCTGCTCGACGTTACGCAGCGGGTACTTCGAGAGAAGCATGACGCCGTTTTGACCTTTGGCGAAGAGCCCTCCGTGCGGGTTCTGCTCACACTCGGTCTTCATCTCGTTGAACGTCGAACTCGGGAGCGTAGCGGCGAAACAGCCGTAGCAACGCTTATCGTCCGCAAAGAGCAGCGACGCGGCGCTTCCGGCACACTTGCTCTTGGCGCACTCGGTCGTGGTGGCCATTCCGTCCAGGCTTCCAGCGATGGTCGAGCAATTGTCTTTCAGGCAGTCGAGACCGGCCTCGAGGGACGCGGCGTTGTCGCCGGTGCAGGGCGGCGTGGTGAATGCATTCTGCACCGAGCCTGTTCCGTCGCGTGTGTCGGAGACCGCGGTGTCGAGATCTGTTTTGAACGACGCCGCGTAAGGAAGGCGGCTCTTCACCGCGGCGGCGATCGCGTCCTTGTCGGCCTGAAACCAGACCTCCTCAAGGCAAAGGACCTCGGTGTCGTAGGCGGCGATGGCCTCGAGAAACGCAGGGCGACGGCTGACCTCGTTTGGAACGAACGACCCGGCGAGACCGACGTTGTACGTGTCGAACCGCACATCGAGTGGAGCCGCAGCGGCCGCGTCCGAGCCCGCATCGACGGCGGGGGGCGATGAAACTGCGCTGTTCGATGCGCATGCAACGAGCGCGAGGCTGGAGCATCCTAAAATGAAGCCGATAGGGTTGCGCATCTGCGGATGACATCGCAGCGGCGGGCGTTCGTCAAAGCGATAACGTGCACCTCGGGCCTCTTACCCTCGCGTGCGCCCGTGCTCCTCGACCCATGAACGATGCATCTGTTGCTTACGCCCTGACGCGCGTGCCTTTGCCCGTGGGTCTGCTCGGTGCGGCGATCCTCGCGGGGGCCATCGCCTGGGTGTCGTCGCGTCGCCCGTCGCCTCCGCCAACTCGTTCGCTGCAACGGCGCGCGTCGGCGATGGGGTTCCCGCTCTTTCTTCTTGCCGCGGTCCTTGTCATCGCGCTCGCGCGCTCGTGGTCTTTTTTCGATCAACTCGAAGACGCGACCGATCGTGAAGCCTCCGCGCTCGTGTCGCTTGCGCGCTATGCGCAGGTGTTGCCACACGCAGAGCGGCTGGAGGTGCGCGCCCTCGCACGACGTTACGCGGTGGGTGTGGCCGATGGAGAGTTCGCGTCGATGGACCGCGGTGAACGACCGCCATCGGCATCGCCCGAACTCGACGCGATGTCGGTCATCTGGTCACGCGCCAACGTAGCGCCGTCGCTCGTACGTGCCGCGCAAAGCGACCTGGCACGCATCGACGAACTTCGGCGCAAGCGCCACGCGGCGATCAGCCCCGCAGTCCCTCTCGTGTTCCTTGCGCTTGGGCTCGTCGCGCTCATCGCGAGCCTTCTCATGGCCTCCGAGGTGCTTGTCGGGCCACCCCGAATTCGCTTCGCGGTCACCGCGCTCCTCGTCTTCGTCTTCCTCACGGCGGGTCTCCTTGTCGCGCAGTTTTCCTTGCCGTTTGCAGGCGATGTGTCCGTCGACTCGGACGCCTTCGTTGATGCGGCCAATGAAC
>CAIQDA010000043.1 GCA_903870415.1 uncultured delta proteobacterium
ATCTAGGAGCTTCGCCGTTCGATCGCTTCCGTAGACGACGTCGTGCGCGAGGCCGCTTCCCTCGCGAATCGCAACGAGAGATCCGGAAACCTCGCGTGCCGTGCTTTTCACCGACGCACCAAGCTCGTCGTCGTAAATCGCCGTGTGAACGAGCCCGCTGCCGCCCTTCACGTGGTCCGCAACCGAACGAACGGTCGCCATCGTCACGCGCAGGTCCGTCGTCGTGGCCTTCAGGTCTTCGAGCATCGCGTCGAACTGCACGCCGCTCGACGGGTCCACGAGGAGCTTGTGCGCCGCGCTCGGTTCCTCCGCCACGCCCTTAAGGACGCGTGAGAGCGACGACACCATCGACTTCGCGTCGGCGGTGAACGACGGCTCCGAAAGAAACCGCGTTCCCTCTTCAAGGTGCGTGATCGTTGCGTCGAGTCGCCCGGCAATTTCCTCAGCGCGCGCGACATACTTGCCCATGTCGGTCGGATCTTCCGACGCGATCGGCGTGCTTGACTCCAGCACCGGCGAGGCCACCGAAGGCACCGAAAGCTCGACCATCTTGTCGCCGAGCAAACCTTTGTTCGAAATGGTCGCGACGGTCGCTTCGCGAATGCGAAGGGCCTCACGCCCGACGATCGACAGCTCGACGTAGATGCGCGTGTCCGTCGCGTCTTTTCGGTGACCGACCGAGTGAACCGAGCCAACGTCGACGCCGCCAAGACGAACCGGAGACCCTGGCTTGAGGCCCGCCACGTCACCGAAGCTCGTTCGATAGGTGATTTGCTTGCTCCACATATTGGCGTTCTCGCCAATCAGGAAGATAAGCGTCCCGGAAATGACGAGCGCCAACGTCACGAAGATGCCGACCCGCTGTTGCTTCTGCATGAGATCGATTCCCCCCTACCAGCGGCGGCGTCGCACGTCACGTCACGCTTCCGTGTAAAACGCCTTTGAAGCGCCACTTCGGTATTCGTGACCCGAGGCCCGCCATCTTCTCGCAACGGGTCGATGCATTCCACACGGTTTAGTGAGGCGCGAGCGACTGCAACGTCGTCCCCTCAATAACCTTTCCTTCGACGAACGCTCGCACGTACGGGTCGCGCGTCTTGTGGAATTCCTCAGGGCTCCCAACGAAGTGCACGCGCCCGCGGCCGAGCATCAGCATGCGGTTCGAGACGTGGAACGCCGTTCCCATGTCGTGCGTCACGACGACGCTCGTGATTCCGAGCTCTTTCTGAATCGTCAAAATGAGCGCGTTGATGCGGGCCGTGTTGATCGGATCGAGACCCGTGGTCGGCTCGTCGTAGAGAATCACGTCGGGCTCAAGCGCTAGGGTTCGTGCGAGACCGGCGCGCTTGCGCATGCCGCCGCTCAAGTCCGCGGGCATCATGCTGCCTGTGCCCTCAAGCCCCACGCGAGCCAGGGATTTCTCTACCCGCGCGCGAATCGCGTCGTCGCTCATCGTGTTCCAGAATCGCTCGCGCAGGCCGTACGCCACGTTGTCCTCGACGGTCATCGAGTCAAAGAGCGCGGCACTCTGGAAGAGATACGCGATGCGAACGCGAAGCTGCGAGAGGTCGTCACGACTCATGACGTTCACCTCGCGGCCGTCGAAGGTGATGCTGCCTTCGTCGTAGCCAATGAGGCCGATGAGCATCTTGAGCATGACGCTTTTGCCGCAGCCCGAGGGGCCCAGCACCGACAGCGTCTCGCCTCGGAAAACGTCAACGTCGAGGCCGTCGTAGACGACTTTGTCGCCGAAGGACTTCTTGACGCCACGAAAGGAAATGATCGGCTTCGCTGCGTTTTCGGCCATGGCGTCTAGTCACCATGGCTCCGCGTGGGGGTCAACCGCCGCCGACCACGGGGCCTACAACCTGAAGCTCGACCGCTCCGCCACCTCGGTAATCGTCGAACCGCGGAACGGCGGAGAGCGTCACCTTCGCGCCTTCGCGGGGAAGGATCGCCGGGGTTTCACCAAGCCATGCGCTCACGTCCTCGTTTCCAATTCGAACGTCGAGTTTGGCGTAGGCGCCCTTTGCAAGGAGCCGGACCCGACGAACTTCAATCCCGTCAAAGCCAACGACGGGCGCAGCGTTGGCTGCACCGCAAGGCTCGAAACGAATCCAGTCGCTGGCGAGCGCACGCATTGAGTCGCGACCGTCGTACTCGATGCGAGGCGGGCCAGCAGGACGCGTGTAGTTTACACCGATTGCCGCGCACGCCGCCTCGAATGCTTCACGAAATGCCAGGTAATTGTCGCGTGAAACCCGCACGCCGGCTGCCGCTTGATGGCCGCCGAAACCGAGCAATACCGCCTCGCATTGGCGAAGCGCGTCGTGCAACGGAAAGGATTCCGGCCCGCGGACAGAGCCCGTCCCGACGCCGTTCTCAAAGGCGATGATCACCGTCGGCTTGCCGTAACGCTGCGCGATTCGACCTGCGGCGATGCCGATGAGGCCGTGATGCCAACCGTCGTCCCCCACCACGATCGCACTACGGTCCGCGAGCTTCTCCTCGTCCATGCGCGCGTCGATCGCCGATCGCAACGAGCGATCGAGTTCCTTCCGGCGCAACTGGAGCTGTTCGAGCTCAGAAACCAGCCCGAACGCACGACTTCGATCGTCTTCGAGAAGCGTGTGGAGTGCAATCATCGGCGAGCCGAGGCGACCGGGCGCGTTGAGCTTGGGCGCTATCTGAAACGAAATATCGCTCGCGGCGTAGGGCACCTTTCGCGCGCCAACCATCGCCACGAGACCGGGGCGCTTCGAGGTGACGAGCCGCTCAAGGCCATGGCGAACGAGGATGCGGTTATCGGACGTAAGGGGCGCCACGTCGCCGATGGTGCCGATGGCAACCACGTCGAGCCAGTCGCGCAGGTCATACGTCGCCCCGAGCGCCGCACGCACCCCCGCAACGACGCTGAGCGCCAGGCCGCAGCTCGCGAGGTACTTGAACGGAAACGGGCACCCGGGCTGATGCGGATTCAAAAAAGCGCGCACCGGAAGGGGCTCGGGCGGCACCTGATGATGGTCGATGACGATCGCGTCGACACCGAGACCTCGCAGCTTTTCGAGGCGGGGATGATCGGTCGATCCGCAGTCGCACGTCACCACGAGGCCGGGCTTCTTTGCGACCACGCGTTCGAGCGCCGCGTCAGAAAACCCGTAACCGCCGCGAAAGCGATCGGCCAGCTCCACGTCGACGACTGCGCCCATCGCGCGAAGGCCGGCGGTAAGCACTGCGGTCGCGGTGATCCCGTCGGCGTCGTAGTCGCCGAACACGACGATGGGCTCCTGCGAACGAATCGCGTGAACGATTCGGTCGATGGCTTCCGATCGGCCGAGCATGCCCTCAGGATTGGTGAGGAATGCAAGCTTCGGGGTCAAGTGGGCCCCCGCCGCCTCGACGGATGCGAAGCTCAAATGGGCAAGCGCCCGTGCCCCCGTGTGGGAAAGCCCGAGCGCTTCGCGCAACGCGGTGGCGTCCGTCATCCGGCGCCGGCGGGAGTCGGCCCTGGC
>CAIQDA010000044.1 GCA_903870415.1 uncultured delta proteobacterium
CAGCTGGAGTGAGAGGTTTTCCATGAGTTTACGTCGTCACGCGCTCCTTGCGCTCCTCGCCATCGCCACGCATGCGGGGGCTGCTGAACCGCGTCCAGCAAAGCCTCTCGCCGACGCGCTCACAGGTCCCGCGAAGGTCGCGTACGACACGGGCAAGTTGCTGTTCACCGACGGTGACTTCGCGGGCGCCTCGCTCAAGTTTCAGCAGGCCTACGAAGCGGGCCACGACCCGCGCCTCTTGTGGAACGTCGCCGCCGCCGAGAAGAGTCTGCGTCACTACGCGAAGGCCGCCGCGTTCACGCGTCGCTACTTGACCGACGCGAAGGGATTCATCGGGCACGATCAGCGCACAAATGCAGAAGAAACGCTGGCCGCGATGGTCGGCTTTCTCGGCGAGCTCACGGTGTCGACGGAGCCCACGGACGCGAACGTTTCCATCGACGGCGAGGCGCGAAGCGAGACCGGTGCCTCGCGCACGTACGTTGTCGATCAAGGTTCGCGGGCGGTACGCGTCGCCCGTGACGGCTTCGATCCGTTCGAGAAGTCCGTGCAGGTGATCGGAGGCGCGAAGACAACGCTGCCCGTGGTGCTCGTGCAGCAGTCCATCATGGGCAAGCTCGCGGTCATCGCGAACGAGGGCGCGAGCATTGAGCTCGACGGCGCGGTGGTGGGTGCATCACGTTGGGGCGGAGAATTGCTGCCTGGGCCTCATGCATTGCGCGTCACGCTCGGCGGAAAGAAGACGCATCAAGCCTCTGTCGACATCACCGCACGGAGCCTGCGCACCGTTGAAGTGGCCCTCGAAGACGAGGCGCCTCTTGCGTTGGTCGCGCCCCACGAGACCTCGACGCATTGGGGCTGGTGGGTCGCGGGAGCCCTCGTCACGGGCGCCGCGGTCGGTGCAGCCTACATGTTTTTGTCGCCGAGCCCTTCAGCCCCCGCGCCGACGCCGGGCACCCTCGGCAGCGTGACGCTTCCTCTCGGAGCCTGGTGATCGCCATGACCTCACTCATCCGTTTTGCAGCTTTTTTGCTCGCGCTCATCGCGCTCGGCTGCGCCAAGAACGCGCCCCCTGCCCCCGGTCAGCTCATGGTCACCCTCGTGACGGACTTGGCGCCGCCGAAGGACTTCGACGAGGTGCGCGTCCTCGTCACGTACAAGGGCGAAGCGAAGCACGACACGACGTATGCCTTGCGTGGCAGCGCGGCCATCAAGCTCCCTGCGACGTTCGCGGTCATCGCCGGGTCTGAACCCGCGACGCCCGTGGACGTGCACGTGGAGGCGCGCCTTCGCGGCAAGGTCGTGGTCGTGCGCGACGCCCGCACCACGGTGCCCGGAGATCGCATCGCAAACCTGACGATTCCCATCGAATTTCTCTGCGTCGGCCAGGTCAGTGGCGGCGGCGCCTCGCTCTGCGCGGCCGAGCAAACCTGCATGGGCGGCAGCTGCGGGCCGAGCACCATTGACGCGAGCGCCCTGCCCACCTTCGACCCGACGGGCGTCTTTGGCGGCGCAAAGGAGCCTGGCGCGAGCGGTCGTTGCTTCGACGTGCTCGACTGCTTCGGCGAAGCGGAGCCTGTCACGGCCGACGCGGCGTGCTCCCTCGCGATTCCAGCCGACCGAGGCTCGGGCCTCAACGTGGCGCTGCTCAATGCGGAGAGAACTCAGGGTATTTGCGCGTCGAATGCATGCCTGGTCGTGCTCGACAACGACGGCGCGCGCGGGTGGGTCGAGGCGAACGGACGCATTCAATTGCCTGCTGCCGCGTGCACGCCGGCTCGAAATGGTTCACGCGCTCTCGTGGCCACGCGCTGCGCCACGAAGAAGCCGTCGGACCCGCCGTGCGGAAGTTGGTCGTCGAGCGGCAGCGTGGCCACCGATGGCACGCTTGTGGAGATCAACCTTGGCGACGCGGGCGCTCCGAACAGCGGAGATGGCGGCGTTGGCGACAGCGGCGTAGTTCCTCAGGATATTTGCTCGCAGAACAACGGCGGTTGCAGCGCCTACGCCACGTGCGCCGTGGGCGATGGCGGCGCGCCCGTGTGCACCTGCCGACCGGGCTACACGGGCGACGGCCTCGGGTGCATTGACGTGAACGAGTGTTTGGTGGACCGCGGCGGCTGCGCGGTGGATGCAACCTGCACGAACACGCCTGGCTCGCGCACGTGCGTATGCAACGCGGGGTACGCGGGCAACGGTCTAAGCTGCGCCGATGTCGACGAATGCGCGACGCAAAATGGCGGCTGCAGCGCCGACGCCACGTGCACCAATCGCTTGGGTTTTCGCACGTGCACGTGCACCAGCGGCTTCAGCGGCGACGGCCTCACCTGCGCCGACGTGAACGAATGCGCATCGAGCAATGGCGGCTGCGCGGTCGATGCACAATGCACCAATCTGTTGGGGAACCGAAGCTGCACCTGCCTCGCGGGCTACACGGGCACGGGGCTTGTATGCACCGATGAGAACGAGTGCGCGACGAGCAACGGCGGCTGCGCGGTCTTTGCACAATGCACCAATCTCCCTGGGAGCCGAAGCTGCGCGTGCCAAGCGGGCTTTGTAGGCGACGGCGTCACGTGCGCAAACGTAGACGAATGCCAGGCCAACGCGACGCTATGTGGCACGGCGAGCGCGGGCACGTGCACGGACACCCCCGGGGCCTACGCGTGCACGTGCAAGCCTGGGTACACGCTTGAGAACGGCACCTGCGTCGACATCAACGAGTGCGCGACGCAGAACGGCGGCTGCAGCGCGAATGCGACCTGCACCAACACCACGGGGTCGCGGAGCTGCGCGTGCAACAGCGGATGGAGCGGCGATGGGGTGAGCTGCGCGTGCACCGGCGAGAGCGACGCCTCGCTGTGCGCGCGGGCGGGCCAAAACTGCGGGGCGCTCACGGCGACGGACAACTGCGGAGCGGTCCGCTCGCTCGCGAGCTGCGGGTCCTGCGGAAACAACGCGACCTGCGGCACCGGCGCCACGAGCGGCGTGTGCGCGTGCAACGCTGGCTACGTCGGCAATGGCACGACATGCGTTGTTGACCAAACGTGCACCGCGGTCAGCGGCGTCCTCACGCAGAACACCACGTGGACCGCCGCGCAGAGCCCCTACTGCGTGAATGGCAACGTGCTCGTGCAGCAAGGCGTCACGCTGACCATCGAGGCGGGCGTCCTCGCGAAGTTCGCGGTGGGCAAGAGCATGCAGGTCGACGGGACGCTCAAGGTGCTCGGGACCGAGCAGGCGCACGTGGCGTTCGACTGCCAGCGGCCCGCGGTGAACAACGACCCGGAGGCGTGTTGGGGGCAGTTGAAGTTTACGGACACGGCCGAGGATGCGGTGTTCGATTCGCAGGGGAACTACGCATCGGGAAGCATGCTGAGGTGGGTCGAGTTGACGAGGGGAGGAAACGTGTCGACCGCTGCTGCCGTTGTCGACGTGGTGGCAGCGAGACTCTATGCCGATAACGTTGTCGTGCGGCGTTCTGTCGGTACCGTCTTCGCGATGTCGCGCCAAACGACGTCGAGCGTTCTGAAGCATTTTGTCGCCAGCAACAACACGGGGTCTGTCTTGCGCCTTGCGGGCGCATGCGCAACGGTTGTAGCTGGAGAATTTAGTGCAAATAGAGCGGCCTCAACTGTTGAGGCGGATGCGCCGTATGCTTATGACGGCTCCGGCGTCTGGCCTTGTTCAACGCGAATAGAGGACACCGCGTTTAGCGATGCGGTCACGAACGCGGAGCTTCTGGTTGTTTCCGGACATGTGTCGGTGGTCGGGTCGACCTTCCGCGGTGCTAGCGACTCGAATCTCGCTTCCGCAGGATCGGTTGCCGTGCGAGTGTACCGAGGGGGAGTAGAAGTTGAAGGGAGCTCGTTCGCAAATCCAAATGGAGCACTGTTTGATCTGAAGTCGAGTGACTGGAGCGCAATTCGTAATTCGATTCTGGTCGCTGATGGCGGTGCTGCGATCGTAAAGAACCAATCCGACAGCTTTGAGGATTTCGGTGGGTCTTTTGTTGAAACGCCTCGCCCGAATTGGTTGCCCGCCGGAGCATCAACGTACATTGAGGGCTCTCTGATTAGGCATCGGTCGGGCGGAATCTTCACACCGGTTGGTGGCACGTTTGTTGCCGGCGTAATGATGATGGGCAACGGGTCCGCGGGCAACATGGCTCTTGGGCCGAGTAGCCAAGTGAAAGACTCTTCGCTCTATTCGTCGGCCGGCCCCTCTCTTTTTTCGTGTTCGGGGTGCAGTGTTGAACGTTCATCTTTTGTGGTTAGTCCCGGACCTCGAACCGCCAATAGCCAGGGCCTCGGTTGGCCGACTCTAGGTCGATACGACGATATCTCGATTGGCGCGGGTACGACGATCACACGGTCGAATCTCTCAGGGCGCATAAGCGTCGGATTAGCGAGTTCTGGGGGCGGGGGTAATCGTTCCGCAACGGGCAACTATTGGGGCACCACCTCCGACTCCGCGATTCAATCGATTCTCTGGGACTGGAACGACGACTCGTCCCTCGGTTTCATCAATTACACACCCTTCCTCACGGCCCCGAGCACCGATGCGCCGCTCCTTCCGCCGAGCGGTGTGACAAAGGTCGTCGACGGTAGTGGCGTTCGGGTCTCGTGGAACGCGAACACCGAGGCGGACCTCGCCGGCTACCGCGTGTTCTGGGGCTCGAGCGACGGCTTCTTCTGGGCCCACTCCGTGGAGGTGCCGAGCGGCACGTTGTACGTGATCCCCAACGTGCCCATCACCGAGCGCTTCGCCGTCGCCGCCTACGACACGACGCGCTCGGGTGTAAGCTACACCGATCGCGTCTCGGGCCACGAAGGCTGGCCCACCGAGGCGGTGGGGCCGTGAGTGGGCTTCGTGGGTCATTGCTCGTTGCGCTTGCGGCGCTCATGGCGAGCCGGCTGTCGTCGGCCCACGACACGAACATCATCTTTGCAGACTGCAAGCTCACGTCGTTCCACACCGAGTCGGGCAAATGGACGACGGTGCCTGGCGAATTTCAGGTTTTTGAGTGCGACAGCGGCCCGGGAGAGCTTTCCTGCAACTTGCGTACGGCGGGCGGTGAAAGCCTGCCGCAGACGTTCACCATGCACATGGACACCGCGTTCGCGCGCCTCGCCTATCAAGGCGATTCCTGGGGTGATGTACTCTACATCGACCCGACTACTCACCGGGCGGTCCTTAGTTCACGCCTGCTCGCGCTCGGGGTGCTCGGCGCCAAGATGTGCAGCGGCATCGTTCTCGACGAAGAGCAGTACACGCGCGCGATTTCCAGCGGCTCTGCGAAATCGAAGGGAAAGAAGCGGCGCTAAGCGCTGCACGACGAACGCAATCAACCTCTTCGAGATGACTTCATGAACATGCTCCGGCTCTTTCCGCTCGTCGCCCTCATCGCCCTTGCGGCGTGCCGCTCGACCCCCACCGTTCGGACGTACTCGTCGAGCGCCGGCATCCCACGGCACGTTCGGCTCACGAGAACGAGGGTCAAGCTCGTCACGACCGACATGCTCCCGATCGGCGTGGAGGGTGGCAAGGCCACGTCCTCGGACCGCGACTCGATCCAACTGAACGTGATGAGCGCCCGTGACCGCGACCTTCAAGGAACGGAGCGCGCTTACGTGCTCATCGCGCCATGGGACGGGGGGTATGAGCGGAACCCTGTCGACAACGTCGACGTGACCCGCGCAGCCTTTGTCGGGCTCGAGGAAGCCAAGCTCCTGAAGCAGGAGCTCGACGGCATCGTCGCGGAGTGGGGCCGCGACGATCCGCCAGGCCAACGTACCTTCTTCGCGATGAGCTCGACCTCGGAGGACGAGGTGCATCGCGTAAGCACGAACGTCGTGGAGGAGCTTCCGTCCGTGCGGCTCTTCGTCAACCGCTCGGATCGCTCGGGGGGGAAGCCGGCGGCGCTCTTCCTCTTTCACCGGGAGCGCGTGGGCGGCGGCGGCTTCGAAGACCATCGCCTCTCGCTCACGGAGAAAGGAAAGTTCGCGCGCTTCGCGAATATGCTCGGCGTTGCAATCGCCGACCTCGAGTCCGTTGCTCCGTCGACGCCGCCGCGAAAGCCGTAGTCAACGGAGTAGTCCTTCAGGTCGCGCGACGGATCACGCGACACGGCGCGGGTCCGCGAGGATGCAATCACGGATGCGCGGGACGCCTTTGCCTCTTCATTGTCGGTGTTGAGCGCGTCCGACTGCACACGGTCGTCGAGCTTGATGCGAATCACGCGGAAGCCACCCGGGGGATCGACCTCGCGCCGCCTGGCCGTGGCCGACCGCGGCCGGCCGAATTGACGAAGTTGCGTTTGAAAATAGCGCAAATTCCCTGACGCGTGCTTTGGCATCGACCTTGCCTTGAGGGGCGCATGCCGCCCACTTCGTCGCCCCACGACTCCTTCGTCAAACGCACCTTCACGAACCTCGATCACGCGGCCGATGAGCTGCGCGCGGTCCTTCCTCCGGCGCTCGTGGCGCGCATCGACTGGTCCACGCTCCGCATCGAGCCGGGCTCCTTCGTCGACGAGGCCCTCCGCGATCGGCACACGGACTTGCTCTTCTCCATGCGCACCCTCGACGGCCACGACGTCCGCGTGCACGTGCTCTTCGAACATCAGAGCCGCCCGGACGCGTGGATGCCTCTCCGCGCCACCGAGTATATCGTGCGCATCTGGGTGGATTTTCGCAGGAAAAACCCTGCTGCAACGCTTCTACCCATCGTCGTCCCTGTCGTGCTGCATCACGGCGAGGGCGGTTGGACAGCTCCGCGCACGCTTCACGAACTCGTGGACCCGCTCGTGAACGAGGTGCCTGAACTTCGCGAGCTCGTCCCCAACGCGCGACTGCTCATCGACGATGTCGCCAAACTTTCGGACGATGCCATCGTCGCTCGTTCGCGCGCGACCGCATTGCACCTCGCGTTGTGGCTCCTGCGCGATGCACGCGATCGTCGAGCACTCCTCGCGAGCCTGATGCGATGGGGCCCGGTTCTCGCCGAGCTCCTCGCGCGACCCGGTGGCCTGCGGGCCAGCGAATACGCGCTCCGTTACCTGTTCCAAGTCGCCCACGAAGACGTTCGAGTTGCCTTCCTCGAACTCGTCGACCAAACTCACCCTGAAGCGAAAGAAGCCGTCATGACCATCGAAGAAATGCTCCTGAACCGAGGACGCCTCGAGGGCGAAGCGC
>CAIQDA010000045.1 GCA_903870415.1 uncultured delta proteobacterium
AAGACCCGGTCGCGGGGCTGTTCATGGTCATGGAGTTTCTCCAGGGCGAAGACCTCGCGCAGCGCTTGGACCGTGAGCGCCGTTTGCCCGTGGAACAGGCCACGATGGTCGCCTCACAGATCGCACGAGCGCTCATTCGCGCGCACGACGCCGGCGTCATTCATCGCGACTTGAAGCCCGGCAATATCTTCTTGTGCGAGCGCGCCGACGGGACGCTCCTCGTGAAGGTTCTCGACTTCGGCATCAGCAAGATGCTGAACGAGGAACACGAGGCGAAAGCCGACCCGATGGCGGGCAAACTCACGCGCGTTGGGAGCGTGGTCGGCACGCCGCAGTACATGTCGCCGGAACAGGCCCAGGGTCTCGCTTCGGTCGATCACCGCACGGACCTGTGGAGCCTCGGGGCCATCTTCTACGAGATGCTCGCCGGCCAGCCTGCGTACGACTTGCTCTCGTCTTACGAGCAAACGATCGTCCACATTGTTGTGAACCCGCCGCCGCCGCTCCACGTGCGCGCGCCGTGGGTTCCGTATGGACTTTCCCAGGTGGTTCACGAGTGTCTCGAACACGCGATTCCTGCCCGCGTCCGCGACGCCGCGACGTTCCTAAGGCGGCTGCGCGAAGTTTCGGCGATGGCCATTCGCGATGTCTCCGGCGCGCTGCCCATCTCCGAGGGCTCGAACCATTCGCTGGGCTCGCCGTCGCGCATGGAGATGGCGTCTCGGGAGGTGCCGTCGGCGCTTGGCTCCGGCCCAACGACGTTGAACTTCGATCTCGGATCGCAGCCGAACATTCCTCTCGCCGCCTATGGCGTGCAGGTCGGTGCGCGCTCGCTCCAAGCAAGCTCGAACGCCCCGGTGGCCCTTGAGCAGACGCAGCCGTCGTTGACCGAAGATCGCATGCCCGCGATGGTCGCCTTCGACGTGCCCGCGCCTCGTCGCGCGTCGCCGTTGTCGTTCCTTCTCGGCGCGCTCGCAGCCCTGGGGCTCGTGGTGGGCGTTCTCGCCCTTCGCGGACAGAACGATCCGCCGCCGCGCGCTCAGGCTGTCGCGTTGCCAAAGGCTCCGGTCCGGGATCCTTTGCCCATCGTCGACGAGCAGGCGGAACCTGCCGCGGTCGATGCAGGAGCGCCAACGACGCTGCCTTCGCAGGGCAAGCGGTCGCCGCAGGCTCTTGTTGCGCCGCCGCCGTCAGCCCCGTCAGCCCCGTCAGCGCCCGCATGGCAGCCGCCGCCGCCGAAAGCCAATCGAGACCGAAAACTCGGCGACGTGGGCCACACAGACGAGTTCTGAAGGCCGCGTGCCCGCGAGGGAAACGTGGCCGGCTTTTGGTCCGCAGCCACGCAAGCTGCCATGATGGGCGAGCTCCCATGCTTTTTCTCGCGCGCCTCGCTCAGCCCACGGCTCTCCTCGTCTTCGTTGCCGGTCTTGCGGCGCTTCCGCCCGACGCTTCTGCCGCGAAAGCAAAGGTGGCCGAGTCCCCGGGAATGGCCGAAGGACGACGCCATTTTGAAGTCGGCCTCGCGATGCTCAAGGAGAAGAACTTCGGAGCGGCGCTTGGCGAATTTCGCGAGTCGTACGCGCTAGCCCAGCGACCGTCGGCCCTGCGCAACGTGGCTCAGTGCCAACGCGAACGGCATGAATACGCCGCGGCGTTCACGTCCCTCGAGAAGCTCCTCGCGGTCCACGGTTCCGAACTCAAAGGTCCCGACAAGATTGCGATTCAGCGCGCGCTTGAGGAGTTGCGGCAGTTGACGGCCCTCGTCGATGTGCGCGTGACGCCTGCGGGCGCCGACGTGTTCGCGGACGGCGTCAAAGTGGGAATCACGCCGCTTGAGCGTTGGAGAATGGATAGCGGCACACGTAAACTACGCATCGCTAAGATAGGGTATGACCCACTTGAGCGCGACGTGGACGTGGTGAGCATGAAAGACACCGTCGTCACCGCGCAGCTTGTCGCCGAGGTCACGACGGGACGTCTTGTTGTTAGGGAAATGGCAGGAATTCCTGTCTCGATCTTCGTCGACGGAAAGAGCGTCGGCGCCGCTCCCTACGAAGGTGACGTGTCGCCTGGGCCCCATACGGTCGAGGCTCGCGGCGAACGGGTGGCCGCGAAACCGCGCAACGTTGACGTGCTCAAGAAGGCGCGCATCGAGGTGACCCTCGAAACGGTTCCGCTCACCGGCAAGCTCCGTGTTCACGTCACGCCAGCCACGGCGGTTGTCCGCGTCGACGGCGGGGCCGCGGCCGTGGGGAGCTACGATGCCGAGCTGCCTGTCGGGCGTCACGCGCTTCTCATCGAGGCTCCGGGTTACACGCGAATCGACAGGTACGCGGACGTCGTCGCCGGCGAAGCCGTCGTGCAAGACGTGGTGCTCGCGGCGATCGCCGTGGTGCCCGAACACGACCCCGCGCCGCCGCCCTACGTGGCTCCAGAGCCGGAATACGAGGGGTTCTACTCGCAGCTCGGCCTGCACTACACCCACGGCCTCACGGCGTTTCCTGGCGCGGCTTGCCCCGTCGACGCGAACACGTACCAGTGCCCCGCCGGTGACGCGATGGGCGGAGCGGCGTCGCTTCGCCTTGGGTACAGCCTGGGTTACCTCGGCTTCGAGGGCGCGCTCGTGGGCAACGTCGACGCGCGTTTGGACAGCCGAAAGGTCGTCGCAGCCGGAACAGGAGCGGCAGCGCAGCTCGATGTAGACCGCACGTACTTCACGATGCGGGGTTTCGCCGGAGGTGGCTTGCGCTTCCTCACGGAAGGGGCGGTGCGCTTCACGCTCGGCGTCACTCCTGGCTATTCGATCCAGTCCTACGGCCTGACGAATCTCTATACGAACGGGTCCACGTACCGAGCGAAGGCTTCGAATGGAAACTTCGCGATGCTGCTCGATGCGGGCATCGTCATCGGCCCAAGTCCCGGCGCGAAGGTCATCCTCGGCGTGACGGCGTGGGCGGACTTCGTTGGAAGCGACGTGTTCACGGACCCGGGCACGTACCTCGATGCGACCAGGGCCACGAAGAGCGAACCGGCGTACCAAGTTGCGCCTTCGATGAATTGGATCATCATGCCGACCTTCGGCTTCCAATTCGGACACTGACCGTCGCCAGTCAACGTCACCCGCGCGTTATGGCTTCGCGCCAACGGCCGCTGACCACGCGATCACGGCGTGCGTAATCCTTGTCGATACGCACGTTGGCGAAGCCTCGCGCTTCGAAGAGCGTTGCGGTCGCCGGGCCTTGATCCGCGCCAATTTCCATCGCGAGAACGCCGTCGCGGCGCAAGTAGTCCGGCGCGTCGCGCACGATGAGGCGCACGAGGTCGAGGCCGTCTGCGCCGCCGTCGAGCGCGAGGTGTGGCTCGTGGTCCCGCACGTCTGCGTCGAGCGTAACGATCTCGTCGCTGGCGATGTACGGCGGGTTCGCGGTGATAAGGTCAAAGTGTGTAGACTGCACGGGCGCGAACAAGCTGCCCTGAAGGAAGGCCACGTTGTACGCGCCGAGACGCAGCGCGTTTTCTTGTGCGACCGCGAGCGCACCGGGTGAGATGTCCGTGGCGACGAACGACGACGTGAGCCGTTCGCGCGCGAGGGAAATCGCAACACATCCGCTGCCCGTGCAGAGGTCGAGGGCGCGCACGTAGAGATCGCGGGAGCGCGTTTCGCGCAGGGCGACGTCGACAAGAATCTCCGTGTCGGGGCGTGGCACGAGGACGCGCGCATCGATGCGAAACGTTCGACCGAAGAACTCACGCCGACCAAGAATGTACGCGATGGGTTCGCGTCGCCGGCGGCGCATGACCATGGCTTTGAAGCGCGCGAGATCCTGGGGCGCGAGCGGTCGTTGCGAGTCGGTGATGAGCGTGATGCGCGAGCACCCGAGGGCGTTCGACAAAAGCAGTTCGGCCTCGACGCGCGGAGACTCGAGACCCTTGGCGCGAAAGTCGTCGATGGCCCACTTCAGGACGGTCGCGATGGTCCACGATCCGGCGGCCTCTGCGCTCATACGTCGAGTCGATTCCGGGCGTGGCGCACCACGGCTTCGACTTCCTCGCGAATGGCCTGGCATTGCTCAGCGGTCGGGGCCTCGAAGCGAAGCACGAGCACGGGGCCCGTATTCGACGCGCGCACAAGACCCCAACACGGCTCCCCTGGAGCTCCGAACGCCACGCGCGCGCCATCGATGGTGACGACCGCGCGGCCTGCGTTTTGAAAGTGTTCGGTCACCTCGCGCACGACGTCGAACTTGATGGCGTCCGGGCAGTCGACACGCAGTTCGGGTGTAGTCACCGTATGCGGAAGGTCTGCGAGAAGCTCTGCGACGGTGCGCGTTTCGGTGGCGATGATTTCGAGCAGGCGCAACGCCGCGTAGAGTGCGTCGTCGTAGCCGTAGTAGCGGTCCGCGAAGAAGAGATGCCCGCTCATCTCACCGGCGAGGAGCGCGTGCTCTTCCTTCATTTTCGCCTTGATGAGCGAGTGACCGGTCTTCCACACGATGGGCCTGCCGCCGTGTTTCGCGATGTCGTCGTAGAGCGTTTGGGAGCACTTCACCTCGCCGAGCACCGCGGCGCCCGGGTGCGTGGCGAGCACTTGCCGCGCGAAGAGGACGAGGAGTTTGTCGCCCCAGATGACGTTGCCTTGCGCGTCGACAGCGCCCAGTCGATCGGCGTCGCCGTCGAAGGCGAGGCCCACGTCGGCACCGGTTTCGCGAACGCGCGCCACGAGCGCTTCAAGATTCTTCTCCACCGTCGGGTCAGGGTGGTGGTTTGGAAACGTGCCGTCCATGTCGCAAAAGAGCGGATCCGGATTCAGTCCGAGCGCGCGCATGGCCTCAAGGGCGAGCGGTCCGCCTGCGCCGTTTCCAGCGTCGAGCACGAAGCGCATGTTGGTGCGCGGAAACTGAAAGCCCCGGGTCAGCGCGGCGACGTAAGCGCTCTTGCGATCGAGCGACGAGATGCCGCCGCGGGTTTGGGCCATCGGAAGGTCGTCGGCTTCGATACGTGCGCGGAGCTTTTGGATCGCTTCGCCGTAAAAGCTCGCGCGACCGCGCATCATCTTGAAGCCGTTTTCATTTCCCGGGTTGTGGCTCCCGGTGATCATGATGGCGCCGCTCGCTTCGACCTCGTACGCGCCGTTGTAAAGATATGGCGTCGGTCCGATGCCAAGGTCCACCACGTCGCAGCCGCTCGCGCGGAGCCCGTCCGTGAGCGCGGCAAAGATGCGGTCGCCGGAGAGTCGGCAATCGCGCGCCACGAGGACAGAGCGTGGCCCGTCCCCGAGTGTCGCACCGAAGCCAAGACCGATGGCGCGCGCGACGTCGTCCGTGAGATCGCGGTCGGCAACGCCTCGGATGTCGTATTCGCGGAAGATCGAACGGGGAACTTGCATGGTGCACCTGCGCGCGCGTGGAGCAGACGGACCCCACGAGGTGAGTCCGGGCCCTAGCAGGCCCTGCGGTTTCCGTCGCCAGCGCCTTTTCACGAGCGCGCGCGAGGGGTAGAGAGAAGGTGTGCGAGACGTCGTCTACCGCCACGATACCCTCACCGCATTGGCGGAGTTTCTGCGTCGTCACGACCAGGCTCTTCCGCTCGCCGCGGATGCGACGTGGTCTGACGGAGAGTGGGTCCTCGCGATTTTCGAGGTCGGTACGCGAGGTCGTGCGACCGCTGCCGTGGGCAACGTTTCGCGCCGTGCGGATGATTCGTTTCTTGTGTTCGATCGGCGCGACTGGGAACGCATCCACGACTTCGCGGCGACGCATGCGGACGACAGCCTGAACGCCATGCTCGCGGCGGCGCCGGCCCGGCGAACGGTCGACACCATTCCGCCGGAGACGCGAAGGGGCGATCAGCGCGGCAGCCTTTTTGAGATTTCTGTGCATGATGCACGAATCCTCGTGGTCGACCCGGACGGGCAGACGTTGGTCGCGTTGCAAGCGGCGATTCGTGCGAGCGGCATCGAGGTCGAAGGCGTCGCTACGGCGGAAGACGCGCTTGTGGAGCTTGCGACGGAGCGCTTTGAGGTTGTGGTGTCGGAGCTTGAACTGCCGGGAATCTCAGGCATCGCGCTCTGCAGTCGCTTGCGTGACGACGAGCGCCTTGATGCGCTCCCGTTCGTCATCGTGACGGCGATCGACAATGGTCGTGTGCGCACGGAAGCCTTCGGCGTGGGTGCTGACGACTGGCTTGGCAAACCTGTGGACGGCGAGGAGCTGGGTGCGCGTTGCGTGGCGCTTGTGCGTCGCTTCCGGCACGCCAAGCGGCAATTCGGCGCGACGCCATGACGGAAGGTCCCGTCGCGAGCCGCCCGATGTCCGTGCCCTCGGGACTCGCGCCGCGCCTCTTCGTGGTTGGCGGCGGTTGCGGAGGTGTCGGCAAGAGCCTCATCGCGGCGAACCTTGCGGTCTACTTCGCGCAGCTTGGTCGGTCGGTGGTGCTTGTCGATGCGGACGCTCGCGGCAGCGGCCTTCACGCGAACTTCGGTCTTGGTTACGCACGCGAAGCCTTCTCGCTTGCAGCGCCGTTCGGTGAGGCGCTCGTCGAAACGGGCGTTCAAGGCCTGCGCCTCCTTCGTTACCCGCACGAGGTCACGACGTTCGCGCTTGCGATGCGTGGCACGCGGGCCGACCGTTTTCTCTCGCGGTTGCGTGATCTCCCCGCGGAGCTCGTGGTCGTGGACGTGGGGGCGGGCGCGACTCCGTTCTCGCTCCATCTGCTTTCGGCAGCGGACTTGCCGTTGCTCGTGTCATCGCCCGAGCCTGCGGCGGTGGAGGCCTTGTATCGGTTTCTGCGTGCAGCGTTTCGGGCGCGGCTGAAGCGTCTCCTCGCCACGACCGACAACCGCCGACGTTACGGTCTCGGCGTGCTCTCGGAGCTTCCGGGATTGCCAGCGCCTTACGAGTACCTTCAGGCCCTGGAGCGTCGCGACCGAACGCTTCATGCGCTCGCCGAGGACGAGCTTCGTCGCATGCGTTTTGGTCACGTCGTTTCAGGCGCGCGCCATCGTTCCGATGCGGACCTCTCGTCGTGGATGAGCTCCATCGTGTTTGCGAACTACGGCATGTCGCTCGAAGATTACGGAACCCTCGAGCACGACGACACCGTGTGGATCGCCGCGCGAAAACAGCGGCCGCTCCTCGTCGACAACCCCGCAGGAAAAGCGTCGCGGCAAATCGAGCGCCTCGCCCGGCGCATTCTTCTGCCCATCGATCCTTCGCTTCCGAGCCGGTCGCTGCCCATCGCGCCTGCGCGTCCGAGAAGCGGCATGGGACCCACGCTCTACGAGCTTCTCGGGGTGCCGCGCACGGCAAACGACGAAGAACTTCGGCGGGCGCATCGCAAGCTTCGCGACGTGTTTGGTCCAGAAAGCCTCGCGCCGCACACGATCCTCGACGCGGCGGCGGTTCGCGTTGAAGTGAAGCGCCTTGATGACGCGCTGGACGTCCTTCTTGATCCGGTAAGACGCCGCGCATACGACGTTTCGACATTTCCAGAAGAGCTCTCGACGCCGATCGCCAAACCCGCGGTGCGCGTCCTCGATGAGCAAGAGCAACAGCGCCTCGGCGAACTTCTGCGAGCGATCGACGCGCGCGCTCTCGTGGACGGATCGACCTTGCGGCAACTTCGCGAAACGAACGGCTACTCGGTCGACGACGTCTGCGGTCGCACGCGCATTTCGAGGGCGATCCTCGTCGCGCTTGAGGACGACCGTTTTCGCGACCTTCCGGCACCGGTGTACCTTCGTGGCTTTCTCGCGGAACTCGCGCGTCTCTATGGCGCCGATCCCGTGCGCGTTCAAAAGAGCTTCCTCGCGCGACCCGCGGCGATGGGCTCCCGTGAGCCGCGAGACAAGGGATGACCCGTGCGCCGTGGTCGGTGCCGCGCGAACGCCTGCTCGTTGCGCTCCTTGCGTGCGTCGTGCGCCTGCTGGTTGTCGTGGCCGTGGAGCCCGAGCCCGTATGGGACGGTCGCTACTTTGATGCGTTCGCGCGCCACTTGGCCGATGGCGACGGGTACGTGGTCGCGAGCGAAGGCGACGATGGGCTGCTGAAACCAACGGCGCACTACCCCGTAGGTTTTCCAGCCGTTTTGGCCGTGGCGTATCGATGGTTTGGTGACCGCGTCGGCGTCGCGTTCGTCGTTCAAACGCTTCTCGGCGCGGCTCTCGTCGTCGTGGTTCACGCCATCGCTAGCCAGGTGAGCTCTCGACGTGCGGCGCGTTTGGCGGCGGTTCTCACGGCGTTCCATCCGGGGCTCGTGATGCAGGCACCTCTGATCATGGCGGAGCCTCTTGCGGCGCTCCTGTACGCAGGAATCATTGCGTGCATGATGCAGCGAGATGCCGGCGTGCGAAGGTACGCGTCTGCTGGAGCGCTTGCCGGGTTCGCCACGCTTGTGCGTCCGCAAACGCTGCTGCTGGCGCCGGCGCTCCTTGCCGTCGTGCTTGCGGAAAACCCTGCGAATCGCCGGAGCTTGGTTCCTCGCGCGCGGGGGGCCTTGGTGTTCGCGTTGGCGTTCGGAGCCGTGGTGCTTCCGTGGTCCCTGCGCAATGCACGTGTTCTCGACGGGCCGGCCCTCGTGAGCACGAATGGCGGCTGGAATCTCGCGATCGGGACGCTCCCAGGCGCGACGGGTCGCTACCGAGGTCTTCCCGCGGGGCACGGATGCGAAGCGGAGGTCGGCGAGGTGCACCTCGACCGTTGCCTCGGAATCAAAGGACGCGAAGCCATCGCGAATGATCCGCGTCGCATGCTCGCGCTCGTGCCCGCGAAGCTCTCCTACGCGATGGACTACGAAGAGTTCCCCATGGAGGCGATTCGTGAGGCGCGGCCCGAGGCGGTGCCGGACCTTCTGCGCCGCTGTTCATGGCCCGTGTTCATGGCCTTTCACCAAGCGCTCCTGCTCGGGGCCGCGTTCGTCGTCGTGCGCCATCGGCCTTGGAAAACGCAGGTGCTTGCGGCGGTCGTGGCGGCAGTTCCGATGCTCATGCTTGCGCGCCCCACGTCGGGCGGGGTCGCGGTGGCGCTTGCGGGCTTGCTGCTCACCGAAGATGATCGGCTCTCACGGCTTGTGGGCGCGACTCTCGGCGTATTCCTGTGCACGCACGCGGTATTCTTTGGGGAAGACCGTTACCATATCGTCATCGAGGCGCTTCTCGTGATTGTGCTCGCGGTTCGGGTGTATCCGCGAATGGCGGACCCGAAGGTCGTGGGCCCATAAAAAAAGGCCAGCCCTTTCGGACCGGCCCCATCTCAAGCCGCGAACGGCTCGCGTGAGCTCACTTGCTCTTCTTGGCGCCCTTCTTGGCGCCCTTCTTGTCGGCCTTCGCGTCGGCCTTGGGGGCCTCGGCCTTCGGCGCTTCTGGAACCGGAGCGGCAGCGGCGACGGGCGGCGCGACAGGCGCTTCGACGACGGCGGGGGCTGGCTCAGGGGCAGGCGCGGGGGCCTCGACGACCGGGGTGTTCGCGGGAACTTCGGCAGGCGATTCGCCGCAGCCGAGAGCCGTGAGTGCGAGGACCGTGAGTGCGGAAACGAGCTTGATGGAACGCATGGGAATCTCCTTGGCTGTGGACCGAAGAGACCCTCCCTCGACTTGGGGGTGTGATTGCGCGTGGTGTGCGCGAGTCAAACCCTTGGTTCTCGGTTGGGCCCCATGGAGGCCCTCTCCAGAGCCGGGTTCGTGGCACAAGGGTGAGGCAAACGTCAAGCAACTCGCACGCGACGGGCGAAACCGCGTTAGCAGGGTAATGAAAAAAGGCTCATCGACCCAAATCGTCGGTCGTCATCCTCGAAATACTCAGAGTATTCCTTCGTCCTCCTCCCATAGCTTTGGGTCGTTCGCTCTTTTTTCAGCAGCCTGTTAGACGGAGCCGATGATTGGACGTCTGCGCGGGACCCTTTTGGCGACCGACAGCGACGGGGCTGCCCTCGTTGACGTCGGAGGAGTGGGGTACGAGGTGCACTGCCCCCTTGGTACGTTTGGGCGTGCGCGTGCGGAGGTTGGCCAGGAGGTCACGCTCGCGATTCACACCCATGCGCGCGAAGATCAGCTCGCGCTCTTCGGGTTCGCAAGCGAGGCCGAGCGGCTCGTGTTTCGCACGCTCGTGAGCGTTCCCAACGTGGGGCCGAAACTCGCGGTCACCATCCTCGGCCAAATTGGCATCGAGGAGCTTCGGCGCGCGGTTCAGGAGCGCGACGTTCCGCGTCTGAAGCAGCTTTCGGGAATCGGCGCGAAGACCGCTGAAGTGCTCACGGTGCAACTGCGCGACAAGCTCCCGGACACGGGTCCGGTTGGCGGCACAGGCGCGCGTACGGCTGCTCCTGTTGCGCACGGCAAAGGCAAGCAGCTGCATGCGGCCCTCGTGTCCATGGGCTACAAAGCCGCGAAGGCCGATATGGCGCTCGACAAACTCACGTCGCGTCTCCCGGACGCGGACCTTGCGACGCTCCTCAAAGAAGCCCTCGCCCTTCTCGCCACCGCGTGACCATGACCGCCGCCGAAACTCCGCCCCGCACCGAGACTCGCTTCGAGCCCCAAGCCACCGTGTCACCGGGCCTCTTCCTGCTCGTGCTCAACGCGGGAGCCTTGGCAGCGGGCGCGGGAGCCGTTGGGTTTTTTCTGCGAATGCGCGATGCAAACGTCGCCCCATACACGACCGAGGTGCTCGCTTTCGCGGCGCTTCTCATGGGCGTTGCGACCTTTCTTGCCGCGGCTCGAGGGACGCCCATTCGTGTGGGGCCTGCGGGCATCGCCTTCGAGAAAGACGAGCTCGTCCGCGTGCCTTGGTACGGCGTTGAGTCGATCACGCTCGAGGGTGACGCCATACGCGTGCGCGGAAAGCCCGTGTATGGTGCACCCATCAACGAACTATGCAGAATACAAGTTCACCAGGCTGCTCTTGCGGCCATGCTCGCGGAGGTTGCGGTGCGCATGCCTTCGGTGTCGACCCCCGACGTTGCCTCCCGCGTGGGGGCGCCGGTGGCGGGTGCGGGGTCCGTGCTGGCCCTCGAAGCGGTGCACGTGACCGGACGCCGTTGCGCCGCGACGAACAAGCCCATCGCGTTTGAGGCCGATGGCGTCGTGTGCCCGCGGTGCGAACGGGTCTATTCGCGCGTGGCGAGCGCTCCTCGGTGCGCGTGCGGAGCGACGCTTTCGTGAGCGGCGCGAAACGCTCTAGCTCTGATTGCCCGCGTCGCTGAGTTCGACGCGGTTACGCCCGCGTGACTTGGCGACGTAGAGGGCTTCATCGGCCTTCGCGACGACGGCGTCGAGCTTCCATGTGCCGGTTGCCACGGCGAGTCCGATGGACGCGGTCACTTGGTGCGTGCCGCCTTCCGGAACTTCGTGCACGGCCGCTTCGATCGCGCGACGAAGTCGTTCGCCTGCGATGCGCGAACCTGCGACGGGCGTTTGCGTGAGGGCCACGATGAACTCTTCGCCGCCCCAACGCGCCACATAGTCGCTCTTGCGCCCAAAGCGCTTCAACACCGCGGCGACGCCTTTGAGAATCGCGTCACCGGCCGCGTGGCCCATGGTGTCGTTGACCTTTTTGAAGTGGTCGATGTCGAGGAGCAAAAGCGCTGTCGAGAAGCCGCTTCGCTCGGCGCGGGCCCGTTCGACTTCCATCTGCTCGATGAACGCACGCCTGTTCATTAGGCCCGTCAGTCCATCGGTGGATGCGAGCGTCGTGGCGCGCTTCATGGCGCGCATGAGTTCGAGCGGCACGGGGAGTTCGCGGGCCACGATGCGCACGAAGCGATCGTCTTCGGCGGACGAGTGCTTGCGGTCGGTGCCGAGCGCGACGGCGCCGATGGGCGCGAACGAATGCATGACAGGTTGGGTGATCGTGCGGTGCGTTTTCGTCGCAGCGGGCTGTTCGCCGGTGACGAGTTCGATGCTCACGTCGGCTGGAAGCGCGAACGCCTCACGCGCCTCAAGCACCGCCTCTTCTTGAATGTTCGGGTGCGTGTGGATCAGGCACTTGCGCTCTTCGGTGAGCGAAAGACCAAACCAGCGGTAGGTCATGATCTCGCTGGCGACCTCGGTGAGCGCGCGAAAGAAGTCGTCGAATTCGGCGACGTTTCCTGCGAGCTGGCGAACCTGGCCCGCGACGACCGAGTCGAAAAGCAAGTGGTCGAGAAGCTGCGAAAGTCGCTCTTGCACCGCGCCGTGAAGCTGCAGCCCCTGAACGTCGACCTCGTCGAAGTTCATGAACGCGCCCTCGGCCATGACCTGTTCGACGACCTTGCCGATGTCTCCGAGTTGGGTCTTGTTCACGAACGCAGCAGCACCTGCGTTGCGCGCCCAGAAGCGCGTCTTGCGGTCCTCGGTCGCCGTGAGAAGAACGACCGGCGTGTGTGCGGTGGCCTTCTCGGCGCGGAGCAGACGACAGAGCTGAAGTCCCGAGATTCCCGGCATCCAGAAGTCGGTGATCACGACGTCGGGCGCGACCTCGAGGGCCTTTTGAGCACCCTCGATGCCATCGGCGACTTCGACGACTTCATAGCCAGCCTTCCGAAGCTTATCGCCAAGGAGTGCGCGGATCGCGTGACTGTCGTCGACGATGAGAATACGGCTCAAGGGACCTCGTGGGCACGCGAGACGCAGCGCCCTTCGTCACCATATACCGAGTTTCTACGCGTTTCGCCAAGGACGCACGCAAGTCGCTACGTTCGAGGCGAATGCAACGAAAGGTCGCCCCGATGGCGCGGCGACGGTTATGCTCCCCGGCGATGCTCCGTAACGAAGTCCCTCGTCGCGTGGTTGCTGTTGCGATGCTGCTCTCCGCGGCAGCTTCTGCGCAGCAAATCACGCTCTCGCAGACGCCGGATCGCCGCCTTTACAGCGACGCCTCCAAACAAGCGACCTACCGGTCCGCGTCGAAATACCCGGACTGGGTGAACTACGCCGACTGTGCGTCGAACGTGCTCTTGCACTTTCAGCTCGCCGTCTCGAGCATTCCGACGAACGGCAGCCTCCAAGTTTGGGCGGGCACCGACGACTGCACGAAGACCGAAGCACGAACCGGCGACACGACCCGCACGTGCTGGCCCGTGAGTTCCACGCTCTCGAATACGCAGAACGTTTCCGTCGATGTGCAGACGCAGCATATCGTCGAATACCTCGGGAAAACCGCATCCGACAAGCCGAAGACCTTCGCTGATTTGTCGACCACGCCGAGCGCGGCCGTGTGCACGTCGACGTCGAACGGCGCCACCGCCGTGAAGCTTTGGTTCATGTTCACGGACGGCTCTGGAAACCTCCTCGGCACCGCGCTGAGCTGGCCCACGAGCATCGACGTTGTCGGTCCTGAAGCACCGACCGTCGTGACGCCGAGCGCGGGCGACGGGGCTGTAAATGTGTCGTGGACCGTGAGCGACGCGGTGAGCGACGTCGCGGAATACGTGGTGTATTGCAAGGCGCAGGCGAGTTCGGCGAGCGACGCAGGCACCGACTCGGGCACGAGCGTCGCGGACGCTTCGACGACCGCCGACGCCGGTG
>CAIQDA010000046.1 GCA_903870415.1 uncultured delta proteobacterium
CGCGTGGACGGGCCAAGGCGGCAAACGCAGGGGAAGAAAGAAGCGATGACACGTGCTGGCGGGGATTACCCTCTTGGCGAGCCCTTGGCGATGCGGCTAGAGGACTTCTTCCGCTTCGGGCCGTTGCCCGCGAGGTTCCTATGTCCGACACGAAGTTTGCTCAGCTCATCGCCGCCAAGAAAATCGACCCCCGCCGCCTCGTTGCGGTGTCGCGCTCTCTCGAGTCGCTGACGGTCGAAGACCGCACGATTCGCCTCACGAAGCGCATCGCGCGCAAGTCCGAGGGCGGCGACAAGAACAAGGGGAAGACCAAGCAGGTGCACTCGGGTCGCCCGCTTACGCCCCGCGCTCTCACCGCGGCCATCACCGGTGTCGAGAAGCTCTCCGGACCAACGAAGACCCGCTTTCTCAAGGCCGTGAACACGATTCTCGAGGCGAAGAAGGAGACCGTGGTCTCCCTCAAGGACCTCTTCTGAAACGACCGCGATGAAGCGGGCCTGAGCGCTCCGAATCGCCTGCGTCTTTCGTCAAATACACGACGTATTTCTTCGTAAGACGTTCGCTTCGCTAGCCTTCGATACAGCTTCAACGCGTTGTCTCTCAGCCTTCGGGCTGACGCAAAACCCCGGCCCAAACGGACCGGGGTTTTTTGTTGCTGAAATTTGGCCGCGAGGCCCGGTGCGCGATGTGGTCGCGCCATGGGTTATCTCGCGCTCGTCGCCCTCGTGGGCCTTCTCGGAACCGAAGCCATCGACCGCCTGCGCGGCACGCCAAAGCGATCGATCTGAAGCGGCCGCGTGCGTGCCCTTCGGGTTACGGGCTGACGCGCCAGCGCGTGCCTTCGGGGCTGTCGGTGAGTTCGATTCCCGCGGCCACGAGTTCCCCGCGGAGCACGTCGGCGGTCGCGAAGTCTTTCGCGGTTTTTGCTGCGGCGCGCGCCTGAACCTTCGCCTCAATCGCGGCTTCGTCGAGGCCACGCAGGCCGAGGCGCCGCGCCCGTGTTCTGGCGGCGTACTCGGGAAACGCTGCCTGAAACAAACCCACGTGGACCACGCACGCCGACCACTCGGTGAGCGCGAGTTTTGCGAGCGCCAGCAGCTGCGGCTCCGGACATGGGGCCTTCTTGGGCTTGGCGAGCCAGCCCGCAAGTTCGTTCATGGCCTTCGCGTGATCGCCGAGGAGCGCAAGGACCACGGGCGTATTCAAGTCGCGATCGAGAGCCTCTTGCACCTTCGGATGGGTGCTCTCAAAAAGCGTGCGCATTGCATGTTTCGGCAAATCGCCGGCACCCTCTTTGGCGGCGAGTCCTTCGAGGAGATCGAGCGTCGTGTAGAAGTAGTCGGCACGCTTCTCCGCCTCGTCGATTGATGGAAACCGCACACGACCGTCGTCGTCCTTGACCACGTCGAAGGCGAGGGGCCCGCGGTACTGGGTGCCGAGGAGAAAGAGGCGAAAGGCCTCCGCATCGTTGCGCGAGAGCACGTCCTCGACGGTCACGAAGTTGCCGAGCGACTTGCTCATCTTCTCTTGGTCCGCCGTCACGAAGCCGCCGTGAACCCAGTGCGAGGAAAACGGTTCACCCGTCGCCGCCTCGCTCTGAGCGATCTCGTTCTCGTGATGCGGAAAGATGAGGTCGATGGCGCCGCCGTGAATGTCGAGGCGGTTGCCGAGGTACTTCTGAGCCATCGCCGAGCACTCGATGTGCCAGCCGGGTCGGCCTTTTCCGAACGAACTCGGCCATCCCCAATCGCTTTCGCCGCAGCCCTTCCACAAGGCGAAATCCATGGGGTCGCGCTTCTGCTCGACGACCGCCACGCGAGCGCCGGCCTGCGCCTCGTCGAGCTTGCGATGGGAGAGTTTTCCGTAAGCGCCGAACGACTTGACATCGTAATACACATCACGACCGACGGCTGTGTCGACCACGTACGCGAAACCTTTCGCGACCAGGGTCTCGACGAGCGCGATGATTTCGACGATGTGCCCGCTCACCGTGGGCTCATGGTCGGGGTTCGCGCAGCCGCACGACCGAAGATCGTTCTTGGCGAGTTCCGCCATGCGCGCGCTAAACGCGAGGGGCTCTTCGCCGCGCTCCTTCGACTTGAGAAGAATCTTGTCGTCGACGTCGGTGACGTTGCGGACGAAGACCACGCGATGGCCGCTCGCGCGAAGATGCCGGACGAGTACGTCGAAGGTCGTGAACGTGCGCGCATGGCCCACGTGCACCCGATCCTGAGGGGTCACACCGCACACGTAGAGCCGCACCACCCCTTCCTCGACGGTGTCGACGGGTTCAAGGCGTTGGGTCATCGTGTTGTAGAGGGTCGTTGTAAGCGCAGGCATGCCCGTGGAAATAGCGTTCTCCGCGCGTTCCGTCACCGGGCCCGTGCCCTCGACGTCGTGCTAGGTGCTCGTGCCATGCAGCGCGTGCAGCGAACGGCTCTTGCCGTGGCGTGGTCGTTCTCCGTGGGCTTTCTCTCGGTGGGGTGCCGTTCTGCACCGGAAACACGTTGGCGCGACGGTGTCGTCGAGCGCGGGCCCTTCGTGGCGGCTCTCCCGACCATCCCTCCCGCGTGGCGTCTTCTCGCCATGGAGGGCGCCATGCTCACCTTCGCGCCACCGGAAGAACGTCAGCTCGTTCTCATCAACTCGCGTTGTGGGCTTTCGAACGACGACGTTCCGCTCGTCTCGCTCGCGCAGCAGCTTCTCATCGGCACGACGGCGCGAGCCACGCTTCGAGACGAGCGCGTGGAGTTCGACGGGCGCGAGGGTCTACGCACCTTCATCGTGGCCAAGCTCGACGGCGTTCCGCGCTTCTTCGACATCCTCATCGCCAAGAAGAATGGCTGCGTCGTTGACTTCGTGCGCACCGGTCCGCCCGGCGATGAACACAACGGTCAGGGCGCTTTCGACGGGGTAATCGCTGGCTTTCACATGCGCGCGCCTGAGGTGCCATGAGCGAAGACACGAGGCCGCAGCTCCTTCGGGACGCCGATCGCTTGTTCGAAAATGTGGGCGAGGCGTCGCAGCTTTTTGTGAGCGCGATGAGGTCGCTGGGGCGTCGTCCCTTCGAATGGAAGGCCATCGTCGAACAAATCGATTCGCTCGGCGTCGCCTCGATGGGCATCGTGTTCGTGACGTCGGTCTTCATCGGCATGGTCATGACGATGCAGTTCGCGTTCGGTCTTCAGCGCTTCGGCGGCCTTGAATACATTCCTCGCGTCGTCAGCCTCTCGTTCGCGCGCGAGCTTGCGCCGTCGCTCACGTCCGTCATCGTGGGCGGTCGCATCGGCAGCGGCATGGCCGCGGAGGTGGGGTCGATGAACGTCACCGAGCAGGTCGACGCGATCCGGGCGCTTGGCGCAGACCCTGCGAAAAAGCTCGTCATGCCGCGCCTCGTCGCGAGCATCATCGTGATGCCGCTCCTCAGCATCTTTGCGTTCGTTCTTGGACTTGGCGGAGCGATCATCGTCTCGGCCACGCAGTTCAACGTCACGCCCACGAACTTCATTCGAAGCGCCCTCGAAAGCGTCACCCTCATCGACTTCCTGAGCGGCTTTCTCAAGACGCCTTTCTTCGGCGCGATCATCGCCATCGTGGGCTGCCACTTCGGCCTCACGACCCGCGGAGGCACTGCCGGCGTCGGCCAGTCCACCACGCGAACGGTCGTCGTCGTTTCGATTTCGATCCTCACCGCCGACCTGCTCCTGACGAAGCTCTTCGTGCTGCTGTTTGGCTCCTAGTCGCCGCGGTGCCTGCTGAGCGCACGCTCATTCGCTCATTCGCTCATTCGCGCATGCGTGCATGCGTGCATGCGTGCATTCTACATCATCGATCCGATGTCGCCTTCGCTCCGGCTCGGAGCTCCCATGAGGGCGCGAAATCCGACCGAGATGAACGTGGCCGGAAATGGCCCGGAGAGGTCCCGACGAACCCCAGCGTCAAGGGCACCGGAACGGTCGAGGATGGCGATGCCAAACCCCATCGCGTGGGTGCGGCGCTCTTCGTCGTAGCGGTAGCCGAAGCGCAACGCGTACCGCTCGGAGGCCGACCATTCGAGGCCCGTGGCACTTCGCCAGCGCGGCACATCGGACGTGGTCAGGTTGAGGAGCGCGGTGCTCTCGATCGACAGCCCGTCGACGCCTACGCCGACGCCTCCCGCCACGATTCGCGGCAGGTCGAAGCTCGGATCGACGAAGAGATTTCGCGCGAGAAGACCCACGCGGAAGAGCGGTGTCGGCTGAAACACGAGGCCTGCGTCGAAGGCGATGCGCGTTCGCTCGTCGCCCCCGCGTGACACGATCTCGCCACCGGCCACGCCGCTGCCAAGGCGATCGGTCGTGCGCAGGTAGTGGCCCGCGACCCCAACGGAGAATGCGTCGCCCAGGGGGTACGCAATGCTGCCGCGCAGATCGATGGCGCTGCGCTGAAGACGGTCCGTGTCGAACGAGGTCCACTGAGCCGCAAGGGCACCGGCAACGCGGCTCGTGACCGAGTCGGCGACCGCTCCGCCGTATTGCGCGTACCCGGCCTCCGGCGCCCACGCTCCCATCAATTCGAGCTCGTACCCTCTTGACACCGTCAGGGCTGCGGGGTTCCCGAGCGCGGCCGACGTGCCCCCTCCCGCGGCGAAATCAGCCCCCGCGAGACCGAGTGACCGAGGATTGAGTGCGGCACCGAGGTCCCAAGCCTGAGTGGAACTCGTGGAATTGTCCGCGCGAGCGATACGCTCTCGAAAAGCAAGCGCTTCCATCGAGAGAGCGAGGAAGATGGGGAGCGAGCGTTTCATAAGTCTTTTCCCTACACCTGTGACGACGTTCAGGCGAGTAAACGGTTCCCTGGAAATCACCGAGCGAACGGCCGTGCATCCTGCACGTGAAATCTTCTGGACACGGGTGTCGGGGGTGGCCGGGCGTTGTCCGGAATTTCCGGCGCGTGCGTCAAACGTCACGAACCCATGCATCACACACACAACCACCGAAACACCTTCGCTCTACACGCAAAATAGCCCCATGATTTTAGCTAGTTAGAACGTTATTTGGTTTTCAGCGTTGTCCCCTGTGACAGGCCGGTGATAGCCCTTCTTTCGTTGGGAGCGATGACGCGGCTCGGTCCAAATCGAGCGGCCCTCTCCTCACTATTTTCTTTTGCTCGCGTGCTTTTTTCCTGACCCCCAGAATCATGTTGGGGCCTGACTGCGACGCTATGCGTCAATACCGCACTCCGTCGCGCCTCTCGTCTGTCCGCGGATTCAAGCACCGCTCTTTCGGGGGTTTTCCACAGCCTGTGGATAACCCGTGGATTCGTTGTCCCCCTATGCATCACGCCCCCTCCCTTCCTGAGCCCCCCGCCGCGTGGTCCGACGCCATTGCGCGTCTCCGCGGTCGCACGCCCGGAACGTTCGACGCCTGGTTTGGCGGCGTGCAGCTCGACGACTTCACGGACGGCGTTCTTTCGCTTCGTGCGCGTGACGCCTGGGTTCAGTCCTGGGTGACCACCCACTTCCTTCCGACGCTCGTGTCGTCGCTGTCGGAGCTCACCGGTCTTTCCGTGGTTCCGCGCTGGACGGTCGGCACCGTCGATCGGCCGATCGCGCCGCCCGAAGCCGCTCCCGATGTGAGCCTGGTCCGTGCGACGACGTTGCCGCCTTCTCCGCCGCCGGCCCCTTTTGCCGCCGCCGCCGCCGCCGCCGCGCCGGAGTCATTTGCGGAACCGCAGTTTCGCCAGTCGTTTGGCGACTTCGTCGTGGGCCCCTCGAACCAGCTCGCGCATGCGGCGTGCCTTGCGGTCGCAGGCGACGTGGGCACGCGCCACAACCCGCTCTTCATTTGCGGCGGCACCGGCCTTGGCAAGACGCACTTGCTCGGCGCTGTCGGCAACCGCGTTCGCGAAATGCGCCCACAAGCGCGCGTCGTCTACGTGTCCGCCGAAGCCTTCATGAACCAGTTCATCGAAGCGCTTCAAGCGAACGCGATGGCGGCATTTCGCGCACGCTACCGCGACCGTTGCGACGTGCTGCTGTTGGACGACGTGCAGTTTTTGGCAGGCAAAACGCAGACGCAGGAAGAGTTCTTCCACGTCTTCAATGCGCTGCACCAAGCGGGCAAGCAGATTGTCCTCACGAGCGACAAGTACCCGCAGCAGCTCGACCGCATGGAGGAGCGACTCGTCTCGCGCTTCCATTGGGGCCTCATCGCCGACGTTCAAGCGCCGGAGCTTGAAACGCGCATCGCCATCGTGCGGCGCAAGGCACGCCTCGAAAACCTTGTCATCGACGACACGGTCGCGCTCGCCATCGCGCAGGGCGTTCGGTCGAACGTTCGTGAGCTCGAGGGGCTCCTTGTGCGCCTGGCCGCGAAGGCGTCGCTGCTTCATCGTTCCATCGACCTCGACTTCGTCAAGCAGGAGCTCGCGCTCACCGGGTCCTCACGGCCAATGGAAGCGGGCATCGACGACGTGCAACGTCTCGTGGGGCACCACTTTCGCGTGACGCACACCGAGCTCGTGGGCAAGGAGCGTCATCGGCGCATCGCCCTCGCTCGCCACGTCGCCATGTACCTGTGCAAGCACCAGCTTCGCTGCAGTTACCCCGAGATTGGGCGCGCATTCGGTGGCCGCGATCACACCACCGTGATGAGTGGCGTGCGTCGCATCGACGAGCTGCGTGAGAACGACGCGGAGGTGCGGGCCCACATCGAGGCGCTGCGCCGAAAACTCGGCGACGAGTAGGCGACGACCAGACGAGTAGGCGACGACCAGACGAGTAGGCGCCCAAACGAGCGAGCGCGGACCTTTACGCGCGCAGGTCGATGACGAGAACGGTGACGTCGTCTGCGAGTTCGTCTCGCGCGGCGTAGGTCTTCACAGCCTCGCCAAGGTCGTCGGCGAGCTCTTGCGCCGAACCCCTGTGCGCCTTCACGAACGCTTCGATGCGCTCGTGGCCGAAGGAACCGATCGGCCCCTCTTGCTCGAAGAGACCGTCGGTGAAGATCACGAGGCGGGCGCCGACGGGAAGCATCTGCCGCTTCATGGTGAAGGTCGCGCCGAGCATCATCGCGAGAAATGGACCCGGCTGGTAAATCTCCACGAGGTCGGGCCCCGTGAGCAGAAAAAGTTCTGGCGCCGCGGCGTTCGCGACGCGGAGCTCCCAACCGCCATTCGTCATGCGGACGAGGTCGAAGCACACCGCGGTGGAGCGCAACTCAAGGTCCGGGAAGTTCGCCGCGAGCACGTCGTTCAACGAAGCGACGAGTGCGTGCGGCCACTCTTGCTGCCACTTGATTGCCTCGTACTCGGTCTTGAGAACCATCGTCCGAAGCGCCGCCTGCACACCGTGGCCCGTCGTGTCGGCCATGAGGAAACGAAAGTGCCCTTCGGAAAGTTCGAAGGCATCGACCAAGTCGCCGCCAACAAATGAAGCGGGGAGCGACTTCAGGCCGAGGCCGAGGCTGTCGGTCTCAAGGCCCATGCGAAGCGCGATGGCCTGAAAACGGGCTGCCTCTTCGATGTCCGCATGAAGCATGCGGTCTTTGACCTCGACCGCATGGATTGCTGCGCGCAGCTCGACGGTGCGCTCGTCCACCCGGGACTCAAGCTCGCGCGCGCGTCGATGAAGGCCTCGAATCCGCGCGCGGGCCGCAGCCCAACTGCCAACGACCGCCGCGGCCGCAAAGAAACCCCAAACGATGCGACGCTCAAACCACCGCGGCTCGACGACGATGTCGAGAAGGGACGACGCCTCACCGCACGCGCCGTCGATGGAACACGCGCGCAGAAGAAATCGGTAGTGACCCGGTCGAAGGTCCGTGTAGTTTGCATCCCTCTTTCGCCCGTCGTCGATCCACTCGCTGTCGAGCCCCTCGAGGCGGTGGGCGAAGGTGACAGCTTCGGGCGCGGCGTAGTCGAAGGCCGTGAAGCCGAGCGACAGGTCGTGGCGGCCGGACGTAAACCGAATCGAACCGCGTGCATCCTGCACAAGCCTGTCGAGCGTGACGTCTTCAAGACGGGTGACGGGAGGCTCCGAGGAGCGGGTGACCTTGCCCGGCTCGATGCGCGTGAGGCCGTGCGTCGTCCCGAACCAAACCGCCCCGAACGGGTCCACGAAAACACTCGGGTCTCCCGCGTTCGACTCCAACGTGCGAAACCCGTCCGCAAGACCAAACGCGCGTGCGGGAACGACGCTCAGTGACCCGCGCGCAAAGGCCTCGAGATCCGTCCTCATCAGGCGCAGGACGCCGCGGTTCGTCGCCACCCACACCGTGCCCGCGGGCTGCTCCACCGTGGCGTAGATTTGCTCGTCGAGGAGACCTGCGCGAGCGTCGATGAGCGTGTACGCGCCTCCGTGCCGCCACACGATGCCCGACGAGGTTCCGAGCCACTCGTCACCGTTCGCGTCGACACGACGATGAAGGACCGTCGCGTCGTTCGGAATCGGCAAGGCCACGCGCTCGGCCTTCGCATCGGTCACATGAAAGAACCCGGAGCGCGTTCCAACGAGCACGCCATCGGCTGCGCGTTGCACGAAGAAGACAACGAGGCCCGGTGAAATCACCTCGGGAAACATCGTCTTAAACGAGGCCCCCTCCCGGTGCATGACGCCGCTCCCATGCGTACCAAGCCAGTCGGGCGAACCGTCGGCACCAAGCACAAGCGAGCGCACGCGGAGCTCGTCCGTACCCTCGAGCGACGTGACCGCCCCGTGCTTGCTCGCCGGCACCACGAGAACCCCGGCCTCCCGGGACATGACGTAAACCGTGCCGCGATCGTTTTCCGCGAACCCGTAGATGGTGCGCGCCATGATGCGTGCATCCTGCACAAACGTGTTTCCCTCTTTCCGAAAGAGGCCGCCGCCCTCGGTGCCCACGAGGAACTCACCGGAGCGCGTTCCGAACACCGCGCGCACGTCGGGGGTCATAAGCCCGTTCACGGCCCCGAAGGTCACCGCCGGGCCTGAAAACGCCCGCTGAAGTCCACCACCGGACGTGCCGATCCACAGGCCGCCGCGGTCGTCGTCGAAGAGCGCGCGCACGTGGTCGTCTGCCATGCCATCGCGCGTCGTGAAGCGAGCGACAGCCCGCCCCGACAAGCGCACAAGGCCGCCTCCGTCTGTCCCGATCCAAAGCGTCCCCTGCCCGTCTTCGATGAACGACGTGACGGGTTCCGGCGGCATTCCCTCAAGGGCACCGACGACGATTCGCTGCGCGCCAAGGCGCGTAAACTGGCCCCGACCACCCACGACCACGTCGCCATCCTGCAACACCGCGAGCGCACGCACGTCGCGAAAAGGCATACCGACTTGCGCCGTGATGTCGCGCACGACCGCGCCCTCGACGGCGAAGAGCCCATTGGGCGTGCCCACGAAGACCTGCCCGCCCGAGAGCGCCACGGCCGACACCTGCTGGTCGGCGAGTCCGGGCAGCACGAGTTTCGTGCCCTGTCCGTTTCGAACGCGAAAGAGGCCGCCGTCCGTGCCCACGAACACGTCATCGCCCGCGAAGGCGATGGCCGTCACGCCTGTGCTGCGTGAAGGATTGGCCTCGAGAGGCACCGGCTCAAGGTTTCCGCCAACGAAGCGATGTAGTCCGCCCGTCGTTCCGACCCAGAGCGTTCCTTTCGCATCGACACCGAGTGCGAGAATATTTGTAGACTGCAGGTTTCTCTGGTTGCGTCGATCGAACGTCGTGAGCTTCACGCCATCGAACCGCACAAGCCCGCCCTCGGTGGCGAGCCAGAGGTAACCGTCCGGCGTGCGCGCAATGGCCAGCACCGAGGTCTGCGGCAACCCGTCGGCCTGGGCCCACTGGCGCGTCGCATACTGATCGAACGAGCGCGTCGCGTCGACCGCTTGAGCCTGCGACGCGACCACGAGGAACGCCGCGACCCAAGAACCTCGCCGACGTTGGTTGCGCCCCTGCCCTTGCACGGCCTCACACCGTAACAGAATCCCTCGCCCGCCACGTTCAAGTTCACGGGCGTGGCGAAGGTCGCGATTCAGGGAACGATGGGCCGATTCGATGGAGGCGAACCCGCGGCGATGCGCTTCTCCGAGTCCATGGGCGCGATGCCCAAGCCCAGTCGCTCGCCTTGCCAACCCGACTGCTCGACGATGTGTTGCGACCACGGCTGGTTTTGCAGCACCCAACGAACACTCTTGGTGATGGACTCCTCAAGCGACTTCTGCGGGCGCCAACCGAGCTCGTCGCGAGCCGCGCTCGACACCGTGCGATACGCCGCGTCGTGCCCAGGGCGATCGTCGACGTCGGTCACGAGCTGCACGTAGTCCGTGTATCCTGCAAGTTGCATCGCCTCGTTCTTCGCCGCGGGCTTCTCGGCTTCGACCGCTGCGAGCACCTTCGCGACCACCTCGCGGCTGCTCAGAGGTTCACCACGACCAAGCTCATACACGGCACCGTAACGGCCGCGCTTCGCCGCAGCGAGGAGGCCCGAGCAATAGTCGTCGACGAACAGCCAATCGCGCCGCGCCGAACCGTCTCCGTAGAGCGGAATCGTCGTGCCCGTGAGCGCGCGGGCAACCACGAGCGGAAGGAGCCGCTCCGGCGATTGCCAAGGACCCATGAGGTTCGTCGAACGGACGACAAGGTAAGGCAGTTTATAGGTCCGGTAATACGAGAGGATAATGCTCTCCGCCGCGAGGGCCGAAGCTGCGCCCGGCGACGTCGGTCCGAGGGCTTCGCCATTCGCGTCCACGGGACCGGCCGCACGCATGGTCGATGCATGAACAAACGAGAAGCGCGCCAGCTTGTCGTCGTCGTACGTCGAGAGGACTTGCCTGCATTGCTGAGCAACCTCGAACGCGCCGCCCACGTTCGTCTTCATGAAGATTCGCGCTTCGTCGATGCTGCGGTCGACGCTCGTTTCCCCGGCGAGATGCACAACCTTCGTGGGTTTGGCGGTACGCAGGATGGCCCGCAGCGCACGCCCGTCGGCCGTGTCGACCTCGAAGAACGAGAAGCGCGGGTCCTTCTCGCACGCCGCGATGTTTTCCCACGACCCCGTGCGCACGAACTTGTCGACGACGACGACCCGCGCGGCCGTGTTCTTGAGCAGATACCGAACGAAGTTCGATCCAACGAAGCCTGCACCACCGGTGACGAAGTATGTCTCGCTCATGATCACTCCGCGGATCATCGTACCGGACTCGCGTCGCGGAATGGAACTTCAGCGCCCTCGACGGACCGTGAAAAGCGTGGTGCGGTACGCGAAATGGATGCGCTCTCCGTCCTCTTCCTTGCGGCCCTCAGCGATCTTTCGAGCGATGCGGCGTTCTACCGCGTGTCTCAGCCCGCGCGCCATCTGGCGGAGCGTCCCGACGTTCGCTCGGTTCACGTGACCTCAAACCTCGATCCCAACATCGACGCGCTCATCGAGGCCGCCGACGTCATCATTCTCCACGAGCTTGCGGACCCGGATCTCTTTCCGAAGGTCACGGCGGCACGCGAGCGCGGCTCACTCGTCATCTACGATTTGGCCCACGACATCACGTCGCTCCCGACGCTGCATCCGCTGCAAAGCTACTGGGTCGAAGAGCAGGCGCAGCGGCACGCGTTCAAACTCGCGAAGCTCGCCACGATGTTCACGGCCTCGAATGTTCGCCTGCTTTCGCATTGGGCCGCCATCAACCCACGCGGGAACCTCGTGGCCAACGCGTGGCCCTTCGAGGTTCACGCCACCCGCGAGCCCTCGCCGCGTTTTCACATCGCGATGGTCGTCGATCTGCATGAATACGCAGGCGCGCGCGACGTCATCGGATCGCTGCTCGCGTGGATGAGCGTCACGAAGCACGCCACCCTCGAGGTGCTCGCGCCCGAACTCGTCCATCAAGCCTTCGCGCGCGGACCTGCCGATCGCATGGTCCTTTCGACCGCACGTGAGCAGAGCGATCGCCTCGCGGCGTTTCGTCGCGCCGACGTCGCCTTGCTCGCCCTCGAGAATTCAAACAACGCGATGCGCCTCGCCGACGTGCGCTGGCTTGAGGCTGCGGCGTCCGGTGCCGTCGTGCTTGCCCCGAACCTCGGAGCTTACGCCGAGCGCATCACGCCGGGCGCGAACGGCATTCTTTACAACGAAGCCGACGAGGCCATCCCGGCCCTCGATCGCCTGTCGACGGACCCGGACCTCCTCGCCCATGTGCGCGCGACAGCCGCATTGCAAGTGACCGACGAGCGACAGCTCCGCGCAAGCCTCGACGAGCAAGTGGCCTACTGGCGCAAGTTCGTGAAACGCGCGCCGGACGCAAGCCGCGCCGAGCTTCCGCCCCGTCTTCCAGGAACGACGCTGCCGCACGAGCACGAACTTTTCGAAGGCTTGCTCTACGCCGGGCCGCTCAACGATCGCGCGATCGCTCGCAAGCATTTCGAGCGCGCCGCCGAGCTCCTTCCGACGAGCCCGGAGCCCTACCTTCTCTTGGCTCGCGTGGTGCCGAACCCCATCGAGGTCGTCCTCAAGGCTGTCCAGCTCGCGCCCAAAAGCCTTCGCGCCAACTTGCTTCTTGGGGACGCGCTCTCCGACGCGGGCCAGCACCAGGACGCGCTCGCCATCTACCAGCGCACGGCGGAGTTCTACCCGGCTTGGGAGCTGCCTTACCTGCGCGTGGCCATGCTCCTCGAAGGCATGGGCATGAAGGCCGAATCGGAGCAGTTCGTGCACATGGCCGCTGGCGTAGCGACGTTCCTCGAAGAAGCTATCGAGGCCCGCGGCTAGTTTCCATGGGGGGATCCATCGCCGATCGCGTGCGTGCGCAGTACGAGCGGCATCCGTATCCGCCCGTCTCGGCGCTCGCGTTGCCTCGCCGAAAACCCGAAGCGGAACTCGCGCTAGACACCGGATTAACTCTCGCTCCAGCGCGCGTTTTTCCTGAGCACCCGCGCATTCTGGTGGCCGGTTGCGGCAGCCTTGAGGCCCTCGTTGTCGCCCGAGCCAATCCGCGAGCGGAGCGTGTTGTGGCCGTCGACTTGAGCGAGCACTCGCTTCAAACGCTCACGCGGCGCATACAGCTCGCCCGCGTCGTTCAGCCCTTCACACCGCAGGCCCCCATCGAAACACGTCAGTGCAATCTACATGCACTTAACGACGGCCCCTTCGATGCCATCTTCCTCTCCAATGTCCTTCAGCATGTGGCCTCTCCTGAGGCCCTCGTCGCGCATCTCGCAGGCCTGCTCGCACCCCATGGCCTCATGCGCCTCGTCGTGTACCCGAGAGAGAGTCGCCTCTGGATGCGCGCACTTCAGCGGTATCTCGAGGCACGCGGACTCGACGCGCACACGCAAGCTCCTCGAAGGACGGTCACGCGACACCTGCGCGTGTTGCCCGAGACGAGTCCCCTGCGATCGACGTTCTTCGTCAACCCCGAGTCCTCATCGGATGCCGGCGTGGTGGATGCCTTTCTCCATGAGCACGACGACCCGCTGCCACTTGCACAACTTGCATCCTGCATGCATCGAGCGGGGCTCGTGCTCGTCGGTGAGAGGCAGACACCCTCGTCCCAGAGCGCCTTCGTGGGCGAGGTCAATGCGCAGGTTGCAGCGTCCATCACGGACCCGTGGTCACGTCTCGAACTCCTCGACGAGTCGCTGGAGCTGTGCGCGAACCCAGTCTTTTGGCTCGCGCGAGGCGAATCAGCACCCGCGCCTCACACCGCCTCGACAACGCGTCATGTCGCGGGAACCGTGCAGGTCGTCGACCAAGCGCTTCACGTCTCCGGGCCGCTCGGGTCGCTCGCAAACGTGCCCGCGGCGAGCACGCTCACGTCGGTCGTCGTGCCGAATCCAATAGGGGCCTCGCTTGCGTGTCGCGTGAGGAGGCTCGACGATCTTCTCGCACGCGTCGGCATCTCCTCGGACGCGTGGATCGCCTCCCTTGCGCGCGAAGTGGGGCCTCGCGTGACGCCGCCGCCACACTCACGCGAGCTGCCAGGGCTCGCGCTGAGCGACTATGATCCGCACGCGCTACGGAGGCTTTCACCGCCTGTGGCCGACGCGGACCTCGACGCCCTCGAAGCGTGGCTTTTGTCAGTGCACGGCCTCGTTCCGTCGCGGCCCGGAGAAGGCGCGTCTCTCTCCTTGCGCCACGCCGTTCACCTCGCGTCGGCGCAGGGGTCGGTGCTCGCCGATTCGCGTGTACTCCTCACGCGTTCGTGATGCGTGACGCGTAAGGCAAACCTCACGGCGTGACGAGACGGACGCCTGCCAAGTCGCAACGGCAACCGTCGACCATCGCCACACCGCTCACGGGCAGTTGCTTCAGCGGAGCCAACACCCACTGCCGCGTGAAGGCCTCTGCGCGGGTGCGCGGACCACGCTGCAGGTCCTCGCCGCACGACGCCGACGAGCTCGCCTTGGACAAAAAGCACGCGACGGGAGCCCCGACCACGAGGTCTTCGGCAAAGGCTGGACGCGAACGCCACGCGTACTTGGTGAAGAGCTCCACCGCGTCGCCGATGGCGTAATAGCCGCCGCCGTCGGTGCTGCGTTTGTAGCTCCCCAGAGGCGCCTCCACGGGCTTGTCGCGAAGCGCGTCGTCTCCCACAAAGAAGTCGTTTGCGTCGAGCAGGTCCTTGCCGCCGGGGCTTGCGGGGCCTCGGCACGCCACGACGGTCAACGCGAGCAAGGAGACGACGTGCGTGCGATTCACGAAGCGTAGTCTTCCATCGGCGGGCACGTGCACACCAGGTTTCGATCACCGAAGGCGTTGTTCACGCGCGCCACGTGGGGCCAGAACTTTCGCGCACGGACCCATGGGGCTGGAAACGCCGCGGTTTGCCTATCGTAGCTGTGCTTCCACTCGGAGGCCGTCACGTGCTCGGCGGTGTGCGGCGCGTTCTTGAGCGGGTTGTCGTCCTTCGGAAGGCGACCCTCTTCGACCGCGCGAATTTCTTCGCGGATGGCGATCATGGCCTCGCAGAAGCGATCGAGTTCCGCCTTCGATTCGCTCTCGGTGGGTTCGACCATGAGCGTGCCGGCGATGGGCCACGACATGGTTGGCGCGTGGAATCCGTAATCCATGAGGCGCTTGGCGACGTCCTCGACCTCAACGCTCGCGGTCTTCTTGAACGCGCGAAGATCGAGGATGCACTCGTGGGCAACGCGACCGTTCGTGCCCGTGTAGACGATGGGGAAATGCGCCGCGAGTCGCGTGGCCACGTAGTTCGCGTTGAGGATCGCCAGCTCCGTGGCCGCCTTGAGACCGTCGCCGCCCATGAGTCGCGCGTAGACCCAGGAAATCAGCAGGATACTCGCGCTGCCCCAAGGGGCTTGGCTCACAGGACCGAGCGCCTGCGCGCCGCCGACCTTCACCTCCGGATGACCGGGGAGAAACGGCGTGAGGTGCGAGGCCACGCCGATGGGACCCATGCCAGGGCCGCCGCCGCCGTGCGGAATGCAGAAGGTTTTGTGCAAGTTCAAATGGCACACGTCCGCGCCGAAATCGCCTGGGCGGCACAAGCCGACTTGCGCGTTCATGTTCGCGCCGTCCATGTAAACCTGGCCGCCGTTCTCGTGAACGATGGAGCAGATGCGGCGAATCTCTTCCTCGAACACGCCATGCGTCGAAGGGTACGTGACCATGAGCGCCGCGAGATTGTGCGCGTTCGCCTTCGCCTTCGCTTCGAGATCGGCAATGTCGATGTTGCCCTTTGCGTCGCAGCCAACGACGACGACGTTGAAGCCAGCCATGACCGCCGATGCCGGGTTCGTGCCGTGGGCGCTTGACGGAATGAGGCACACGTTGCGGGTCACGTCGCCACGCGAGCGATGGTACGCGCGGATGACGAGAAGGCCGGCGTACTCGCCCTGCGAACCGGCGTTTGGTTGAAGCGAGATGCCTGCAAAGCCTGTGACTTCGCGGAGTATGGCCTCAAGCTCGTGAATGACGACCTGGTACCCCTGCGCCTGCTCAAGCGGCACGTATGGGTGGATGCCGTTCCAGTGCGCGTCGGTGATCGGCATCATCTCGGCGGTCGCATTCAGCTTCATGGTGCATGAGCCGAGCGGAATCATCGAGTGGCAAAGCGAGAGGTCGCGGCCTTCGAGGAGACGCAAGTACCGGAGCATTTCGTGCTCGCTGCGATGCGCATGAAACACGGGATGCGTTAGGTATTTCGACGTACGACGAAGCGCAGCCGGAATCATGCTCGATGCGCGCAACGCAAGCTCGGTCGCCTTCGACGCCGTAGCTCCGAGAAACACGTAAAGCAGATCGTCGAGGTCTGCGGCCGACACGGTTTCGTCGAGAGCAACGGCGAAGGTGGTGGCTCCAAAGCGCCGAAGATTGATGCGTTTTTCCGTACAACGCGCGGCAACCTTGGACGCGTGATCGGCGCTCGTCTCGACACGCACAGTGTCGAAGAACGCCGTGTCCGCGACCGCGAGTCCGCCTTCGCGAAGACCGAGCGCGAGGGTGGCGGCAGCTCCGTGAACGCGCTCCGCGATGGCCTTAAGGCCCTCAGGGCCATGGTAAACGGCATACATGCTCGCGGTGACCGCAAGGAGCGCCTGGGCCGTGCAGATGTTGCTCGTCGCCTTCTCGCGCCGAATGTGTTGCTCGCGGGTTTGCAGCGCCATGCGAAGCGCGCGGTTGCCGTGAACGTCTTGCGACACGCCGATGATTCGCCCTGGCAGCTTGCGCACGTAGTCGTTTTTGCACGCGAAGTACGCGGCGTGCGGCCCGCCGTAACCAAGCGGAACGCCGAGTCGTTGCGTGCTTCCGACCGCGATGTCCGCGCCGAGTTCACCCGGAGGCGTGAGTACGGTGAGCGCGAGAATGTCGGCGGCCACGATGGCCAGTGCGCCGTGCTCTTTGCTCTTCGCAAGGAACGCGCGCGGGTCGTCGAGGCGACCGTCGGTTTCCGGATACTGAACGACCGTCGCAAAAACCTTCGTCGCGAAGTCGAACGTCGACGCGTCGCCAACGATGACGCCAATGGCGAGGGCGTCTGCGCGCGTGCGAATGACTTCGATGGTCGCCGGGTGACATGCGCTCGAGACGAAGATCGTGTTGCGCTCGTCGGAGCCGGTGAACCCGTATGCGAGGCTCATCGCTTCGGCGGCCGCGGTGGCTTCGTCGAGAAGCGAAGCGTTGGCGATCTCGAGGCCGGTGAGGTCCGATACGAGCGTCTGGTAATTGAGAAGGGCCTCAAGGCGACCCTGGGAAATTTCAGCCTGATAGGGCGTGTACTGCGTGTACCAGCCCGGATTCTGAATCACGTTGCGGAGAATGACCGGGGGCGTGATGGTGCCGTTGAAACCGTTGCCGATGTAGCTGCGCCAAACGTCGTTCATCGCGCCAAGCTTGTTCGCCAGCGCGAGAACCTCGGCTTCACCAATGGGCGCGGGAATGTCGAGAGCCGCGTGCAGGCGAATCGTGCTGGGCACGGTTTCGTCGACGAGACTCGCAAGGGTCGTCGCGCCAATGGCATCGAGCATCTCGCGCGTTGCGACGGAGGAAGAGCCCAGGTGCCGAGCGGAAAACACATCCGGATGCGCAAGCGAGACGGCCATGACGAACCTCAATGATTCAGCAGTTCGGCGCCTCGCTAGCCCATGGGCACGGGGATTCAAGCGCGGTGACGCTCGACCCCAAGCGCGGGTTAAGCGCTCTTTCGCGAGCGCAACGATTTCGCAATTGAGCAATTTTGCATGGAAAAATCGCGTTTGTGCCCCAAGAGCGCTTGCATCCGAAACTCGAGCGACGCATAACTTCATCGTGGGCCGGCGTTTTGGAAATCCCCCCATTTCCATACGCACTGGGCCGCGAGTCGGTTCGCTCCCCTCCCCCCTCCCCAAAGCGGGCCGACTCCCTGAACCCGGTTGAAAGACCGGGTTCAGCCTTTTTGGGGACGCTCAAGGACGTTTAAGAACGCCGAGGGCGACGAACTGAGGCGTGCCGACGCCGAGAGCCCGCAGGCCTTCGCGCTGAAGTGTCCCCCCGGAAACAACGCGGGGCAGGACGCTCAAACGCCCCGCCCCGTTTTTAGTGACGCATTTGGAGCATGCGCCGCCGCGCTCGTCAGGCCACGTAGCGGTCGCGCTCAAGCGCCGTGCGAAGCATCTGCATCGCGCGGCCGTGAAGCTGCGAGATGCGTGGCTCGCTCACCGCGAGATGCTTGGCGATGAGCTTGAACGGAACGGCCTGAAAGTAGTGCATGCGCACAATGTGGCGCTCGCGCTCGGGCAATTGCTCGATTCCGCGCTCAATCATTTGACGGACGGAGCGCTCTTCGGCCTCGTCGCCGGGCCGTGCGCCGTCGTGGTCTTCGAGCAAGCGCGAGAGCATGTCCGGCGGAAGGTCGTCGAACCCGACCACGTGTGCACGCTGGGACGCCGCAACCTCGCTGCGACCTTGCTCCTGGGTCACACGGGTGCGGGCGCGCCGCGAGAGCCAGTCTTGCGAACGGAGCTCGTCAAGAATCGCGCCGCGGATGCGAATGCGCGCGTACCACTCGAACGTGGGGCCCGTGGCCATTGGGCTCTTCTGCACGGCGTCGATAAGCCCGATCGTCCCCGCGGCGACAAGGTCGTCCCGCAGCACGTTCGGCGGGAGGCGCTTCAGGAACCGCGCGACGACCTGATGAACGAGCCCCATGTGCACGGTCAGTGTCTCCGCGCGAAGAGTCCGCACAGGCGGCTTCGCGACGACCTTGGGCTTTTCCTCACGAACCTTCTTCATGCGCCGAATGCTCCCCGAGATCGGAGTCCGTCAAACCGCACGGATGTTCGCCGACCTGCGATCGCCGTGCCACCACAATCTGCCACGGGAATCTGCAAGCCAACCCGGTGCACGGGAGCGATACGCCCCCCCCGTGTGGTCATTTTGGACCCACACCACCCGAATACCCCGAGAATTTGACGCCGGCTCGTTGCCGCGCTTGGCTTTTGCCCCCCGCCATGGGTCGGGCTTGACCTGGCACGACGCCCCGCTAACGCCTCAACGGGCGGACAAGCGGCGTGACGAAGAGGCCGATGGAGCCGATGTAACCCTTTGGAAGATGCGCGGCACCCGGGTCACTTTCGACCCCGTGTCGCGGCCAAAGGCGGCACAAGCCTTAATTCGGAGGCGGTTCGGCCGTAGGGCCTGCGTCTGCGGGCTGCCCCGTGGATTCGCTGGGCTCCGGCGCATTTTCGGGCACGCTTGGCGCTTGCGGCACGGAGACCTTCGCGGGCTCTTCCTCGCGCGGCGCCTCGTTGTTGAGGCGGTTCACGAGGGGAAAGTCATCGGAAACGTCCGACGCACCCTCGTCCGGGTCAACGCCGCCCTCGCCGTAGCGCGGGGCTTCGCCTGGTTTCGAATAATCGATCCAGTACGCGGGCGCGTCACGAACGTCGAGGTGTACGAAAACGCTGTTTGGGTAATACCCTACACCTACGTTTCGCAACGTGCGGCAATAATCGCGCACGACCTCGTTCGGCACACCCACGACACGGAAGTCCATCGCGTGGCCAATGTTGTGGTTCGAGTGCGGCGTATGCTGTTTCGGCGAGTACGGCCGGAATCCGCTCACGACTTCAAGACGTCGGCCAGCGAAGTGATCCGACACGATGCCGACGAGGGTGATGAGCCGCGCATCGATCGCGTGCGTCGCGGAACTCTTGGCGCGGAGAAGTTTTGCGAACGTCGGAAAAACGCTCTTGGGAATGCGCCCCGCACGGTCGCGCACCGTCGCGATGGCGTCTTCCATCGTCGCCAGTCGCGTCAGATGGACAACACCGGGATGCCGGGGTTTTCCCGTCCAGCGCGTAGGCCTCTCGGTCGACGCTTTGACCGCTCCCGCATGCTTCGGGTCCGCGTCGTCGTGACCCGGGATGACGATGGTCTGGCCCGAACGAAGCGCGTGTTTCTTCAGGCGCGGGTTCGCTGCGATGAGTTCACGAACCGTCGTGCGAAATTCCAGGGCAATGCCCCCAAGCGTCTGCCCGTGGCGCACGACGTGGGTCGAGCGGGCGTGAGCGCCTGTCGAAACGAGGAGCGCGCCGAGCAGGAAAGCACCAAACCGGACATGCATGAGGCGGGGGGCTTAGCAGCCAGAAGCGAGAAGCGTGGGGAAGTTTTGACCAGAGGGCCCGTACGATGCGAGACTGGCCCCGGGGGACCTCATCCCCGAGGGCCGGACAGATGGCGGAAGGTAAGTTGCTCGTCGGCGTCGACATCGGCGCGAGCTCGATCAAAGTCGTGCAGCTCAAAGAGAGCAGGCGCGCACTTTCGATCGTTCGTTTTGGCCACGTGGACTTGCCACGCGACACAATCATCGACGGCCACGTGATGAATCCATCCGTCGTCACCGAGGCGCTTCAGCACCTCTTCGCATCGTCGAAGATCAGCCAAAAAGAGGTCGCCATCGGCGTCTACGGTCAGTCGGTCATCGTGCGAAAAATCGCGATGCCGCTCATGACAAAAGACGAGCTCGCCGAGTCGATCGGCTGGGAGGCTGAGCAGCACATTCCGTTCGACATCAAGCAGATGTCGTACGATTACGAGGTGCTCGCGCGGTTCCCGGAAGAGCAGCGCATGGACGTGCTTCTCGTGGCGGCAAAGCGCGATGAAGTGAGCGACGTGGCGACCATCGTGCGCGACGCGAAGCTCAAGCCCCTCGTCGTCGACATCAACGCCTTCGCGATGCAGAACGCCCTCGAAAAATCCCTCGGGTCTCTTCCGGTCGATCGCACCATCGCCGTCGTCGACGTCGGAGCTGCGAACACGACGATCAACGTGCTCTCCAAAGGCACGTCGGCGTTCACGCGCGAGATTCAAACGGCGGGCTCGTCGATCACCGAAGAGGTGCGCAAGCGCTGCAACCTCGGTTGGGAGCAGTCGGAAGCCTACAAGTGCGGCGCGCAAGGCGGCCTTGTCCCGCAAGACGTGAACGCGGCCATCGACCTCGCATGCGGAAACCTCGCGGGCGAAGTGCATCGCTCGCTTGATTTTTACCTGGCAACGAGCGGCGAGGCAGACATCACGCGCATCTACGTGTGCGGTGGCGGAGCAGCCCTCGCTCCGCTCTGCCGCGCCATCGAAGAGAAGTCCCGCAGACCGGTCGAGATCTTCGATCCGGTGTTGGCATTCACCGTCGACCCCAAGGTCGATGAAGCCGCGTTGCGCGCTCGCGGGCCGCAGTTCGCCGTTGCGCTCGGGCTTTCGCTTCGTCGCATCCGCGAGGTGCGCGCATGATTCGCGTCAACCTACTTCCGCAAAAACAACAAGCGTCCTCGAGCGACGGCAACTCGCTCCAGACCGCGGTGCTCGTGGTCTTCATGCTTGAGCTCGCGGCACTCTTTTTCGTTCAGCGAGCGAAGGAGCGGGAGCTCGAAGGTGTGCGCGCCGAGTCCGCAGCCGTGCGCGGTCAGATCGATCAGATCGGCCGCGAGATCGCCAACCACAAAGCGATCCAAGAGCAGCTCAAGGCCCTCCGCGACCGCGAGACCGCCATCGAGAAGCTTCAGACGGGACGCATCGGCCCCACCGCCGTGCTGCTCGAACTCTCGCGCGTTCTCACCGCCGACAAAGGACCATCGGTCGACCGTGCACGCCTCGAGCAACTGCGCCGCGACTCGCCGCAACTCGTGCCGAACCCCTCGTGGGATTCGCGCCGCCTTTGGCTCACGGCCTACACCGAGAAAGATCGCGTCACCACGATCGCCGGCTTTGCACGCGATGGCGAAGACGTGTCGGAGTTGCTCCGCCGACTCTCGCTCAGCCAGTACTTCGAGGACGTGAAGTTGCTGCCCGCTGAGAAGGTTCTCGATCCGCAAACACGGGAACAGCTCGTGCGTTTCCAGTTCAGCGCGAAGGTGAAGTTCTGATGGCCGCCAAGAAGCCCGATGGTCTCTTTGCGTCGCTCACACCGGGCGCGCGAGGTGGACTCGTTGTCCTCTCGATGCTCCTCGTCAGTGCGCTGTATTACGTCGTCTATTTTCAGGAAACTGAGACGAAGATTTCGAAAGAGCAAGACGTGAAGACCGGACTCTTGGCGGACCTCGAAAGCCAGAAGCGCGCTCAGGCGACGTTCTTGAGCGACCGCGACGAGCTCGTCCTCCGCCAGCAACGTCAACGCGAGCTGAACAAGATTCTTCCCGAGGCCACGGAGGTGGCGCCATTCCTTTCCTCGCTTCAGCAGGTTTCGAATCTGTCGGGCGTCGAGCTGTCCGCTTGGCAGCCCCTCGAAGAGCGCGTGGAGTCGTTCTACGCAAAGACCCCCATGCGCCTCGAACTTCGCGGCCGCTTTCATCAGATCGCCAAGTTCGTGCACGAAGTCGGACGCCTCGATCGCATCATCAACGTCGAGAACATCGAGCTCTTCGATCCGAAGGACACGGGGACCGACATGGTTCTTCGCGCACGATGCCTCGCGACCGCGCTGCACCAAGTGCCCGCTCCAAAGGCACCGGGAGCCACCCCATGATGCGCGCGATCCTCGCCGTTTTCGCCGCAGCGGCCCTCTCCGGTTGCGGCAACGACAAACCCGTTGCGGGTGCCGACTGGGTCACCGCAAGCGGTAAGCAGGTGCCAGCTCCGCCACCGGCGCCTGTGGTTCCGAAAACGGCTGCTCCCGCGAACATCGCGTCCATCGAGTTCAACGAAACAGACTTCGCTGAAGGCGAACGGAGTCGCGACCCATTCCGCGGATTCTCGTCCGGTGGAGCCGTCAACACGCGCGCCGTCATCAACCAGCGGAACGTACTCGTTGCAGACTACACGCTTGACGATCTGAAGCTCATCGCCATCGTTCAGGGCGGCGAGCAACCCATGGCCATGCTCATGGACCCGAAGAACAAAGGCACCACCGTGCGCCGCGGCGACTTCATCGGACGCTCGGAAATCGCGCGCACCGGCGGCGTCGGCTCGACCGAATACCAAGTCAATTGGCGCGTCGATCGCATTCGCCCTGGCGATGTGGTCTTCGTCCGCGAAGACCCCGCTCAGCCCACGGCAACCCCCGTGACGCGCGTTCTCACCATTCGTCCGGAGTCCGAAGAGCTCCCCGCCTCGTCCAAATGACCAGTGAGCCCAGGATGATGACATCCCCTCTCCGTTCCGCCTTCGCATCGTCGGCGGCTTTTGTTCTCGCGCTTCTCGCGGTGCCGCCTCTCGCGCGTGCTGCCGAGCCCGCACGTCGCCACACGGTCACCGTGGCACGCGACAAGGCTCCGCAAATCGTGGTGCACGACGACGACGTCGAGACCACCGCCGAGCACGTGAGCCCGTCGGCGCAATCGTCTGTCCTCGCGCAGGTTGCCGCAAAGGGTGGCGTGCAACCGGGCCGTCGCATCGACCTCGACCTGAAGGATGCGGACATTCACAACATCCTGCGTCTGCTCGCGGACGTGGGAAAGGTGAACATCATCACGACCGACGAGGTGAGCGGAACGGTGACGATTCGCTTGCGAAACGTGCCGTGGGAGCAAGCACTCGACGTCGTCTTGCAGGCGAAGTCGCTCGGGATGGTTCGTCAGGGGAACCTCATCCGCGTGGCGCCGTCCGCAACGCTTCAGAAGGAGCGCGAACTTCGCCTCGCCGCTCAGAAGCAAGAGTTCGAGCTCGCGCCGCTCGAGACGCGCCTCATTCCGGTGAGCTACGCGCAAGCGAACGAGCTGCAAAACCGCGCGAAGGAACTTCTCTCGCCGCGCGGCTCCATCGCCGTCGACGATCGAACGAACGTCCTCGTCACGCGCGACATCGCAGGCAACCTCGATCACATCGAGGAGCTCGTTCACTCGCTCGACACGCAGACCCCGCAGGTGCTCGTCGAGGCTCGCATCGTCGAGGCCACGAGCCGTTACTTGCGCGACATGGGCATTCAATGGGGCGGCGACGCGTCCATGACGGCCACGCAGGGAAATCCCACCGGAGTCGCATTCCCGTCGAACCTCACGCTCGCCGGCGGCGCATCGGACTCGAACACCGTCACCGCGGGCTTGAACCCCATTCAGAGTCAGGTCACGAACCCGAACTTCGCGGTGAACCTTCCCGCCACCGTGGGTCAGGGCCAGGGCGGCGCCATCGGCTTCAACCTCGGGTCCATCGACAACAACTTCAACCTCGGCATTCGCCTTTCGGCCGCCGAGGCCAGTGGCATGGTTCGCATCGTGTCGAGTCCTCGCGTGCTCACGCTCGACAACAGCGAAGCGCGCATCAACCAAGGCACGCTCATCCCGTTCAGCCAGGTCAGTGCGCAAGGCGTTCAGACGACGTTTCAGGAAGCGAAATTGCAGCTTCTCGTGAAGCCTCACGTCACCGCCGACGGCGCCATTGCGATGCACGTGAAGATCAACCGCGACGAGCCCGACTTCAACCAAACGTCCGCCCGCGGCGACCCGACGATCTTGAAGCGCGAAGCCGAAACGGACCTGCTCGTGGCCGACGGTCACACGGCGGTCATCGGCGGAATCTACACGCGCAACACGGGACGCAACCTCGACCAAGTTCCGTTCTTCGGCGACATCCCCGTCCTCGGCTGGCTCTTCCAACGTCGACGCGCAAGCGACACGCGCAACGAGCTCGTCATCTTCCTCACGCCTCGCATCGTCAATCGCGCCGAAGCTCTCGGACGCTGAGAAACGCCTAGCAAAGCGGCTGCAAAGGGCTCCTCTCACGAGGGGCCTTTTCCGTTCGTGCCCTCCCGACTTCGCCGCGATGGACGCGGGCTTCTCGTCACGGCTCGTGCAGGCTACACGGAGTGCATGAGCGCCCACGACGACTTCCCGGTTCGCGTCGATCAACACGGCACCCTTGAGGTGTGGACCATCGATCGCGAGGCCCGCTCGAACTCGCTCTCGCGGCCTGCCCTGTTCGCGATCGGCAAGCTTGCGCGCGCGGCTGCGGAAAACCCGTCCGTGCGCGGCGTCATCGTCCGCGGCGCCGGAGACAAAGTTTTCTGCGCGGGCGCCGACTTGAAGGAACGCGCGGGCATGAGCGACGACGACGTTCGCATGCAAATACGCCTCTACCGAAGCGAGCTCGGCGCCCTCGACGCGCTCGGAAAACCGGTGGTCGCGCTCATGAATGGACATGCGTTCGGAGGCGGTCTCGAGCTCGCCCTCATGTGCGATCTCCGCATCGCCGCACGTCACGCGGAGTTCGCTCTGCCTGAGACCACGCTCGGAATCATTCCAGCGGCGGGCGGAACGCAGAAGCTTCCGCGCGTGGTGGGCGAGGCGCGGGCGAAAGAGATGATCCTCCTCGGACGACGCATCACCGCGGAAACGGCGCACGCATGGGGACTCGTCCAAGCCCTCGTGCCCGAAGGACAAGACGCTCTCGCCTTTGCCCTTGAGTACCTGGCCCCCATCGCGAACGGCGCGCCTCTCGCCTTGAGCGCGGCGCTCGAAGCCATCGACAGGTCCTTCGACGAAGACCTGCGCACAGGCCTCGACGTGGAGGCCCTCATTTACGATCGCCTCATCCCCACGCGCGACAGGCGCGAAGCCCTCGCGGCGTTTGGGGAGAAGCGAAAGCCCGTGTTCGAAGGGCGCTAAACGCGACGCTCAGCGACGCTCAGCGAAGCTCAGACGGGGATTTTTTCCGCGTCTTCGAACAAGCCGTCGAGGTCGTAGAGGTGCCGCGCTTCTTCGGTGAAGACGTGGGCCACGACGTCGCCGAAGTCGAGGAGGATCCACTGGCCGACTTGCGTGCCTTCGACGGAGATCGTGCGGCGCGAGAGCTTCACCTTCGCGTCGTCTTCCATCGCTTGGGCGATGGCGAGCGCTTGGCGATCGCTTCGTCCGCTCGCGAGCACGACCACGTCCGCGTAATCGAGGCGTCCGCGCACATCGATCACCTCGACGTGTTGCGCCTTCTTGTCGAGGGCCGCGAGGGCGATCACCTTGCCGAGGGCCGCAGCTTCGTCGACCGCTGTTTCGCCTTTGGCTTTGCGCACGCGGGCAGGCAGCGGAAGTTCCGCCGAGCCCTTTACGGACGCCTTCGCCGCGCTCTTCTTCGGAGCGACCTCGGCCACGTCTTCGAGCACCTCGTCGAACTCGTCTTCGGCGCGGGCCTCAAACGTCACTTCCGCGACCTTCTTGGCTTTGACCGCGCCTTTCGGCGCAACCTTCGGCGTGGCTTTCGCGGCGCTCTTGGCACCGGCTTTTGCAGGCTTCGCTTTCGAAGCGGCACCCGCACTCTTCACCGACGTCGCCGTCGTCGAGCTCTTGCGATGCGACGACGCGAGCGTGGGCCGCGAGTTCTCAGGGGTTGGAACCGCACGCGCCACAGCACGCTTTTTAGCGGGGGTGCTGCTCTCCGCAGCGGCGGTCTTCTTGGGTGCGCGCAGGGCGGACGTCTTCTTCGGGGCTGCCACAGCGGATGCCGTAGCACGGCTTGGTGCTCGCGGTATCCCTTGCATCGGGGAATTCAGGCTCGAACGTGACCTTCGCCGTCGACGACCCACTTCATCGTCGTGAGCGCCTCAAGACCCATGGGCCCGCGCCAGTGAAGACGACTCGTTGCGATGCCCATCTCCGCGCCGAGTCCGAGCTCGCCGCCATCGTGGAAGCGCGTCGAGGCGTTGACCACCACGCATGCCGCATCAACCTCGTGCCGCCAGCGCTGAGCATGCGTTGCATGCGGAGTGCATATAGCCTCCGTATGACCCGACCCATACGTCGCAATATGAGCAAGCGCTCCGTCGAGTCCGTCAACGATGCGAACAGCCAGCGTGGGTGCGAGAAACTCGCGTCCCCAGTCGTCGTCGCTCGCTGGAAGCGCCGCAGGGAAAAGCTCCCGCGTCTTGCCGCATGCATGCAAAGTACAACCTGCGGCCGCGAGCGCATCAAGCACCGGCGGGACGAGGCGAGGTGCGTCGGCGGCGTCCACGAGCAGGCACTCTGTCGAATTGCACGTTCCCGGACGTTGAAGCTTGCCGTTGAGAACGAGGCGCGTGGCCATCTCGAGGTCGGCCCCGGCGTCCAAGTAGAGGTGGCAAACGCCCTTGTAATGCTGAACGACGGGCACACGAGCCTCGTCGACCACCGCCCGAATGAGCGCTTCGCCACCGCGCGGAATCGCGAGATCGACGAGCCCGTCGAGACGCACGAGCGCACGCACCGCCGCCCGATTCGTAAACGGCAAAAGAGTCACGGCGGACCTTGAGAACCCGTTCGCTTCGAGCGCGTCGCCCACGATCGCCGCGAGCTGCGTGCTCGTCGCCAAGGCTTCGCGCCCGCCCTTCAATACCGTTCCATTGCCGCTCTTGATGCAAAGGACTGCCGCGTCCACGGTCACGTTGGGGCGCGCTTCGTACACCATCGCGACGAGGCCGATGGGCACCGCGATGCGGCGAACAAGGAGCCCGTTCGGTCGCACGCGCTCTTCGATGACGCGTCCGCATGGGTCATCGAGCAAGACGATCTCGTCGACGCTCTTCGCGAGAGCCTCGATGCGCGCCCCGGTGAGCGTCAACCGATCGATGAAGGCGGCGTCCGAACCTTTCGCGCGCGCTCCTTCAACGTCGACGAGGTTCGCCTCCTCAATGCCTTGCGCGCCGCGACGAATGCCCGCGGCCACGGAGGTAAGCACACGATTTTTCGCTTCCGTCGACGCGATCGAAAGTCCCCGCGCGCCGTTCTTTGCATTCTGCACCAATTGGCGAACAGCCTCGTCGAGGTCGGGCCCCGACAGCTCGGGCGACACGTCACTCAGGGCGCTCAATTCGCGTCCTCCGGGACGCATCGCCCGAGTTCGTCGACCATTCCCGGGGCCCTCGGATCACGGGCGCTCGGCCACACGAGCGGCGCGCAACGAAGTCCGCTGTCGCAGATGATGCCCGCGATGCCTCCGCAGGGCTCGCCCGTCTTCGCAAGATTCCGTGAAGGCGTTCCCGGCGTCTTGGACGACGACGTTTGCTCATCGACACAACCGGCGAGCGCCGTAGCGATCGAGAGGACGGCAAGAAGGGGAGCGCGCATGCCGCGTGGTGTAGCGCGCCTCCTGAAAAGGGAAAAGCGAGCGATGGACTCCGCGTGCCGATGCGCCGGTCTCGTCGGCCTCGTCGACGGTGAGGACCCTTCCCAAGGTCGACAGGACGCGGGAGACCCGTGGTAGACATGAGGGCGATGGGGCGATCGGCAACGAGCACGGCGAAGCGTTGGGGCGCGTTAGCCCTTGCGTGCGCCCTTCCTGCGGGCGCCGCGCCACCAACGCGAGCAGCCACCGCTTCTCCCGTTGTCGTCGATGAGACGGACGCCGGAAAGCTGCAAGCGCGCGCGCTCTTTGATCGCGCGCGAGAGCTCTACGCCGCGGGTCGCTACCGCGAGGCCGCCGAGCAGCTCGAACACGCGCTCAAGTTCGATCCGCAAGGAAAAGACCTCGTTTACAACCTCGCACTTGTTCGCGAACGCCTCGGCGAGCCCGACGAAGCGATGGTCTTCGTCGATAGGTACTTGGCGATGAAACTCGACCCCGCCGAAAGGCAGCGTGCGGAGGCTTTCCGACGACGGCTCGAGGGTGCCCGTGACGAGATCGCGGAGAAGCGTCGCAAGGTCGTCGTGGTCCCCGTTGAGGTGGAACGTGAACGCGCGTTCGATGCATGGGTCTGGGGTCCTCTTGCGGGCGCGGGGGTTGCAGCGCTTTCGGGCGCCATCTTCGGTTCGCTCGCGCTCTCGACGCGTCCGTCGGGTTTCGTCACGGGGCGCGATGGCACGTACGACGATCTTGTCGCGCGCTCGAACGACGCCCACGCGTATGCGATGGGCGCTGACGCAAGCTGGGTCCTCGCGGCACTCGGTGTGGCGGGTTCGGCTATTGTGTATTTTGCACGCGATTCGGTGCCGGTCGCGACCCACGCTGCGGAGGCTTCGCGATGATTCGTCGGGCCCTTTTCACGCTCGTCGCGGCGCTCACCATCGCCGCGTGCACGGCCATCGTTCCGGCGGAGCTTCCCTCGTTCGCCTGCACACCGCAGGGCGAGAATGTTTGCGCGGCGGGGTCCTACTGCACCGCTGCGGCTTCGTGCGCCACGTGCCAGGCGTCAGAGCTCGCGTGCGACGGTGTCGATGAAGACTGCAACGGCGTCGTCGACGACGGGTCACTCTGCGGCAATGGCGCGTGCATCAACGGGCGCTGCGAAGTCACTGACGGCGGCGAGGTCATCGACAGTGGGCCTGCGCCAGACGTGTACAGGTGCTCGCCACAGAATTGCCCCGCGCCGAGCGTTTGCGACGACAAGAGAAACCGCTGCGTCGCGGGCGCGAGTATCGCCGAGGGCGGAGCGTGCACCGGTGACTCGGCGTGCGCCGGAGGCCTTTGCGCCGGGGCGGGAGTCGTCCCTGCGGCTTGGATAGAATCCGAGCGTTTTTGCACGCGCACGTGCTGTTCATCGACCGACTGCGCCGCGGGCCTCGTGTGCGCGTCTGCAGGCACCGGCGGCCGCTACTGCGTGAAGGCGTCCGTCCTCGGAATCCCGTCCGTTGGAACAGAGAGCGTCGGCGAGAGCTGCTCGAGTCCCGCCGCGTGCCGAAGCGGCCGTTGCGACGGGGGCGCGTGTACCGATGCATGTTGCACGGACTCGTCTTGTGGAAGCGGCCGTCGCTGCGCCGTTTCAGCGGTCACCGCCGGGTCGTCGCAGGAAGACGGCCTTCACTGCCAAGCGACGAGCAGCACCGCGAGCACGTCGCCGGGCCACACGTGTGCAACGTCGAGCGATTGCGCGAGCGGCGTTTGCCGAAAGGTGGGGCCCTCGCTCATCGACCCCGAGCTCTGCATGGCCCCGTGCTGTTCTTCGAGCGCGTGCGGCACCGCGACGGTGCTTCTGATTTCGGTCTACCGCCTGCGCTGCAGCTACGAGCGCCCCGACGGTTCATCGTCGGTGGTCGCGAGCTGCCGCGAAGGAGCGAACGCGACGGGCAAGCGCATCGGTGAGGCCTGCACCGTCGACGGAGACTGCTTCTCGAATCAGTGCGACTCCGTTCTCGGAAAGTGCACGGACGTTTGCTGCTCGAACGACGACTGCTCACGCGAAGCGGCGGGATGGCGCTGCATTCCGTCGTCACACGCAAGTCCAAACGCGCCGCGCTGCCAACCGCCCGTCTGACGCGCTCAGCGAAAAAGACGCGTGGCGGAGCCCGAGGAGCAAGCTAGGGTGCGGGCCGTTTCGCGGAGTTCGTCCATGCCCCACTACAGCGCCAAGTTTCAGTGTTTCGCCGGCTGCGAAGGGTCTTACCCTGTCACGAAGGCCCTCTACCGTTGCCCCACGTGCGGAGGCCTCCTCGAGGTGAAGCACGACATGAACGCGCTGCGCGATCGCAGTGCTGCCGCGTGGATGCGCACGTTCGAAGAACGCTACATGCGCACGTCTTGGCCCTACGGCAGCGGCGTTTGGGGCAAGCGCGAGTGGGTCATGCCCGAGGTCACCGACGACGCAATCGTCTCGACGGGCGAAGGCGGAACGAACCTCTTTTGGGCCGAGCGCCTCGGCAAAGAGATCGGCCTGCCCGACCTGTGGATCAAGCAATGCGGCAACGCCCACACCGGGTCGTTCAAAGATCTCGGCATGACGGTGCTCGTGTCCGTCGTGCGACACGCGATGAAGATCGGCGACCTGGCCCCCCGCGCCATCGCTTGCGCGTCCACCGGCGACACGTCCGCGGCCCTCGCGGCCTATGGCGCTGCTGCGGGCCTTCCGGTCGTCGTGCTGCTCCCCAAGGGCAAAGTTTCGACCGCGCAGCTCGTGCAGCCACTCGCGCACGGCGCCAAGGTTCTTGAACTCGAGACCGACTTCGACGGCTGCATGGAGATCATCCAGAAGCTCGCCGCCGAGGGACTCATCTACCTCGCCAACTCGATGAACCCGCTCCGCATCGAGGGCCAGAAGACCGTCGCCATCGAGATGACCCAGCAGTTTGACTGGCAAGTTCCCGACTGGGTCGTGATTCCCTCGGGCAACCTTGGCAACGCATCGGCGCTCCACGCGGGCTTTGAAATGATGCGCGAGCTTGGGGTCATTCAGCGCATGCCGCGGCTGCTCGTCGCTCAGGCCGCAAACGCGAACCCCATGTACCGGGCCTTCGTCGCGGGCACCGAAGAGGTCAGCCCCATCGCCGCGCAGAAGAGCCACGCGAGCGCCATCCAGATTGGCAATCCCGTCAGCGCCCCGCGTGCGATGCGAGCGCTCAAGGCCATGAACGGCGTCGTTGAACAGGCCTCGGAGCAAGAGCTCGCGGACGCGTGTGCCCGCGCCGATCGCACCGGGCTTTACACGTGCCCCCACACCGGCGTCGCCCTCGCCTGCGTCTTCAAAGCCCGCGAAAAGGGCATCATCAAAGCGAACGAGCGGGTCATCGTCGTGTCGACGGCAAACGGACTCAAGTTCACCGAGTTCAAGCTCGGGTACCACGAGAAGGCGTTCCCCGAACTCGACTCGCGCCTGCGCAACCAGCCCATCGTTCTTCCCGCGAACGTCGACGCGGTCAAAGAAGCCCTCGGCTGATCTGCGCGCGGCTCGGGGGGGGGGCTTCGCGGCCCACGCCCACCACAAAAAGACAAACGGGCCGAGCCTGCAAAGGCCCGACCCGGGTGTCGACGTGTGGCGCCGAAGTTAGGACGCGAGCGCCGCTTCGAGCTGACCTTCGAGGTCCGACTCCGACACGCGCTTGGCGAGCGACAGTTCGCGAAGGAGCAGCCCCTTCGCCTTGTCGAGCAGGTTTTGTTCGCCGAAGGAGAGGTTCTTTGAACCACGCAGCCGGTGCATGTCACGCATGACCTTGGCCACTTCGTGGAGCGACTTGCTCTTCACCATCTCTTGGTAGATGCGGAAGCGTCGCGACCAAGGCTCGACCTTCACGGCGACTTCTTTGCTGCGAATGGTGTCGAGGATCGCGTCGGCTTCGTCGGCCGTCATCACTTGGCGGAGTCCGAGCGCTTGCGCCGACCTCACCGGAACGATGACCTTCGAGCCGCCCTGAACGAGGAGCACGTAGAACTCGGTCGAAGGACCGCCGCCGATGGCCTTTTGCTCGATGGCCACGACCTCGCCTACGCCGTGGCTCGGGTGCACGGCCAAGTCGTGAACCTTGAACGTCACAGGTTCGGGCTTGGCGGCAGCCGAGGACGACGACACGAGGCTTCGCAGCGTCGGCAGGCGCGAAACGGACTTGCGGCTTGGGGGCACCGCAGGAACGGACTTTCGCGACTTCTTCGCGACCGGCACCGACGCGAGCGCAGGCTTCGCGGACCTGCTCGGGGCAGGCGCGGGCAACTCCTTCGCGGGCTTCACCGCCGGAGCAACCTTCATCGGCTTCGCGGACATAGGCTTCGCGGACGGGACGGCCTTCGGGGCCTTCATAGGCTTCGCGGACGGGGCGGCCTTGGGAGCCTCCGCTTTCTTGGGCTTTCCAGCGACCTTCGCCGGTGCGGCCTTCACGGGCTTCGCCACGGCCTTGCTGGCTTTCGAGGTGCCCTTCGCAGGCGCCTTCGCGGGCTTCACAGCCTTCGCCGGCTTCGCAGCAGGCTTCACAGCCTTTGCGGGTTTCGCGGCAGGCTTCACAGCCTTTGCGGGTTTCGCGGCAGGCTTCGCAGCCTTTGCAGGTTTCGCGGCAGGCTTCACAGCCTTCGCGGGTTTCGCAGCTTTCTTCCCGGCTTTCGCGGGAGCCGCTTTGGACACGACTTTGCTCTTCGGCGTTTCCGCCTTGGCCTTGTCCTTCGCCTTCGAGCCCGCGCTCGCTGCGGACGCCTTCTTTTTTGCCGTCGCCATCGGTCCTCGCGTTCGAGGGAACGCCGGTCAGCCGGCACACCCCCGTCAGGCGATAAACACCGCCCACTACCCGAAGATTAGCACGCGCCGTAGCGGGTCGTCAATCGTGCCTCTCGGCCCCCCCGCGGGCATGCGCCGCGAGGGTTGCGGCAAGCGAGTTCACGTTCCGCAAGCGGCGACTCAGGTCGCGCGCGATGTTCAAGACCACCATCGTGTAGCTGCGAAGGTCCTCGCGGTAGAGCTGCGTCATCGCACGGCACGAGAGGCGCAAAAGCACAACGGGGGTGGCTGCCCGCGCGGTGGCGAGACGTCCCTGCATGTCGATGACCGACGAGCCTCCGAGGATGCTCTTGGCGTGGATCATGTTGATGCGCTCGCCGCGCTCCTTCGATTCGTCCTCGTCTGCGGAGCGCTTCCACAGCTCCACTTCGCCATCGACGACGAGGTACAGCTCCCGCGCCGGGTCGCCCTCGTGAAAGATGATTCCGCCTTCGGGAAGTTCGATGCGCTCCATGTGCTCGGCGAGCCAGAGCAACGCGGGTTCATCGAGGCCACCGCACAACGCACACTCGCGAAGCTCTTCGACGCTGGCGACAGGCCCGAGCATCGACGACGGAACAGGCGTTTCGACGCATTCGATCATGCGGGTCACGATCCAACTGTCAGCGGCGTAAGCGCCTTGGTGAACACGACGCGGCGACGCCCCGGACCTGCGTAGGCGTCGAGCACGTCCACGCTCCAGCCGAGGGCCGCGTGAAAGGAAATCGATGGCTCGTTGCCCGGTGTGGTGATGGCCTTCATTCGCACGCAGCCCCCTTGTTCGCAGTCGCGCGTGAACTCTTGGTAAAGCGTGCGCGCCACGCCCTGCCGCCGATGCTCGGGATTGATTCCGACGAGATGCACGTACCCGGTGAGCTCGGATTCTTCCGCCACGAACCCGAGAAGGAAGCCAACGAGCTCATCGCTTTCGTCCACGACCACGCGCGCGAAGCGGCCCAGTTCGTAGAAGAAAATCGGGTGCGCCAGCGTGCTGATAGGGCCGCCCCACCAGTGGTCAATGACCATCACGATGCGATCGAAGTCGTCCTTGGTGATGCGCCTGGTCGCGTAACCCACGAGAAGAATCGTAGCACTGCGAACACGCGGTTGGCATCCCTGAGAACGCGAACCTCTTGCGCTATTTTCTTGCGCACCGCGCCGTCGTGAACGAGCGAGGGGCCATGAAGCGACCCGTGCTCGTTGCTCCGTCCATCCTGTCCTCCGACTTCGGTCGCCTCGCCGACGACGTGCGCGCCGTCGACGAAGCAGGCGCCGACTGGATCCACGTCGATGTCATGGACGGTCGTTTCGTCCCGAACATCACGCTCGGACCCATCATCGTCGAAGCGGTACGCAAAGCGACGTCGAAGCCGCTCGACGTGCACCTGATGATCGTCGAGCCCGAAAAGTACGTCGAGGCGTTTGCGAAGGCCGGCGCCGACCTCATCACGGTTCACGCGGAAGCCTGCCCACACTTGCACCGCAACCTCGAACAGATTCGCTCACTCGGCAAGAAGGCGGGCCTCGTCCTCAATCCGGGCACGCACGAGAGCACCATCGAGCACCTTCTTCCGCTCTGCGATCTCGTCCTGCTGATGAGTGTGAACCCAGGCTTCGGCGGACAAAAGTTCATCGCGCAGACGGTCCATAAAGTTCGCCGACTCCGCGCGCAGATCGATCGGCTCGGGCTTCCTACGCTCATCGAGATCGACGGCGGCATCGTCCCCGATACGGCTGCACAAGTCGCAGCGGCGGGCGCAGACGTTCTCGTGGCGGGCAACGCTATCTTTCGTGCGCCGAGCTACAAAGACGCCATCGATGGCATCAAGAACGCGTGCGCCGAGGTGATGTGATTCGACCGACGGCACCCATCGCCTTGGCCCTGGCCGGGGCGTTTTTGGGCGCATGTGCAGTCCCCGCCCCACGCGCGATTGACGTCGCCGAACGAGCCACCCTCGTTGAGCCGTTGCAGCCAATTGCCTCGTCTCCCGCTCGCATCGCGCCTGCGCCCACGCCACGCAGCCGTCATCTCGCACGCGCCGTAGCCTCGGCTGTCGACGCTCGCGGACTCACCTCGAATGGCACGTTCGAGTCGCGGCACGTGGACCGCGCGGAAATGGAGCGCGTCGTTCGCGAGCAGGTCGCGCGCGAGCTTCCCGCGGAGGTGCTGGCACACGAGGAGAGCGCACAAAAACTTCTCTCGGTCATCGACCCAGACGAGAACTACCTCGACCTTGTATTCGGCATGCTTGGCTCGCAAGTCGCGGGCCTCTACGTCCCTCGCGAAAAGGCGCTCTACGTCGTCGACGATGGCGTTTCGTCCGAGGGCTCCGCCGATGAACACACCGTTCTCGTGCATGAGATCGTGCACGCGATCCAGGACGAGCATTTTGACTTGGGGCGCCGGGTCGAATGGCGACCCGATGGTGGCGATGAGACCGCGGCGATTCACGCGCTTGGCGAAGGCGATGCGACGCTGGCAATGCTCCTCGACACGAGTCGCGGCGAGGGGCTTCCGAGCACGTTCGTCGAGGACTTCACGTCGCTCATGCGCGAAACCAACCGGCGACAGGTCGGGGCGCGCGTACCGAGCGCGGTGGCCGACGCGCTCGTAGACCCGTATGTGGAAGGGCTTCGTTTCGTATGGTCGCTGTATAGTGTCGGTGGCTGGCCTGCGGTGAACGCAGCTTGGGCATCGCCGCCACGAAGCACCGAGCAGTTGCTGCACGTCGAGAAGTTCGCGTCACGGGAAGCGCCCGTCTCGTTGTCCACGCAACCTGTCGCGCCCGCCGGCTTCGACTTGCTTGAAGCGTCGGTCGCCGGTGAGCTCGACGTCCGCGATTGGTTCTCGGCCTTCGTCGAGTTCGAGGTGGCGCGCTCCTTTGCGCGAGGCTGGGGAAACGGTCGCACCGAGCTCTTTGGTCGCGGGAGCGAGCGCGCACTTCGGCTGCGCATTCGCTGGGACGAAGACGCGTCCGCGCAGGCCGAACGGGCAGGGAACCGGATGACCCGTGAACTCGTCGCGCGCTTCGGTCGCGCACGAGCCGTGGGCGCATTTCGATGCGTCGAGAGACCGCGCGCCGGGCCCCTCGCCTGGGCCTCGTCTCGCCGCGATCTGGTCGTCTTGGCAGGACCGGCGACGTTTGAAAACGGGCACGCCGCGTCGACGAGTTCCTGCGCATCGCTCGCCGCATGGGCCGCGAAGACGCCGCCTGGCCACCGCTGACCATCGTCGCATCGTCGCATCGCCGCATCGCGCGCTACATCACCGCGGCATGAGCCACGCGAGAATCCACTCTTCCGCGAAGAGCCACTCGAGAAACGCGACGCAAAGAAACGGTCCGAACGCGATGCGCGCGTGGCGAAGACCTTCTTCGGGCTCGTCCGCCAGCGGGTCGAGACGCAGAGCCTCTTTCGCTTCTTCGTCTCCCGCCGCCGCCATCGCACGCAGCTCCTCACGCTCGCGCACGACCGCCTCGGGCTCCGCGATTCGTCCTGCGGCCACAAATGTGCATAGTGCAACGATTGTTCCCTGGACCGCCGCAAGCACGAGGGCGAAGAGCGCGCCAATCCAGCCGAACCAAAGGCCGATGGCCGCGAGCAATTTGGCGTCGCCGAGGCCCATTCCAGGGAATCCGCGCAGCCGCTCGTAGAGCCAGATAAACGGCACGTAGACGACGGCGTAGCCAGCCACCGCACCGATCGCCGCCTCCTGCCACGGCACGGCACGCAGCGGCAGCGAGAGCACCCCAATCGCCGCAAGCGTGAGCACGCCGCCGTCGGGCAGGTAGAGGTAGTCGAGGTCGATGAACGTGAGCACCACGGCGGTGAGCGCGGCGGCGAAGGTGAGCGCCGCAAGCGCGAGATGCGCGGGCGTGACGCCGCCTTCGGTCGCGCGGGTAAACGCCAGGTACGCCATGGCCCCGCCGAGCGCCTCGACCACCGGAACACGCACCGGAATCGGCGCGCCGCAGCACGATGCTCGCCCGCGAAGAAGAATCCACGCGAGCACAGGCACGTTCTTCCACGCTGGAATGGGCGCTCCGCAGGCGTCGCACCGTGACCCGGGCACGACGACGCTCTGGCCTTCCGGAATGCGTGCAATGGCCACCGTCGCGAAGCTTCCCCAGGCAAGACCGAAGAGCACCGCGACGACACGAAGAAACGGGAGCGGCAAGTCGTCGAGCGGCATGGCGGTGCCACCTTACCGCGGATGCCACGTCCCAACGAAGTCGCGCAAGCATGGGCGGCGCGCGGCAAGCCGGTCTCCCGCTGCAACGAGCGACGGCCGGAGGAAAAGGCGCTAGTCGCCCGCGGCGATGCAAGTTGCGATCAACGGCCAAAACCCAGAGCCCCGCGTGATTCGTCGCGCGGTCGATGCGCTGGAGCGCGATGGCGTGATCGCATACCCAACCGATACGGCGTATGCGCTCGGCTGCGACATCTCAAGCCGCAAGGGTTTCGAGAAGCTTTGTGCCCTTCGCAACCTCGACAAGAAGCACCTCTTCACGTTTCTCTGCCCCGACCTCGGCGACATCGCGCGCTACGCGGTCGTTGAGAATCAGCACTACCGCGTGCTCCGTCGCTTCTTGCCTGGGCCCTATGTTTTCGTGTTGCAGGCCACGCGCGAGATTCCGAAGATTGCGCAGACCAAGCGTCAAACCGTTGGGATTCGCGTGCCAAACCACGCGGTGCCCTTGGCCATCGCGCGCGAACTTGGGCGCCCACTCATCACGGCGACGGCCATCGATGAGTCAGGCGACCCCATGGTCGACGCAGGCGAAGTGGACGCGCGCTACCCCGGGCTCACCCTCGTGCTCGACGGCGGCGATGTGCAGAAGGTGCAAACGAGCGTCATCGACCTCACCTGCGCACCGGCGGTGGTGCTTCGCGCGGGCATCGGCGACGTGAGCGAATTCGCCGACGATTGACGGCTCTCCCCGAAGCGCGAATGATGGGCCCATGGTGGTGCAGGGGTCGATTCCGTCGCCGCTCGCTCTCGAG
>CAIQDA010000047.1 GCA_903870415.1 uncultured delta proteobacterium
GACTCAGGAAGGCGTGTCGGCGGGGTCATCGAGGTCGTCGTTGTCGGCGTTGCGGCTCATGTTGAGAACCTCGCCAACGAGGTACAGCGGGCGACCCTTCACCTGCTCGTAGATGCGGCCCACGTACTCGCCGAGGATGCCGATCATCATGAGCTGCACCGCTGCGAGGAGCGAGGTCGTCACGATGGAGGCCGTCCAGCCGGGGACGGTTGCATGATACACGAAGTGCGCGATCATCGCCCACACCGCCATTCCGACGCTGAGTACGCTGATGAGCAGGCCCAAGTAGCTCGACGCGCGCAGGGGCAAAATGCTGAACGACGTGATGCCGTCGGCGGCGAACTTGAGCATCTTCTTGAGTGGGTACTTCGTCTCTCCGGCGGCGCGACCCGCACGGTCGTAGAGCACCGCGGTCTGATTGAAGCCTATCCACGCGACCATGCCGCGCACGAAGCGATGGGTCTCTTTGAGCGCACGCAGCGCCACGACCACGCGACGACTCATGAGGCGGAAGTCGCCCGTATCGAGGGGCACCTCGATGGGGACCATTGCGGCGAAGAAGCGATAGAAAATCTTTGCGGTGACGAGCTTGAACCACGTCTCCGCTTCGCGGTGCTGGCGGCGGCCGTAGACGACGTCAAAGCCTTCGCGCCACTTCTCAACCATCTGAAGGACGACCTCGGGCGGGTCTTGGAGGTCCGCGTCCATGACGACGACGGCCTCGCCGCGGGCGTAATCAAGGCCCGCGGTGATCGCCACTTGGTGGCCGAAATTGCGGGCAAACGAGAGCACCTTGTAGCGCGGCTCATCTTTCGCGAGCTTCTGCAGCATCTCGAAGGTGCGGTCCTTCGACCCGTCGTTGATGAAGACAACTTCGGTCGGAAGATTCAGCGTCGCGAGGAAGCCTTGCAGACGCTCGTGAAGCATCGGCAGAACCTCTTGTTCGTTGAACACCGGGATGACGAGGCTCAGCGTCGGACGACCCATGGGCGGGCGGATAGCACGGTGCTCTCGAACGCGATGCGAAAGGCGTCGCTGACCATCGGGTCGGCAAAAACCAGGATGGCAGCCGAGCGAGCCTCGACACGTTCATGGTGAGTTGCTAGCCCGGCTCCCATGACGGACGAGGGTGCTTCCACCGCTCCACGCGCTCTCGAGTGGTTCACACGTGCAGCGTCGCTTGAAGCGGCACGTGCTGCGCTTCCGCAGAAGGCGTTCGGCGAGGCGCTGGCGAAGGCGGCGTCGCACCTTGAGGTTGTCGAGCTCGCCCTTGAGCCACCGGAAGAATTCGCGAGCGGCGACCCGAACGATGCGATCTTGCTCCTCTTGGCCGAGGCACTGCGCGTGGTTCTCGTGGCCAAGGCTCATCTCGCACCGTCGTCGACTCTCGACTCCGCCCTCGCGGCCCTCGCGGAGACAGGGGCGTCTTCGCTCGAGCGTTTTGCCCCCGAAGGCGCGACCGTTGACGACGTGCTTCGGTGGCTGAATTCGGGCCGCGCCAGTGCGCTCGACGGGCTGAGCGTCCCAGAGATCGACGATCGCGTGGCGGTCTGTCGCGCGTTCGTTCGTGCGGCCGTCGCCGACGCGCGAGAGCCCTGGACACGTGTTCGACGTCTCGAGGGTCAGCGTCGCATGCGCTTCGTCACGGTCATGTGCGCCGCGATGGTGGTTCTTGCGGGCGGGACCATGGCGTTTCGTCGCCTCACCGCGAAGGCCGACCTCGCGACCGGAAAGCCGTTCACGGCGAGTTCCGCGTACGAGCCATTTTCCGCCTCGGGCAAGGCGAACACGCCCATCGAGTTCGACACGTTTTTTCACACGCGCGAGGAAGATCACCCTTGGGTGAAGATCGACCTCGGCGCGGTGACACGCGTGAAGTCCATCGACGTGAAGAACCGTCCGGACTGCTGCGGTGAGCGAGCGGTGCCTCTCGTGATCGAGTCGAGCATGGATGGCGACACGTGGCTTGAGCTCGCGCGCCGAAGCGACTCGTTCAGCGAATGGACAGCGACGATCAACCCGACCGACATGCGCTTCGTTCGCTTGTCGGTGCCGCGCCGTACGTTCCTGCACCTGTCGCGGGTTCTCGTCTGGCGCTGACGGATGGGGCGCATGCTCGTTCGTGAAGGTCGCGTGCGGGTGAGCGATGCCTCGCGCGCGTCGTTGAACGTTTTACGTGCACTTTTCCTCGTCGTATTCACGTGCGTGTTCCCGTTCCTTCACCGCGTCAACAACCCGAACGAGAACGTTCGCGTCTACATGACGATGGCGATGGTCGACCACCACACCTTCGCGATTGACGAAGTCGTCGAGGAATACGGGTGGACGAGCGACATGGCGATCGCGCCCGACAAGTTCGGCGTGTTGCACCACTACTCGGTGAAGGCTCCGGCGATCAGTTACCTCGGCGTGCCGGTGTACGCGGCCTACCGCTCGGTGGCTCCGGCGTTTGGCCTCGAGCGACCGTCGCGCCAATCGTCTGCGCAGGCTCACGAGCGCTGGCTGCGTGGCACGGTGTGGGCCCTGCGTTTCGCGACCGTGCAGCTTCCTTGTCTCGTTGGGCTCCTGCTTTTTGAGCGTTGGCTGCGGCGCATTTCCCGCGACGGCGTGCTGCGCCTCGCGACACTTGTGGCCGTGGGGCTTGGCACCAATCACCTCGCGTCCGCGAACCTTTTCGCAAGCCATGCGCCGGTGGCGTGGGCGACCTTTGCATCGTTCGCGCTCATCTTCCGGTCATCGCCCGCGAAGCCCTCGCGTGAGGCGCGACCTTTTTTGGCGGGCGTGTGTGCGGGCCTTGCGACGCTCTTTGAGTACCACGCGCTTCCGATGTCCGCGGCGCTCGCGCTTCTCGCGGCCTGGCGCATGCGCCGAGTCAGGGCCGTTGGCATCTTCGCTCTCGGGGCGGCGACGCAGGCTTCGCTGCTCATGTTTTACCAGTGGCGCGCGTACGGCAATCCGCTCACGCCTGGTCACAAAATGTGCGAAAACCCTGAGTTCGCGGCGGCCCACGCGAAGGGGCTCTTCGGCATCACGCTGCCTGACCCGGTGGCGTTGCGCGAACTCTCGTTCAACACGACGTTCGGCTTTTTCGGCACGAGTCCGTTCATGGTTCTCGCGCTCGCGGCCCTTCCGCTCGTCTTGCTTTCGTCGCGCGCGTTCGAGCGACGATGGCGCGGGCACCTGCTTGGCGCATGCGCGGTGATGCTCCCGCTGTGGCTCGCGGTGAGCGCGTTCGTGAGCTGGCGCGGCGGGTGGACGATCGGCCCACGCTTCTTTGGCGCGGCACCTCCGTTCATGGGGCTCATGGCCCTCATCGGTCTCGAGGCGTTTGCATCGCGAGGCACGTACGCTCGCTTGTGGGCCCGCGCGGTGGCCTCGGGTCTTGCGATCGCGAGTGTTGCGACCCTCGGCGTCCTTGGCGTGCTCGTGAGTTCGATCCCCGAAGACGTCGTTCGCCCCGTACCGGACATCGTGGTGCCGCTCTTGGTTGCGGCCCTTGTTCCACACCACGTGGGCGAGGTTCTCGGCGCTCCCGGCCTCACGGGCTACTTCATCATTCTTGGCGCGCTCGTGCTCGCCTCGCTCGTGCCGCTCGCGCTGAAAGGCGGCGATCGCGTTCCTCAGCGCGTCGCTCGCACGGCCCTCGCGCTCGTCGTCGCCGTCGCCGGACTCGGTCCCGCGCTCATGGTTCCTGAGACCCGGGAGTCGGCGCATGCGGCGAGTCGGGCGAGGGAGTTTTTCCTGCGGACGTGGGAGCCACGAGCGCGTGACAGGTGGACCCATCTTCGAACGAAGCAGGCCGCCCAAGAGGCCGATGCTTGCGACTACGTGAAGCTTGCACGTATCGAGCGTTTATGGGGTCACGAAGACTTGGCTGCATCCTACACGCAAGAGGCGGTCACTCGCGGCGGCTGCAAGAACCTGCTTCAGCGCTTCTGAGGAACCTCGAGCCCGAGCTCCTTCATGACGCTCTGCAAGTCTTCCCACGCCTGACGTTTCGACTCGACGGGGTTGCTCGTGGGCCGAAGGAGAAAGCTCGGGTGGTAGGTCGGCATGAGCATCGTGGTGCCGCGGTAAAGCTTCCAGGTGCCGCGCACCTTGGTGATGGGCATGGCCGTGCCGAGGAGCGCGGCGAGGGCCGTGTTGCCGAGCGCAACGATGACCTTCGGCGACACGAGGTCGAGTTGCTCGTGCAGGTAGGGAATGCACGCGGCGACTTCATCGGGCTCCGGCCTGCGATTGTCCGGCGGGCGGCACTTCACGATGTTGCAAATGTAGACGTCGCTCTCGGGAACGAGCCCCATCGCGCCGATCATCTTGTCGAGGAGCTGCCCTGCGCGTCCGACGAAAGGCTTTCCGCTCGCGTCCTCATCGGCGCCGGGACCCTCGCCCACGAAGACGAGCTGCGCGTTCGGGTTGCCACGAAAGAAGACCGTGTTCGTTCGAGTTTCGTGCAGTCTACACTTTGTGCAGTTTGAAACTTCCGCCTCGATGCGGGGAAGATGCACGTGCCTGTCGCGGGGTTCTCCGGGCGGAGGCGGCTTGGGAACGGGGATGCGGGGCTTCGTGACGCGGGGCACGGGATCGGGCTCGTTGAAGGGGTTCGGAGGTGCGGCAGAGGGAGCCGCGAATGGACTAAACTCGGGCGCTTGCGCCGCGGGGGCGGGCATCGGCGGAGGCGCGGCGTGGGCGGTCTCGTGCCGTGGCGTCGTTTGCGGGCGTACAGCCTCGCGAGGAAACCCCACGGTGCCACCTTCACCGTGCCAGGCCACGTAGGCGTGTACGGCGCGGACCAGGTCCGCCAGCTCGCTCCTCAGGTCGTCCATCGCTCGGGCAACCTACCGCGAATCGAGGCGTTCGGGTCCATGCGGGCGCTGGTCGACGGACCCGTCAAAGGTCGGTCGCTGCATGAAACCGAGGTCGCTGCGACGCAGCAAATGGTCGCGCAAAAAGCCCGTCCGAACCGCTTCACTCGCCGCGCCGACAGCGGAAACGAGCGGAGCGAGCGGCGCGAGAATGCGCTCAGCTTCGGCCCAGGACGACACCGTGTGGATAGGCAGCACGCGACCGACGGGCGCCGGCACGAGCGACGCCGCCTCCGCAACATGAACGACCGTCGCGCCAGGCCCTGTCCACACCCGACCAAGCAGGCGTGCTGTTTGGATGTAGAGTGCATGCGCATGACGATCGCCCTCGTCGAGAGTCCCGCGTGGGCGATCGACGGCCAGCGCTGAAAGCTTTTCGAAGAGCGCGTGACCCAGGCGCTCGCCGTGCTCGGGAGAACCCACGTGCAGGGCAAAACGCGGAGAGAGACATCCTCGTTGATCGAAGGCCGCCACATCGATCGCCAGTCGCCCCATCGCGTCAACCTCATCGTCGTCGGTGAGCAGGGCAAGCCCAAGGCCTGGACCATGGACCTCGACGGGGCCGGTCGCGCGTTTTCGTACCTCGTCGGCGGTGGCCTCGGACGCGTACAAGACGACGCGCGCGGACGGGTCGCTCCACGGAAGGTCATCGCGGGACTCGACGAGACGAAGACCGGAGAAAGCTGCATGATGCACAAGATGGGATGCAAGCACCGCGTCGCGCGATGACGGATACACGAGCACGTTGCTTGACCGGGCCACGGCACACGCGAGCGCTCGCAGTGCGCCCGTGGTCACGTTCGCGGAAAGCACGACGAGAAGCGGTCCGCCAACATGCCTTGGGCCAGCGTTCGCCACGAGCGCTTCGCACATGGCGGCATCGGCGTTCCACTCGAGGGAGTGTTCGAGCGCCCATCGCACGCTCGCCGTGTGCAGGTTGCTCGCGACTGCGAGTTCGTCGACGAGGTCTGCGGGTGGATCAAAGGCTCCCGCGGCGTCGCAAACGAGACGCTTCGCGGCGTCCACGAGCAACGCTACGCGTGCGACCGGCGAAGAAAGTGTGCAGACGGCACCAAGTGATGACGGGTTCATCGCCCGCCGAGAATCTCGTCGATCGCGAGCGAGCAGCCACGTGGCGTTGCCCCAGGCGCCCGCCCATGGAGCGTGAAATGGGTCCCGTGCGAGGTGACGAGGTCGGCCGTTTGAACGACCACCGCGCTGTCGACGTTCATCAGATCCGTGATGCGCGCGAGTCCCTGCGTTCCTTCTGGCAGGACGTCGAGCGTGTCGGGCGACACGGCATCGACGCGCATCCACGGGGGAACTTCGAAGGAGCCGTGTGCGCCGGTCGAGGAAAAAAGCGGGCTCTCCCAGCCCTGACTCGAGAGTTCCGTCATGCCGTACTCGGCGATGATGGCTCGCTCGGGAACTTGGAACGCGTTCGCCAACAGCGTGCGCAGTTCCGTGGCCTCGACCACGCGGGAGCGCCCTTTGAAGCCGCCTGTTTGCATGACGATGCTGCGCGCGGGGAGGGCGAGGGGAGCGTCGTCAAGCGCGTCGAGGAGATGCACGAACGCGAACGACGTGCCCGCGAGGAACACGGGCGTTTGACTCAGCACAGCCCGCGCGAGCACTTCGTCGAACGCGGCGAGATCGATCGTTTCGTCGCGGAGAAAAAACCGTTCTTCGGGCCGCGCGTGGCCATCGAACTCACGCACGAAGGTCGCAAGCATGTGCGTCAGCGACGAATCCGCGAGCTCGGCGGGCGAAGGTCCGAGAACGAGCACAGGAAAACGCTCGCCCAAGTGCGGCGCCAGCGCACGGCGCGCGAACGCAATCGCGGCGCGATCGTAGGTGTTCGTGTGGCGAAGCGCATGGGTGCCGCGGGCTCCAAGAGTTGTCCCAGAGGTGCGAAAGATCGCCGTGTCGAGAGCGGGCGGATGCGCTGCGATGCGTGCGTGTTTGAACGCGTCGGTGGGAATGGCGGGAATCTCAGACGCGCGCGCGAGAGCCGCGAGATCGCGTCCATGCGAGGCGGCAAGGCGCGCATAGCCCGAGGCTGCCTGATGCCGAACGAGGTCGCATGCAAGCCTGTCGAAAGGTTCCGGCGCGGGGAGGTCTCGTTCGAACGCCTCGACGAAAGCCGCGGCACGCGCGTGAAGCGCATCGCTCGCCGCTAGGGAAAACGCATCAACGCCCATGGGGCGCGAGCTACCACTTTTCAGCGCGAAGGGCGCTCGCGAGGGTCGCCACGAAGCTTTCGAGGAGGTCTTGGTTGATGGTGAGCGCCGGCGTGAGTGTGATGGTGGCACCGTCGACGCCGCCCGTGAGGACGATCCATCCGTTCGACAAGACGCGACGTGAGACCGCGAGGGCGCGGGCCGCACCGCCATCGAGCTCGACGCCGATCATCATGCCGCGGCCGTCGATTCGCTTCACGCCGAGGCCCACGAGCGCCTCGCGAAGTTCGAGCATGAACCAGGTGCCGACCGTTTCCGACCGCGCGAACAAGTCGTCTTCGCTCAGCAGGTCGAGGGCCGTGAGTGCAACGGTGCAGCCGAGCGGCAGACCGAAGTGCGTTGCCGTGTGCACTGCCGACCCGCCGAGACGTGCCCAGCCTTGCATCGCCGACTCGCGACCGATGCATGCGCTGATGGGGAAGCCGCCGCCCAGGGCTTTGCCGAGGCAAACGATGTCCGGGAGCAAGCTTCGCGAGAGCGAAATGGCCATGGAACCGGCACGTCCGCAGCCCGTCCAGACCTCGTCGCAAATGAGAAGCGCTCCGTATTGAGTGCAGAGTGCACGGAGTTCTTCGAGAAAGCCGTGAGGCGGAACGATGCACCCGCCACGTCCGAGGATGGGTTCGACGATGACGGCGCCGTGCGACCGGTCGATGAGGAATGCACGCACCGCCGCGAGGCTCTCGTCACTGCTCGCGCCTGCGAGGCCGGGAAAGGGTGCAAAGCTCACGTATTGCCCGAGCTGCGGCTCGAACGGTTCTCGAAAGCTCGGGAACGCGCCGCAGGCCGCGAGAGGTCCGTGCGAAAGCCCGTGATAGGAGCCATGAAACGCGATGACGCGTGGCTTTTCGGTCGTGGCGATGGCCGTCTTGAGCGCGGCCGTTACGGCGTCGGCACCGGAGCTCCCGAGCATGACGCGGGCGCCAGGTTCCGGCATCAGCGCGGCGAGGCGCTCCGCGAGACGGACTTTTGCTTCCGACGCGTAGACGTCGCCAAGCGCCACCCAAAGGGACTCGGCCTGGCGCCGAAGAACCTCCGCGAGGCGCGGGTGCCCGTGACCAAAGGCGACGCTGCCAAAGCCCGCCACGAGGTCAACGAGGACGTTGCCATCGGCGTCGGTCACGTTCGAGCCAAGGCCGTCGCCGTACACGACAGGGGCTTGCGACGTGCCGCTTTCGCCCTCGCGAAACTCGCGTCGCGCCTCGAACGCAGGACACTCGACCGCCACCATGCGCTCGGCAAGCCACTCGCTCGCCGGCCCTGGAATTTCGGTCAGGAGCTGCGGCGCGGACTGGCCGAGGTTGAACATCAGTGCTCCACGCGATTTCGACCGCCGCGCTTGGCGACATACAACTTGTCGTCCGACGCTTGGATGAAGTCGGACGTCGTCCAGCGATCGTCGCCAAGCTGCGCAACGCCGAGCGAAATGGTCACGCTGATGGGCTGCTCCGCGAACAGATACGGAGATTCAGAGACTTTGCTCCGCAACATCTCGGCGAGGTTCAGGGCGCCCTCCATCGGTGTCTCGGGGAGGATGAGCGCGAACTCTTCACCGCCGTAGCGCGCGAAGATCTCGTCACGGCGAACGCGGCCAGCGACGATGCGCGCGACCTCTTTGAGCACGTGATCCCCGGCGAGGTGCCCGTACTGGTCGTTCACTTTCTTGAAGTGATCGATGTCGAACATCACGAGGCAAAGCGGCCGACGATGGCGCCGTGCGCGGTTCATCTCTTTCTCGAGGCACTCAAGGAAGTAGCGCTTCACGTGCGCGCCCGTGAGACCATCGATGATGGTCATTCGGTAGATTTCCTCGTGGTACTGGCTCTCGACGTCGAGACCGGAGAGGTACTTGAGGATGTTTGGGCCGATCTTGATCTTGTCGCCGTTTTTGAGTTCGCGACCACCCGGCGGAACGCGCTCGTCGTTCACGTACGTGCCGTTCGTGGACGTGTCGTCGGTGCAGCACCACGCCTCGCCGCGCTTCTCAAACATGCAGTGACGCCGCGACACCGAGTCGCCGTCGATGACGATCGTGTTGTCGGAGCCGCGCCCCACGCGTACGGACGACTGGTCGAGAACGAAGCGCTTGCCGAGTTGCTTCGGGTCCGCGGCGTAGATCACGACAAGGCAGTCGCTACCCGCCGGCCCGTCTTTTCGGGCAGGTTGCTGAACTATCTGCGTAACGCAGGTTTTGTCCTCGTCGTATTCGCCCATCGATCCGCTCGTGGCCACGGCAACCACCAGCGGGGTGGGAAGTGCAGACGGCCTAGTGTTAACCTACGCCCCGCCATGAGCAGCGGTCAAGGTGACCTCGGCGGTCTTCCGCACGGAGATGCGCGGTCGTTTTTTAACGCGGTCGCCTCGTTCTACGACCGCGTGTACGCCATTGAAGGTTTGCCCCATCGGGAGCGCATGCGCGCCTTGCTCAGGGTTCTCGGGCCAGCGTCGGAGGCTCTCGTCCTCGGTGTGGGCACGGGTCGTGAGTTGCCGACGCTCCTCGACGCGGGGTTTTCGACGACAGGAATCGATTGCTCAGAAGAAATGCTCGCGATGTGCGCGCGAAGGGCGAGGCATGGCGTGCTCGTTCGCGGAGATTTTTGGCAGCCGTTGCCTTTCCACGACGCGACGTTCGGCGCGGCTATCGCACTTCACGGCACCATGGCGCACCCGCCATCGATGCACGCTTTCGAGGCCCTTGCGCTCGAGCTAACGCGCGTCATTCGTCTGGGCGGCGTCTTCGTCCTTGAGCTGCCAACGCTCGCTTGGTTCACGCGCTGGGCGGGGCAACCCGACGAAGGTCCAGGGGTGCTTCTCGTCGAAGGTGACTACGCGGCGTTCGTGGACCGCCGCTCCGGTGCGGCGATTCGAGGACTTGTGGTCTCGCCGGAACGCTGGGTGCAGTCGCTCGCGCGCGGATTCGATTGCACAATGCATCTTGTGTCCGACGACGAAGTTCGAGTCGTCGCCCGACGAACGGAATCTCCATGAGCCTCTTCTCTCGCGCGCCTGCCGCGTTCGCCCTCGTTTGCGCCGCGCTCGTTTGCGCTCCGGCTCGCGCGAACGGTCGTTTCCCTGCAACAAACCAGTTCCTCACGCGCCCCGGCGATGCGTCGCATCTCGCGCTGCGCACCACGTTCGGCCTCTTGCGATCGGACAACGCGGGCGTGACTTGGGACTGGGTGTGCGAGCGCGCGGTCGGATACGCAGGCACCGAGGACCCGGCGCTCGTGTGGCATCGGGACGGCGAGCTCGTGGCGGGACTCTTTGATGGCCTCGCGGTTGCAGACGCGAACACGTGCTCGTGGGCGCGCGACGCTGCGATCGACAAACAGGTGGTCGTCGATGTGTCGATGGCGAACGCGGAAGGCTCGAGCCTCGATGCGCTCACGGGCAGCTACGATCCCACGTCTCCAAGCGTCGATCCTGGGTACATCAGCGCCATCTGGTCGACGGTGGGCGATGCGCAAGCGTGGACACAGACCTCGACGCTGCTTCCGCGCGACGTCATCGTCGAAAGTTTCGATCGTGCCGCGTCGGATCCGCAACGCCTCTACGTCACAGGGGAGTCGGAAAGCGGAGGCGTGCGCAGCGGCGTGTTCGTGCGATCGCGCGACGGCGGGCAAACGTGGGAGCGAAAGGCGTTCGACCTCGACCCGACCGGTGAACACTCTGTTTTTTTGGCCGCTATCGATCCTCGGCGCGCCGACCGGCTCTACGTCCGCACGAGCGGGTCAGACGCGGGCCGGGTGCTCGTGAGCGACGACGCAGGCGAGACCTTCCGCGCGATTTGGAGCGGGTCGCCGCCCCAGGGATTTGCCCTCGATGACGATGGTTCGAACGTGTGGGTGGGCGCGTTCCAGGAAGGTTTGGCTCGCGCGTCCACGACGGACTTCGCGTTCACGACCGTGAACACCGTTCCGATCGGGTGCTTGCATCATGCAGGTTCCGCGCTCTTCGCGTGCTCCCTCGACGCCTATGGTTTCGCGGCCGGACGCTCCGACGACGGCGGCCACTCGTTCGAGCCTTTGTTGCATCTTACAAACATTCGCGGACCTCGCGAATGCGCGGCAGGCGCAGGTCAGGCCGTATGCGCCGTCGATTGGCTGCTCGCGAAGAGTAGCTTGGGTATTCAGGACGACGTGCCCGACGCGGGAGCGGTTCCGATGTTCGACGGTGGCGCGAATTCCTCGAGCGCATCGACGAGCACGTGCGGATGCCGCGTGACCGGAAGGGCTGCTCCAAAGAGAAACGCGACAGTCGCGTGGCTTCTGGCCGGTGCAACTGTCGCGTTCGTGCGCAGGAGAAGAAGAACTACTTCTTGATCGCTTCGGCGCCGCCGATGATTTCCATCAGCTCCTTCGTGATCGCCGCTTGGCGCGCACGGTTGTACTGGAGCGTGAGCTTGCCGATCATCTGCTTGGCATTGCGCGTCGCGGAGTCCATGGAGGACATGCGTGCGCCGTGCTCGGCGGCGTTCGAGTCGAGGAGAGCGCGCTGAATGGAGACTTCGACGTACGCAGGAACGAGCCGCTCGAGGACCACGTCTTTGCGCGGCTCGAAGAGCAGGTTGCTGCCGCCGGACGCGTTTTCTTGGGCAACGGCTTCGGGTTGGGGAACCGGAAGCAATGGCTGAACGCGAACGATCTGAGCGATGGCGTTCTTGAATTCGTTGAAGACGATGAACACCGCGTCGTACTTCTCGCGAAGGAAGCGGCCCATCACCCAGTCGCTCACGATCTGAGGCGACCCGGAATCGAGGCGTTCGAAGATGCCCTCGAAGTGATGCGCGAGAGGGATGCTCCGGCGCAGCAGGAAGTCGCGGCCCTTCTTGCCGATGGTCGCGAACTCGACGACCTCGGACTTTGTCAGTTGCTCGCGGTAGGCACGCTCGGCCGCTCGGCACACGTTCGAGTTGAACGCGCCGCAGAGTCCACGATCGCTCGACACGAGCACGAAGAGCACGCGCGCTTCGCCACGGTCTGCAAGGAGCGGATGAATCGGGCCTTCGTCGCCCTCCATCGTGGAGACGACCTGCGTGAGCACCTGCCCCGTCTTCGTGGCGTAGGGGCGCAGAGCCGTGATCCGAGCTTGCGCACGGGCCAGGCGGGCGCCTGCCACCATCTTCATCGCGCGCGTGATCTTCTGCGTCGATTTGACGCTTCCGATACGCTTGCGAATGGTCTTCAGGGACGGCATCGGCGCCTCAGTTCTTCTTCTCGCCGAAGGCCTTCAGGAACTCGACGATGGCGCCCTTGAGCGTCTCTTCCGAATCCTTGTCGAGGGCCTTCTTGGTGCGGATCGTCTCGAGGAGCTGACCGTGGCGCGACTCGATGAAGTCGAGCAGGCCAGCCTCGAACGAAAGCACCGCGCTGATTTCGACCGTGTCGAGGTAGCCCTTGGTGCCTGCGTAAATGCTGACGATTTGCTTCTCGACGGAGAGCGGCTGGTACTGACCCTGCTTGAGAAGTTCGACGAGGCGAATGCCGCGTTCGAGCTGGTCACGGGTGACCTTGTCGAGGTCCGAGGCAAACTGGCTGAAGGCCGCCTTCTCGCGGTACTGCGCGAGGTCGAGCTTCAGCGTGCCGGCGACGCCCTTCATGGCCTTGATTTGGGCCGAACCACCGACGCGGCTCACGGAGAGACCGACGTTGATGGCCGGGCGAACGCCCGAGTTGAAGAGGTCGGTTTCGAGGAAGATCTGACCGTCGGTGATCGAGATGACGTTCGTCGGGATGTACGCGGAAACGTCTCCGGCTTGCGTCTCGATGATCGGAAGCGCGGTGAGCGATCCGCCCGAGGTCTTGTCGCGGACGATCTCGAAGCCGTCGCCCTTGGTCTTCAGCTCGGCTTCCGCCTCGTGCTTGCCGTTCTCGCCGGCGTGAATCTTCGCGTTGCCGCGAGCTTCGTAGTTTGAGCCCTTCGCCACGACGGCGAAGCGGTCGGCCATTTTGGCTGCGCGCTCGAGGAGGCGCGAGTGAATGTAAAAGACGTCGCCCGGGTAGGCTTCGCGACCTGGTGGACGGCGAAGGAGCAGCGAGAGCTGGCGGTACGCAACGGCCTGCTTCGAGAGGTCGTCGTACACGCAGAGAGCGTGGCCGCCGTTGTCGCGGAAGTACTCGGCCATCGTGACGCCCGTGTAAGGCGCGATGTACTGCAGGGGAGCGGCTTCGCTCGGGCCGGCGATGACGACCGTGGTGTAATCCATCGCGCCGAACTGCTGGAGCTTGGCAACGACGGCCGCAACGGTCGACTGCTTCTGGCCGATGGCGACGTAGAAGCAGTGAACGCCCTGACCCTTTTGGTTCAGGATGGCGTCGAGCGCGACGGCGGTCTTGCCCGTCTGACGGTCACCGATGATGAGCTCGCGCTGTCCGCGGCCGATCGGAACCATGGCGTCGATGGCCTTGATGCCCGTTTGCAGAGGCTCCTTGACCGGCTGACGAGCGATGATGCCCGGTGCCTTCACTTCGACGCGGCGTCGATGCGGCGTGTCGATGGGGCCTTTGCCGTCGACAGGCTGGCCGAGCGCGTTCACGACGCGACCGACGAGCGCTTCGCCCACGGGCACGTCGAGGATGCGGCC
>CAIQDA010000048.1 GCA_903870415.1 uncultured delta proteobacterium
CGACGCAGGAAAACGCCGCCATTTCGACGAGCGCGGACGCATCGACGGACGCGGGGCCGCTCGAGCTAAGCGACGCTTCGTTCGACGCGGGCAGGGGCGTGGTGCTCGTCGATGCCGCCGGTGTTTCCTCGGACGCGGCGACGGCAATCGACGCTTCGACCGCCGCGGATGCGGGCCTCTCGCGCTCTCCGCTTTGCGCTGGGGCGTCCACTGCGCCATTCCAAGCGCCGACCACATGCGATGCTCTATCGGGGAATACGACGACCAGTCGCCCCATGAACAGCGTCTATGCGACGTCTTGGTTTGGGTGTTACCGCAATGCGTCTGGGTCCCTCGTGACGGACCCATCGGACAATTGCGAATTCGCTTGTGGAAACCGAGGTCTCTGCGCGGCGGGCCTCTCAGGGCCCGAGTGCCAAGCGCAGCTCCAGTGGTTTTCAGCGGATGCGGACCGCTTCGGGTGCGGCACGCGCATCCAGGTCACCAACTGCGTGAATGGTCGCTCCGTTGTGCTGGCGGCGCTCGACCGTGGACCAAACTGCCGCAGCGTCGAGCAGGCGTTTGGCGCGCCGGTCGTCGACATGTCGTGGCCCGCGATGACGTACCTCTTCGAAGGTCGAACGTACGGCGGCAGCGATAAGAAGCGCGTCGTCATCGAGGTCGTGGCGGCGACGGCGACCCTCGGTCCCGTGCTCTGAAGCGATTGATTCGTCGTTCAGGGACCGGGAACCCACCAGTTGCCCGTGGTGACGAGAAGCGAGATGAGGCGAATCGAGTTGCCAAAGTAGACGTCTGAAGCGGTTGGGAACCCATCGGCCACCGCGTCCCAGAGGCCGTTCATCCACGTTTGGTTCTGCGCATCGACCGCCGCGCTCACGATGAATGGCGCGGTAAAACTCAGGTCTTCGTAGTTCGCGTAGCTCTCGCCCGGTGTGCCTGTGCTGACGCGGTAGCCCGCCTTGATGTTGTGCGGATTCTCGTTCGCGCTTCGACGAACGAACGCGTTCAACGCCGTCAGGCCCGTGTGCAGTGCACGGTCTCCGCTCGTGAGTTCGTACGTGCCGAGGCGCCATGGCACGCGGCACGCGTTGTAATGATAATCGCCGTCGTGCGGCCCCTCAAGGAAGCCATTCGCCACCGGCTCCCACGCGCCGCTCGCCTTCGTCATGAAGTCCGGAAGCAGGCCCGTGGCCGATGCCGCGCCGCGGGTCATTTGCCCGTTCGCAATCGCGACGGTCGTAGCTTTTGACTGCAAAAAGCCAAGCGTTCCATCGATGGCGTGGAACGCCGCAAGATGCCCTGGAACGAAGTCCGACGTGCGCGTCGCCGGTCCCCACTTCGCGTCGCTCTCGTTCACCCAATCGCCGAGGCGCAGATGTTTATCGCTCGCTGCAAGGAGCCCGTGCGAGATGCCATGAAGCATCGCGAGGCCCTTCGCGCGGTAGTCGACGGCGCCGGTCGATCCCCATTGGTTGTCGGCCACAAAGAACGCGTAAGCGATGTCGAGGTCTCCGTCCGTTGCGGAGTCGTTGCCGCCGTTCGGGTTGTTGACGACCTGGGCGCCTTGCTTGACCTGTTGCCAGCCCATGAGCGCCGGTTCGATGGAGCTTCGGTGCGCATCGTAGAAGCGCGAAAGTGCGTTAAAATCCTCACGAGCCGCGTTGTCGCTCCCCGCCATGTACGCCGCGAGGAGCATGCCGTACCCCTGACCTTCCGAGCATGACACGGCACCTGTCGTCCCCGTGGGGTTGTTATCGCGGTTGTAGAATACATAGGATTGGCGAGGCGAGGTGTTCGGCGCATCGACGAGGTAGCGCGCCTTCCATTCGCGGTAGAGCGAGCTCACGCGGTCGTCGAGCTGCGCTTGCGTGCGATGGTTCGGGCGAATCGAGCCGCTCGCGTAAGGCGCATGTTGCGGAAACGGACGACGAGGCCCGTC
>CAIQDA010000049.1 GCA_903870415.1 uncultured delta proteobacterium
CAGCTGTACATGGACGACAAGGTGAAGGACTACATCGTGAACGTGGTCCATGCGACGCGCACACCGAAGCAAGCGGGCCTTGCGGACCTGGCTCCGCTCATTGAATGGGGCGCTTCTCCGCGCGCGTCCATCGCGCTCAATCTTGCTGCGCGTGGTCATGCGTTTCTGCGGCACCGCGGCTACGTCACGCCCGAGGACGTGAAGGCCGTGGGCCCCGACGTCTTGCGACATCGCGTGGTGCCCACCTACGAGGCCGAAGCCGAAGGCGTAAGTCCTGACCAAATCGTCAAAAGGGTCTTCGAGGTCATCGAGGTTCCGTGACGAACGGCCAAAGCGAGGTCCGCTCGTGGCCCGCGAATAAGTCGTATTTCTTGAAATATACCGCGTATTGCCGCGGCCCGCGTTTCCAACTTGGGCCGCTCGCGTTTCTCTCATCGTCCTCCGAATGGCCACCCCTGTGAGCGTCGTCCCGTCCGAGCTCTTTCAAGCGCTACGTGCTCTCGAGCTGCGCACCATGCGCCTCGCGAACGACGTGCTCGTGGGGCAATACGCAAGCGGGTTCCGTGGTCAGGGGCTCGCGTTCCGTGAGGTTCGTCACTACCTGCCCGGCGACGACGTGCGCACGATCGACTGGAATGTCTCAGCGCGCATGAACGAACCCTTCGTGAAGGTGTTCGACGAAGAGCGCGAGATGACCGTGCTCCTCGGGCTCGATCGTTCCGCGTCCCTTCGCTTCGGAACGGTGGGCAGCCGCAAAGACGAGCTGCAACTCGAAGCGGCCGCGCTCCTCGCGATCAGCTCCGTGCGTGGCGGTGACCGCATCGGCCTCGTCCTTGGACGCGACCGCGTGGAGCATGTGGTGCGCCCGCGTCGTGGCCAGAAGCACGCGCTACGCGTCATCACCGACATCGTGGCGAGCGATGCGAAGGCTCTCGTGCAACTTCCCCGCGACGCGGTGGGGGCAGCGACCGACCTGCGCGGAATCCTCGAGACGGCCGTGCGCGTGGCACGCCGCAGGTCACTCTTTTTCCTGCTTTCGGACTTCCTCGACGAAGGATGGGAGTCGACATTTTCTCTCGTCGCGTCGAAGCACGACCTCGTGCCCGTGGTGCTCACCGATCGGCGCGACGGTGAAATTCCCGACGTCGGTCTGGCGACCTTCGAAGACCTTGAGTCCGGTGAAACCATCGTCGTCGACACGGGCGACCAAACGGTGCGTGCAGCCTACAGCCATGCGCACCGCGTTCGCGTCGAGCAACGCAAGAAGCTCTTTTCGAAGTTGAGTCTCGACGCGGTCACGCTCGAGACCGGCAAGCCTGTTGTGGCGCCGTTCCGCGATCTCTTCCGAAGGCGGACGCGGAGGCATCGATGAGAGCGCGAGGGCCTTGGGTTTTTGCAGTCATTGCCCCATGTTTCGCGATGCTCGCACTCACCTCGTCTTCCCGTGCGGCGACGTGCGAGGAGCGCTTGTCCGACGGCGATGCGAAGCCGCTCGTAACCGTTGCGCTCGACCCGCCCAAGGCGCTTGCGGGCCATCGCGTGGACCTCGTCGTGACGGTGACGCACTTGGCCGGCGAGACGGTCCTGCCGCGCGAGGTTTCCGCCGCAGAGGCGAGCGAGGCCACGGCGCTCCTTCGCTCTCATGGTCTCGGGCTCGTGGAGTCCGACGGGCATCTGGCGTCGTCGTCGGTGAAAGACGCCGCGCCCGGGCAGCGCGAAACGCAACTTCGCTTCCAGCTCGTTCCGCTCCCTGAAAAACCAGGGCCTCACACGTTCGAGGTCCCCGCGCTTCCTATCACCGTGGGGCGCCCAAGCGGTCGTACGGCGACGGTGTGCACGCTGCCACTCACGCTCGCGGTCGACTCGCCGACAGCGTCGACGCCGCATGCCGAAGCGAGGCCGAATGCGTCCGCGTTGCCCCAGCTCGAACCGTTCACGGCGCTGCGCTGGGCCCTCGTCACGCTCGCGGTGGCGATGCTTTTGGCTCCGCTTCTCCTTTGGCTTTGGCGCGCATGGAAACGCCGCGTGAAGGTTGCGCCGGAGCCGCCGCCGCCCATGCCACCATGGGTCGTGGCTCACGGGTCTCTCGACATGCTCATCACGAGCGGCCTTGTGGAATCCGCGCGTTTTGACGAGTTTTTCGATCGACTGAGCGACCTCGTGCGCCGTTACTTGGGGGATCGTTTCGGCTTCGACGGACTCGAGTCCACGAGCGACGAGGTGGTGCGAGCTCTCTTGCGCAACCGCGAGGCGCGTCCTTTTCTCGACGCAGCGCGGGCCATTCTTGAGGAGGCGGACCTCGCGAAGTTCGCGCGCTCCGGGTCCGACGCGTCTCGCTGCGGCCTCGTCATCGACCGGGCACGTAACCTTGTCGCGATGAGCACGCCGGCACCACGTCCCGCCTCGTCGCCTGTGGCCGAACGAGCTCCACGCGCATCGCGAGGTACGCGATGAGTTCGCCGCGTCGCTCGCCGTTCGTGCGCGCATTGATTGCATTTATCCTTGCGTTTGTTCTCGCAAGCGTCGCGGTGGTGGCGTTTCTCGGGGCACGTTTCGCCGAGCTCGACGCGCTTCAATTTGCGTTGCCTTGGGCCCTCGCCGGCGTGGCGCTCGTGCCTCTCATTCTGTGGCGATCGATCGCCGCGGAGGAAGGTGCGCGTCCGGCCCTCAAGCTTCCAAGCATCTTCGCTCTCGCGCGCGGACCCCGTGGTTGGCGCACGAAGCTACAGCCCGCGCTTCCGGTGCTTCGGGGTGCGGCGCTCCTTCTCGGTATCGTTGCGTTTGCGGGGCCCGAGCTTGTGAGCACCGATCGCCAGGACGATGAGCGGGGCATCGACATCGCGTTTGTCTTGGATTTGTCCGGCTCAATGCGCGCTGTCCTCGAAGACGGAGCAACGGAAAAACTACAGCCCGGCATGCCGCGCTACGGCCGCCGTTCGACCCGCCTCGACGTTGCGAAAGAAGTGATTCTCGACTTCATCGGTCGCCGCAAGACCGACCGCATGGGCGTCGTGGTGTTCGGAAAGGCCGCATACGTGCTTTGCCCGCTCACGCTCGACTACGGACTCCTTTCTCACCTCGTGCGTCAGATGGAGCTCGACCTCATCGACGGCAACGGCACCGCCATTGGCGACGCCCTCGGCACCGGCGTCGCACGCTTGCGCAAAAGTCAGGCAAAATCCAAGGCGGTCGTGCTTTTGACCGATGGCGATTCGAATGCGGGCAGCCTCGCGCCCGAAGCCGCGACGGACCTTGCGAAGGGGCAGGGCGTCCACGTTTACACCGTGCAGATCGGCTCCGACGACGAGGTCGATGTGCAGGACGGAACGGACCTCTTCGGGCAGCCTCGCTACACGCGCGCGCACTTTCCAGTGAACCCCGAGCTGCTTCAGCGCATTGCCGCGGCGACAGGCGGCGAGTCGTTCGTGGCCACCGATCGAAAAGCGCTCGAGGCCTCCATGCACGCTATCTTGGATAGGCTGGAAAAAACCTCGTTTCAGGCTTCAGCGGCGCGCGTCGAAGAGCTCTTTCCGCGCCTTCTCCTTCCGGCACTCTTGCTCGTGCTCCTCGATGTGCTTCTGCGCGTCGTGGTGCTGCGGAGGGCTCCATGAGGTTTGCCAATCTCACGTCGAGCCCGTGGGCCATCGCGGTGGCGTCGATCGGCGTGCTCCTGTGGCTCGCGTCGTTCGTCACGTTGGTCGTTCGCTCGCGTCGTCGTCGTGCCGCCCTCGTTCGTTTTGCGGACGCTTCGCTTCACGGTGCGGTGCTTCGTCCCGCGTCGGGAATTCGCAGGCTTTTCAAAGATGTCGCGCTTCTTGGCGCCATGCTGTTCGCCCTCGTGGCGGCGGCTCGTCCGCAATACGGCAAGGGCACGCGCATCATTCCGGCGACGAACCTCGACGTGGTGCTCGTGATCGATTTTTCGAAAAGCATGTACGCGCGCGATGTGGTGCCTTCGCGTATTGGCCGCGTGAAGCTCGAGGTGGCGAGTCTCATCGAGCGCCTCGCGGGTGCGCGCTTCGGTGCGGTGGCGTATGCGGGCGAGCCCATGAGCTTTCCGCTCACCTCCGATGGTGACGCCATCGCCCAGTTTTTCCGGCAACTTGAGCCGAACGACATGCCCATTGGCGGTACCGCAACGGCGCGCGCCCTCGAGCTTGCAAAGGACCTCCTCCAGCGCGACGCCCAGTCGTCAAAGCACGAGCGCGTGGTCGTGCTTCTCACGGACGGAGAAGACGAAGAGGGCGATCCGGTGAGCTCTGCACGTTCCCTCGCGGAGGGTGGCACGCGCCTTCACGTCGTGCGCGTGGGTGGTCGTGCGCCGGAGCCGCTTCCGCTCGTGGACGATAAGGGCGCGGTCATCGGGTGGCGCCGTGGCGACGACGGAAAGCCGCTCACCACCGAGTTCACCGAGAGCGCAGAAAAGCAGCTCGCCGACGTTGCGAAGGCCGGGCGCGGCAAGCTCGTGGAGGCACAGGCGGGCGAAACGGGGTTGCAAGTCATCGGCGACGAGCTGGCGCACACGATGCGGTACGAACTTTCGGAAAAGGTCGAAACGCTTTTCGCAGAGGTGTACCGATGGCCCCTCGGGTTGGCGCTGCTCCTCCTCGCTCTTGAGGCCATGCTGCGTGAGCTTCCTCCTGTGAAGGTATCGCGCAAGGCGAAGGAGCCCCTTTCATGAGCCCTCGTTCGCGCGCCCTCCTGGCGTTTTCCGCGGTGCTTGTCGCCGCATGCGGATGGTCTCCGTCGCACCCACTCGATCGCATGTCGCCTGTAGTTTCCCAGGCTTCCGATGCGCTCGACGCGGGTCATGCGGACGAGGCCGTCGAGAAACTCACCGCGTACCTCGCGACCGGTTCGTGCGAAGACGGCGCCATTGGTACCCCGGCCAGCGTCACCGAGCGAACAGCTGCGGCGTACGATCTCGGGCTGGCACTTTTCGGTACCGCGCTTCCGAACGACGTGCGCTTCGGCGCCCGCGTGGCGCTGAAGGATGAGGGCGCGAAGAAGGTCCGTGGAGCCCGTGTAGCCTGCGCGCTTCGGGTGCTTCGTGCGTTTCTCGAACTCGACAAGCTCGACGCGGAAGTGCGGAGGCGTGCGCGGTTCTTGGAAGGGAATCTCCTGGCGATCGATGAACGCTACGACGAGGCCATCCTGGCGTACGACCGTGCGTTGCTGCGAAACCCGGCTCTCGTTGATGGCGGCTCACCGGTGGACCGCGACGTGGCCTGGAACCGCGCGCTCGTGCTCGAGTGGCGTGACGACGCCAAGCGCGATGCAGGTGCTCCCGACGGCGGCGGCCCGAGCGATGGAGGTTCGTCGCCGGACGGAGGCGGTTCGAATGGCGACGCGTCGAGCCCCGATGCGGGCTCCCCGGACGCAGGTTCGCCCGATGGCGGAAGGCCCGATAGCGGTGCGCCGAGTGGCAGCCCCGATGCCGGAAACGACGCGGGGTCCGACGCCGGTTCTCCGCCAAAAAACCAAGCCGACAGCGGCCTACCTCCGGACGCAGGTCCACCTCCGCCTGCGCATGGCGGCGTGAGCGACGACGACTTGCTCGACAGACTGTCCCGCGCACCGACGCTTCAGCGTGAGGCGATTCGTCGTCAGGGCAAGCAGAGTCGAGGCCTGGTCGACAAATGATCGGGCGGCGCTTGGGACTGGCGGCTTCGCGCAGGCATGTGCAGAATGCATGGGTCTTGTTTTGCGGCCTGGTGGCGCTTCTGACCATGTTCGCCGCGAGGCCCGCCTGGGCGCAGTCCCAGCCCGTGGTCGAGCTTGCAGTGGAATCGACCGTGGTGGGGTTGGGCGAGGCGTTCGACGTGCGCCTCGTCGCGCAAGGCGAGGAAATGCCCAGGTTTCCAGAGCTTGAGCTTCCCGCGGGTTTGGCCGCCTCGCGTCCGTCGGTGAGTGCGTCGACGAACGTGTCGATCACGAACGGCGTCCGCGTGGACCGTCTCGGAATCGAAGCGCACTGGTCGGTTCGCGCGGCGCAAACGGGCACGTTCACGCTCGGGCCCGCGACGGCGCGCATCGGTGATCGCGTCGTGTCGAGTCGTCGCGTGACGGTGCGTGTCGTGCGTGATGCCCCGCGTGATCCGGCGGGTGGTCGTGGTCGCCGACCCTCGGTGTTCGACCCCTTCGGCATGTTCGGAAAGTCTCCGTTCGACGACCCCTTCAAGGCCCTCGAACAGCAGGAATTGCAGGAGCCCGAGGGGGACCCGGCGTTCGCCTTGGACGCGCCTCCGTCGCCCGGCGTCTTCATGATCGCGAAAGCCGACAAGGCCTCGGCGTTCGTTGGCGAGCAGGTGACCTTCTCGGTGCTTCTCTACGCCGACGCGCGGCTGCAAGACCCGCAGTTCACCGACCTTCACGAAGCTCCCGCTCCTCAGTTTCTTCGCCAGTCGCTCCTCGATGACACGCAGCCGCCGAAGTTTCTTGCGTACACGCACGTCGGGGCAGGGCTCTTTCGCGTGTACCAATTGCGCAAGGTGGCGCTCTTTCCGCTCGCGCCAGGCTCGCTCACGGTCGCGCCGATGCGCCTGCAATTTGTCGGACCTCACGGCGGTGAGCGCTTGAGTCGCGCGGTCGAGGTGCGGGTTTCGGAGACGCCGCTCAAAGGGCGACCACCAGGGTACGCTCCGGGTTCTGTTGGCGCGTTCACGCTCGTCGTCGAGGTGCAGCCGCGCGAAGTTTCGGAAGGTGGCACCTTCGTCGTGAAGGCGACCTTGGCCGGGCGAGGGACGCCTCCGCCGCATGTGGAGTTGCCGGAGGGCACGGCGTTCGAGTGGCTCGAGCCTGACGTGCAGGATGCGTTTGCCGGCGACGAACAAGGGCGCTGGGGCGGGCGTCGGACGTTCACTTGGGCGGTGCGTGCGAAGGAAGCCGGCGAGAAGAATCTCGGCAAGATGCAGGCGTTGCTCTTCGACGGGGAACGGCGTGCGTATGCGCGCCTTTCGGCGGAACTGGGCGCGATGAAGGTGTCGCCGCGTCTCGGGCCGGCACCAAAAGCCGAGGTCGAACGGCGAGGCCTTGAGGCGTTGCCTGCGCCCCTCGCGAACTCGCCGGAGCCAAGCGTGCAGGCTCTTCGAAAGCAGGTGCCCGCGATAACCTTCGCGGCGCCCGTGGTCCTCGCGTTGCTCGTTCCGCTCGCGGCCCTCGTTCAATTCGGCGTGGCCTTCATTCTCGTGCACGCGCGCGCCTTTGCGAGGCGAAAACCAAGCTTTGCGCGCACGCTTGCGGGGCTAGAGCGCGAGGCTGCGAAGGCCGCACCCGCTGCGGTCGAACGGGTCACGACACGCGTGGTGGACGAGCTCGCCGCGGGCCTTTCGGGGCGCATGACCCAGGGCCTTCGCGACGACGAGGTCGCCGAGCTCCTTCAGAAGTCGCTTGCGCCAGGCGATGCGGACGAGCTTCTTCGCATCCTTCGCGACGCGCGTGATGCGCGGTTCTCGGGGCTGACGAACGCGGTCGAAGCGCGAGCACGACTCGATGCCTCGCTTCGGATCGCGCGCAAATATGCAGGTAAGGTCCCATGAAGGTCCAGCGACATTCGCTCTTCTTCTCGGCACAAACGACGCGCTCGTGGGTCATCGCCGCGGCATGTGTGTGCATGGTACAAGGACGCGTTGCACGTGCCGAAGAGGTCGTGAGCGGCGCCGCGGTGGCCCAAGCCCTTGAGGCCGGTGCGCCGGGTAAGGCTATCGCGCTCGCGGAGGCGCTCGCGGACCGGGGCTTCGTGTCGCCCGAGCTCGCGTACCACCGAGGTCTCGCATACGCCTCGCGCCTCGCGACTGCGGATGAAGCGCCAGGCGACGGAGGTCAGGCGATGGCCGCGTTTCTCGATGCCGATGCCCTTGGCGCGAGCGGAGATGTCGCGTCACGCGTCGAGGCCGGACTGAAGTCCGTACGCAGCCACTTGGCGCGGAAGCGTTCTTCCGGCGGCCTGTCGGCGATGGTGGAGGCTTCTCCGGGGCTGCGACGCGCGGCACTCCTTGCGCTACCCGTGACGCTCTGGCTTGCGATCGGCGGTGCGGCCTCGCTCGTCAGCGCGCTCATGGCCATGCTCGCGTGGCGCAGTGAGCGTGGCGCGCGCTCAACGACGGTCGCTGCCGCGGTGCTTTGCGCGGGGCTTGGCATAGCGTTTTCCCTCGCCGGTTACGTCGCACAGGGCCTTCGGTCCGGCGAGGCCGTCATGGTTGTCATCAGCGCGCAAGCGCCACTCTTCGACGCGTCAACGGGCGCGCTCACGGAAGACGACGCGTTGGGTGAAGGCTTGCCCGTCCGCGTGAACGTGAGCGACAGGGCGCTACTCACGCTTGCAGACCGCACGGATCGGGCGCTTCGTCGAGACCAGCTCCGCGGCCTTCAGTCCCAGCGGTAGCGGCCGCCGAGGCCAAGAACCCACGCGTTCACCGCGTAGTGGCCGCCGTTGACCGCTTGCGTATCCGTGGGATTTCCCGTGACCGGCGCCACGCGCGGCACTTTGGCATCGTGCGGGTCCACGTAGGTGTCCTGCGTGATGACGTAGCTCGCGTTGAGGTCGAGGCGAACTTTCGGTGTCGCGTCGAATCCGGCGCCAAGCGAGACCACGACTTTATCGAGGTCGACCGTGAGCGGCGAGAGGTAGTCGCGCGGCACGGCGCTCTGTTCCCAAGCAAGGCCCGCGCGCAAGGTCGTGGCCTTGGCGACGACCGTTCGAGGCAGCGTGTATTCGCCGCCGAGGCGCAGCGAGTTCGAGTCTTGGAACCCGCGAGGCAAGGAAATGGCCTGTACATTGAAGGGCCCGTTGATGCCGACGAGGCCGGTGATTCCCTCGAGGGTCAGGCGCTTCGGCGTGATGTCGATTCGGTCGTGCACGGACCAAAACTCGCGCACGTACGAGAGCTCGATGCGTGCATCCTGCATAGGTCGAAACTCGATGCCAAAGCGCACGATGGGCGGCAGCGCGAATTTGACGTGAGCCGTGTTGCCCGTTTGCTTGGCCTTGTCGAAGAACGGAGCGGCCGGCAGTTGCACGTCGATAGTCGCGTCGGAGTCGAGCGGCGCTTGAACGGCGCCCGAAGCCCCGATGCGCCATTGCGGGTTGAGAATCGCCTGGAATCCAAGCTGCACGCCCGGCGCGAAAACGGGCCCGACCTTGAGCGTCGAAAGCGCATCGTATTGCGGCGCCTCGGCGGCTCCGAGAACGTTCTGTTCGGGGTTGCCGCTGAAGACGACCTTCGATGCGAAGGTGCCCGTAAGCACGTTGGCTTGAAGCCCCACGCGGAAACGTTCGTTCTTCCACGCCACGGTGAACGCCGGCGCGACGAGGGCTGACCCGTCGAGACTGACGAGAAGGAATCGCGACCCGGACGGGCGACCGCCGTTGTCCGTGAGCGGGTAGCTTGAGATGGCCGTGTACGGCGCCACGAGCGAAAACGCAGCAACCCAGTTGGCTTTTGCATCGAGCGGGAAGCTCGCCGCAAGGGTCGGAATGGGCAGAAACGGTGTCGTCCCGTTGACGGTGCCATGCTTGTAGACAGACTCGGTGCCGTCGCTCTGGCGAGCCAGCGTCTCGCGCGAAAACGTCGTCGAATACGCGAGCCACGACGCGTCGATGAGGACTTCGCGAGGCGCTTCGGCGACGCCCGCGGGGTTGTACCAAACGGCCCCAAGGTCGTCGGCGCCGGCGACGAAGGCTCCACCGCGCGACAAGGGCCGTACGCCACGATCGGTGAAGTAGAGGCCCGCGGCGTGTGCGAAATGCGAGGAAGAAAGCTCAGCAAATGCGAGCGCGAGGGTGAGCGCGGAAAGGCGGCGCATCAGTGGAGACCCTTCTTGACGATGGCGTAGAACTGCTCGAGTCCGCGCTTCTCGTTCGAGATGAAGTCGAGCACCTCCGATGAGAGCGCTTTGTAATCCGGTGCGGCGAGCGCATCGCGACGGCTTGG
>CAIQDA010000050.1 GCA_903870415.1 uncultured delta proteobacterium
ACGGCCTGAGCAGGCGACGAGCAGGACCGAACCCACCAAAAGAAGCGCGCGGACGTTGGTGTTGGTGTTGGTCATCAGAGTCTTCATGGCTTTCCTCGCCGAGCGCACGGCCCGAAAATCGAGGGTACTCGTATTCTCGATTTATCGTACCGCTTTTTTAAGCGTATCGGCATCGCACACCCAACGTTTTACAAGGTGTTGTATTTCTGGGACACAGGCGAGCGCGGGGCTCTTCATCACAGATGACGGTCGGCATACGGTCGCGCTTCAGCGCCTCGCGAAAGACTCACGCCGCGTTCTTTGGCTTTTATCGCAACCGATTGGATTCCCCGTCGAATGCACCGCTGCAAATCGCGGGATGCACGCCATTGGTTCCGTGGCGCGGCAAACGAACCTCGAGCGCGAAAACGAAGCACCGCAAAGGCTGCTCTTTCGGTTTTCGCGGAAATCGCCTAGGGCCTGGAGGATGGATCCCGTCGATGACCTTTTGCGGCGCTGGCTCGTCGAAGACCCAGTGGCCCGCACGATGCTCGGAAGCGGCGCGCCGCAGCCTATGCGCGTGCACGTCGAGCCCGACGTCTTGCCTGTGGGCGTCGTTTTTTACGATGGTTCGCGCGTCACCGTAGCCCCGATCGGCGCAACGGCTCAGGCCCCGAAACCCCGCGTCACGGTCACGTGTTCGTGCGACCTCGGAAAAACCGCCACCTGCAAGCATTGCTTCGGCGCGGTTCGCTACATGCTCACGCGGCTGCGCGACGTCGGTGACCCGCCTCAGTGGGCCGGCCCCTGGGCGGACGTCATCAACCCCGTGACCGCCGTGACCACGCAGTCCCGGCTCGCGGCCATGCTCGAGACCATCGGCGTCGACAAGCGCAAGGGCGCCATCGTCGAGTGGGTTGTGCGCTGGGACCCTGAAGAAAACGGCCTTCCCAAGGTGTCGCCAATGGCGCGCCTCCTGCTCAAAAACGGCACCTACAGCGCGTCGAAGCGCGTGGCCGATGCGGACTTGCCGGGACTTCTCAGCGCGTCGTCCGAGAAGATCGATCGCCGCATTGGCGATTACCTCGCCGTGGACGCGGCCGCACGCCCCGACGATCGCCACCGGGCGAACGTGCTTACCGCGCTTCTGCCCATGCTCGTCGGCCACCCGCGCGTGCACCTCGAGGACGACGAAGAGCCGCTTTCGGTCGAGCTTTTGAGCCCGCACCTGGCTCTCCTTGAAGAGGGTCGAAGCATTCGTTTGCGTGTGGAATCGCACGGTTTGGCGCTCAAGGTTCCCGGCGGCGCCGCGCGAACCGGGCCGCGTCTCATTGCCCTTCTCGACAAGCCCGAGCGTCGCCTCGTGGTTGGGCATGCGTCGCCGGAGCTCGTGCGCACCATTGCCGTCGTCGATCGCGAGCGACCGTTCGATCGCGCGTTCACCCCGGCGGTCCTCGAAACCCTGGCGCGAACCACGCTTCCGCTTCCCCTCGAACTCCCCGCCACCCTCGCGCCGTCGGAGGTTGCTTCCGACACGCGCCTGCGCATCGCCTTTGCCCAAGAGGCCGGCGCCTGGTCCGTGGCGCTCGTCGTCAGGCCGTTTGGCTCCTCGTTCGTCGTGGCACCTGGCCAAGGGTCGTCTCGGCCTTTCGCAGCCATTGGCGGCGTGTGGAGCTTCACCGTTCGCGACCCCGCCGACGAAGCCCGTCGTGCCTCGCGCTTGGCCGAAGAGCTCGCGCTCCCGCTCGAAGCCCCCGATTGGCATACGCGCCTCGACCTCGCGGAAACCCTTGCCCTTTCCGAGCGACTTCAAGGCGTAGAGGGCGTGCTCGTCGAGTGGCCCGACAAGGCCCCGCGCTTGCTTTCGGGACCGGCGCAATTGCGCGTAACCCTCGCGCGTCGCACCGAGTGGTTCGACGTGGAAGGCGCTGCGGAAATCGACGGCAGCGTGGTTTCGCTCGCGGCCTTGCTTGCGGCACGACGCGCGCGCCAGCGTTTCGTCGAGGTAGAGCCCGGCAAGTTCGTGGATCTTGCACGCATGTTCGACGAGCGCCTTGAGCGTTTGGCGGCGGCAACCCGCGATGAAAAAGGCAAACAACGCCTTTCGCGCGGAGCTGCATTCGACGCCCACCAATTGTTCGAGGGCTTCGAAAGCATCAAGGGTGGCGGCGCCTGGCTCGAACTCACCAAGAAGTCCGAGCAGCTCGACAAGCTCGAAATTCCCGTGCCGTCGAACCTGCACGCGGACCTGCGTGACTACCAAGCCGCGGGTTTTCGCTGGCTTGCACGCCTCGCCGAGCTGAATCTTGGCGCTGTCCTCGCCGACGACATGGGTCTCGGAAAGACAGTCCAATCAATCGCAATGCTTCTGCGACGCGCCGACGGCGGCCCTGCCATCGTCGTGGCGCCCACGAGCGTCATCTTCAACTGGCAACGCGAACTCGCGCGTTTTGCTCCGTCCCTCAAAGTCGTCGTCTACCGAGACGGCGATCGCGCCCGCACGCTGAAAAGCGCCAAGGACGGCACGATTCTGCTCACGACGTGGGCTCTCTTGCGCCGCGACGTGGAGGCTTTCTCGAGCCGCACCTGGCACACGGTCGTCTTCGACGAAGCGCACGCCATCAAGAACGCGAAAACGGCCACCGCGAAGGCCGCGCGCGCCCTTGAGTCCGACTGGATCATGGCGCTCACGGGAACCCCCATTGAGAACCATATGGGAGAACTCTACAGCCTCATGGAGACCGTCCTTCCGGGGCTCTTTGGCTCGTGGGAACACTTCGCGCGCACCTACGCGACCCCGATCGAAAACCACCGCGACGCGGACGCGCAAACACGCCTCGCGCGCCTGGTTCGGCCGTTCCTCCTGCGCCGCACGAAGTCGCAAGTCGCCGTCGAGCTTCCGCCCCGCACCGAGGTTCGCCTCGACGTGGAGCTCACCGAGCCCGAGCGAAAACTCTACGACGCCGAATGCTCCCGCGCCCTCGGCCTATTTCCGAAAACCGGCGGCGAGTCCGACGGCCGCATTCAGGTCCTCGCTGCGCTCACGCGCGTGCGTCAGCTTGCGTGCGCAGCGCATCTTCTCGACGACCGGCAGCCACGCATTTCCTCGAAGATTGCCACGCTCCTCGACGAGGTTCGCGAGGTGTACGCCGAGGGTCGCGCCATGCTCATCTTCAGTCAGTTCACGTCGCTGCTTGCGCTCGTGAGCGAGGCGCTGTCGACGGAGGGTCTCACGCACGGCTCCCTGACCGGCGAGACGCCAAACGACGAACGACGACGCCTCGTGGACGACTTCCAGGGCGGTCGCTTCCGCATCTTCCTCCTCTCGCTCAAGGCGGGCGGCGCAGGCCTCAACCTCACGGCAGCCGACACGGTCTTCTTGCTCGACCCATGGTGGAATCCAGCGGCCGAAGACCAAGCGGCGGACCGTGCCCATCGACTCGGGCAGACCCAGCCCGTCACCGTGGTGCGCCTCGTGAGCTTGGGCACCGTCGAGGAAAAAGTATTGGAACTCCATACGAAGAAACGCGACCTCGTTCGCGGCGTTCTCGATGGTGCGGACCTCTCGGCCAAGGTCACGGTCAAAGAGCTCGTTGAGCTGCTGAAAGCCTGACGGGCGCTGCAAAAAGAAACTCCGCGATCGTTGCGAGCGACCGCGGAGTTCTTGTTGGTTCGAGCGACCCACGCGACGGAGGCTCCCTATGTGGGGCCCGCGCGCGTGAGCAGTCTCGTGGCGGAGCCGCCGATCAGCTAAAGAGCCAACCGAAGAGCATGTGCTTGGTCGCTTGGCGGCTCACCTGCGTGATCGAATCGACGAGCGGGATGTCCTTCGGGCAGACCTCGACGCAGTTCTGGGCCTTGCCGCAACCTGCGACGCCGTCCTCGCCCATGATGGCTTCGAGACGCTCTTTCGCGTGCATCTTGCCCGATGGGTGAAGGTTGAAGAGGCGCACTTGGCTGATGGCGGACGGGCCGATGAAGTTCGACGAGTCGTTGACCTGAGGGCACGCCTCGAGGCACGAGCCGCACGTCATGCAACGCGCGAGCGGGTAGGCCTCTTCTTGGTTCTCAGGAGACTGGCGTGGCCCGGCTCCGAGCTCGTGGGTGCCGTCGAGCTGGACCCAAGCCTTGACGGTTTTCAGGTCGTTGAACATGCGGGAGCGATCGACGACGAGGTCGCGCACGAGCGGGAACTTGCTCATGGGCTCAAGGGTGATTTCCTCGCCGCCCGGGGCAACCTGATCGATGAGCGCGGTGCACGCTTGGCGCACGCGACCGTTGATCAGCATCGTGCACGCGCCGCACACCTCTTCGAGGCAGTTCGACTCCCAGTTGACGGGGGCGACCTTCTCTTTGGTGTCGCTCGTGACGGGGTTCTTGCGAACCTCCATGAGCGCGCTGATGACGTTCATCTGCGGCAACCACTGCACTTCAAAGTGGTCGTAGCGGGCTGGGCCCTCAGCGGATTCCTGGCGCTTGATCTTGAGCTTGACGTTTTTGGCTTGGCTCATCGTGATGACTCTTTCGTCCTACGTGGATGGGGCCTCAAACGGACGTCGTCGAGGGGGAGGCTTTCGCCTTGTCGTCGGCCGCGGTGGCGCTCGCAGCACCGGCGGTCTCGTACTTGCGCGGGCGCGGCTTCACGAGGCCCACGTCGACCGCGTCGCTCACGTTCACTTGCGTGCCGTTGAGGTTGTACGCGAGCTCGCGAACGTAGTTCACCTGGCCGTGGCCATTGGTGCCTTCGCGGTGCATGGCGAGGGTGCTGCGCTGCCAATTGGCATCGTCGCGCTCCTTGAAGGCCGGCTTGAAGTGCGCGCCGCGAGACTCGTCGCGGTTGCGTGCGCCCTGAGCGATGACGCGTGCGAGCACGATCATGTTCTGCAAGTGGCGAACGAACTGAGCCGACTGGTTCATGCGGCTCGACGTGTCGAGAACACTCACCTTGCGCGAGCGCGCGTCGATCTCTTCGATCTTCGCGAGCACCTGATCGAGGCGATCGTTGTGGCGCTCGATGGTGACGTCGATGAGCATCATTTGCCCAAGCTCCGCGTGGAGCTGGAACGGGTTTTCCGGGCCGTCCATCTTGAGGATGGCCTCGTACTTCGCCTGCTCGCGCTTCTTGGCGCCGTCGAAGAGATTCGAGCCCGCGTCGTACGCGCTCGAGCCCATGTTGTTGCGGTAGCTCGCGATGGCCGGACCGGCTGCCATGCCGCCCCAGATGCACGAGAGCAGCGAGTTGGCGCCGAGGCGGTTGGCCCCGTGGTACTGGTATTCGACCTCGCCGGCCGCGTAGAGACCGGGGATGTTCGTTGCCTGATTGCGCGGCGAACCGTGGACGAGACCGCCGTCGGCGCTGCGCTCGAAGTCGACCCAGAGGCCGCCCATCGAATAGTGCACGGCCGGGAAAACGCGCATCGGGTTGTCGTACGGGTCTTCGCCGACGAACTTCTCGTAGATCTCGAGAATGCCCGCGAGCTTGCGCTTCAGCGTGGGCTTCGGGATGTGCGTGAGGTCGAGGTAGACTTCGCTCTCGTTCTTGGCGGTGCGTGTATTGTACACGCCGCGACCTTCGTGAAAGCACGTGACGAAGAGTTCGCGCGAGGCGATGTCGCGCGGCACGAGGTTGCCGTAGCCGGGGTAGCGGCGCTCGAGGAAGTAGTCGCGCTCGGACTCGGGAACCTCGCGACCGCGACGGGACTCTTTCGGGTTCTTGGGAACCCAAACGCGACCGCCTTCGCCACGAGCCGATTCGCTGATGAGGCGAAGCTTGTCGGCGGCCGGAATCGCCGTCGGATGCACCTGAATGAACTCGCCGTTCGCGTAGCAAGCGCCCTGCTGGTACGCGGCCGACGCTGCGGTGCCCGTGTTGATGACGGAGTTCGTCGACTTGCCGAAGATGATGCCCGGGCCGCCTGTCGCGAGGCACACGGCGTCGCCTGGGAAGGCTTCAATCTGCATCGACTTGAGGTCTTGCGCGACGATGCCGCGGCAAACGCCTTGGCCGTCTTGGACAAGCGAAAGCATGTCCCAGAACTCAAACTTGCGGACCATCTTCTCGCCGGGAATAGCCATGCCATTCTCGTCTTCGACCTCGACGGTCTCGTAGCGGCGCACCTGCTCGTCGAGCGCGTAGAGAAGCTGCTGCCCCGTCGTCGCGCCGGCGAAGGCCGTGCGATGAAAGAGCGTGCCTCCGAAGCGACGAAAGTCGAGAAGACCTTCAGGCGTGCGGTTGAACGGCACACCCATGCGGTCGAGCATGTAGACGATGCCTGGGGCCGCGTCGGTCATGCCCTTGATGGGCGGCTGGTTCGCAAGGAAGTCGCCGCCGTACGCGGTCTCTTCGAGGTGAATACGAGGCGAGTCGCCTTCGCCCTTCGTGTTCACGCTGGCGTTGATGCCACCTTGCGCGCACACCGAGTGCGAACGCTTCACGGGAACGAGTGAGAAAAGGTCGACCGGCACGCCTGCTTCGCAGAGCTTGATCGCCGTCATCAAACCGCCGAGGCCACCGCCCACGACGATGACGCGACGGACCTTGCCAGACTCACTTCGGATCGCGGTTTTCGCTGCCATTCTGCATCTCCTTGGGCGGCTCCAAGGCCCGTTGAGGGGCCGGACAAGGAGCCGAGGCGCGGGCGCACGAGGCTTCGAACCACGTTTCGCCGGCGCCGCTTGCGTAGACTAGGGTCAAGCCACTCGCAAAAAGAAGCGTCACCGCGACGCAAATCGTGGAGAAGCGGGGCGTGAAAATCGTGCGCGTCGTTTGCCGTGCACAGAAGACGAGCGCGAAACCAAGCGCCCAGGCCGCAAGGCCGCCCCACGGAACGCCCCCGTAAGCCACGGTGGCCGCCGCGGTCAGCGCTTCGCGAGCGCCGTCAAGTCGCCCAGGGACCCACGGACGATGCGTCGCCGACGCGAAGGTTCGCTCGACCCCAAGCACCACGAGGACCGCAACATCGCCGATCGTCGGAAGCCGTTTCACGCGGCCAATCGCAACGATCGGGAGCACGAGCGCCACGACCGCGACGAGGGTTCGAAGCGATGCGAACACGGGCAACGCGAGGAAGGACTCGGACGCGCAAGGCGACGCCACGACGAACGCTTCATCGACCATGACGAACGCAAGCCCGAGGGCCAGCGCTGCGGTTGCGTGTCGATCGTCGACGGACGGTTGCTCGCCGGTTAGGGATGGCTCCATGGGCGGACGTGGACCCTACTCCAAACGGCGCCCGCTGGCCGAGCTCGCGGTCATCATGGCCTCAGCGGCGTGGGGTTCGTTCGCGTGCGCCACGCCCCGCGGCGGCATGGACCCGGCACCCTTCCTCGCCTCCGAGCCCGAGGCACGGGTTCTCGAACGCGCGGCCGTTTCCTGCATGACCGACGTGCGATGCACCACACGCGCGCGCACCGCAGCGTGGCTCAAGCTCATCGAGAGCTACCCCAACGACGGCCTGAGGCCCGCCGCGGACCTCGGTCTCGCACTCGCCTACGTCGATGCCGATCGACTCATGGATGCCGACGACGCGATTGCCTCTCTGACGCGCCACGCGGCCATTCCGCCGCTTGTGGCCGACGGACTCGAACTCGTGCGCGCGGCCCTCGACAACCGCCGCGAACGGGCTGCTAGCGCCCTTGTGCGACTCGCCCCGCTCGAAGGACGCTTCATCGACGAGTGGCTCGCGGTGCGGTGGACCCGGGAGCGCGTCCTTGCGTACAAACGCTCGGGGCGATCGGAAGAAGCCCTTCGCACGATGAGTGCCTGGGTATCCGGATTGCGCGACGACTCGCCGCAGATCGACGACGCGCGCCACATCGCCGACGGCTTCGACGACGTGGCCATCGAGACCTACCTTCGCGTGCGCTCGAATCGCCCGAGCCCCGAGCCTCTCGCTCCTGCGTGGCTCGCGTACCTCGTCGATCGCACGGCCCTGACGGTGCTTCGCGAACGCCGTCCACGCTCGGCCCAATGGCTCCTCGAAAACCCGAGCCTCTCCGGACGACTTCGCGCTGGAACGATCGACGCCCTTCGCCTGCTTGCAGCGGAGCTCGGACGACGCGGTGCCGATGCGCGCGCTCACGCCATCGTCGTCATCAACACGGAGGACGATGCGGTGCTGCGGCGTGCGCTCGCGTTTTCGGACGGCCTCGCACGCGCCACCGCAAACGCCGCCGACAAGCTCGTCGTCGAAACCATATTCCTCGACCCTGACGAATCGCTCGAAAAACGCATAGGTCGCGGCACGGGCACAGACGTGCTCGTTGGAGGCTTCAGCGCCGCGGACGTGCCGATGCTCACCGCCTTCGCCGAGGCTCGCGCGCTGCCTCTCGTGGTCGCCGTCGGGCGCACGCCGAGCGACGCCTCCGGCTCATCGATCTACTTCGCTGGACTCAATCCCGCAGAGGCAACGGCCGCACTCCTCGCCTCGCGCCCAGGGGCCGTGGGACTCGCGTGTATCGGTGCAGACTGCAACGAGATCGAGCCGCTCTTCAAGGGACGCGAGGTCGCTGTCGCTCGCGCGAAACAGGTCTTCGTGCGCGGGCCGGTCAACCTCGCCGCCGCCCTGCCCGCTGCGGACAAACCCGTGATTCTCGGCCTCCCCGACGACCTCGAAGCGCCTCGCGATCGCTGCCTCGAATCGGTGACCCTTGAGCCTGTCGGTCGCGCCGCTGGCGCCGCGAAGGGCGACTGGTGGTTCGACTTGGGCAACGACGTGGGGACGTTCATCGCCGTGGCCGTTTCAACGGTGGGGGGCACGAACCCGACGTTCGCCGCAAGCTTGCGGTCTGCAACCATCACCGCGCGCACGACCGAAGAGGCTCGCTTTGACGCCGCCGGGACCCTGAAAAGACGCTGGGCGCCTCACCGTCACGCGTGCGGCGCGCGCGACTAACGCGGGCCCTCACGAGTCATTCGACCTGGCCTTTGTAGGTCGCTGGGAATGAATGGCGGAGGCTTTGCGTTCTTCGGCGCGACCTGCCCGGGCGATTCCAGGCGGGCGCGAGGTCCCGAAGGTTGACACCGGACGGTCCTTTCGACGAGAAAGCCGGCGCGCGTTGGGTTCGAGGGATTTCCTCGTCGCCTGCGCGCAGGCAAACCCGGCCGAGGCTTTGTCCGCCCCGCCCACGGTGAGAAGAAGCGATGTCCAGCGACGTGATGATCCAGACCCAGGACCTCTCGAAGAGCTACGGCTCCTTCAAGGCGGTCGACCGCATCTCCTTCGAAGTTCGACGCGGCGAAATCGTAGGCTTTCTCGGGCCAAACGGCGCGGGCAAGTCGACCACCATGCGCATCTTGACCTGCTACCTCGCGGCCACCGGCGGCACGGCGAAGGTCAACGGAAAGGACGTGTTCGAGGACTCGCTCGGCGTGCGCCAATCGCTCGGCTACCTGCCGCAGCGCGCGCCGCTCTACCTCGACATGGGCGTGCTGGAGTACCTCCGCTTCGCCGCGGACCTTCGCGACATCGACGCGAGCACGTTCAAGAAGCGCGCCCGCAGCGTCGTCGAAGTGTGCGGTCTTGCCCAAGTACTCGGCAAGGAGATCTCCGAGCTTTCGCACGGCTATCGCCAGCGCGTGGGCCTCGCTCAGGCGCTCATTCACGACCCGCCGATCCTCATTCTCGACGAGCCCACGAGCGACCTCGACCCGAACGAAAAGGCCGAGTTCCTCGAGTACCTCAAGCGCATCGGGCAAGAGCGCACGGTGCTTCTCTCCACGCACAACCTCAACGAGGTTGAGGCGGCCTGCGCCCGCGCCATCATCGTGTCGCGAGGCCGTGTGGTCGCCGACGGTCCCCTCGCCGACATTCGCGCGAAGTCCGGCGCCGTGCGCACGACACTTACCGTGTCTGCACAAGGTCTTACAGGAGCTTCCGTGAGCGAAGCCGAGGTCACAAGCGCCATCGCCGCCATCGCAGGCGTGTCCAAGGTCGACTCGCTTCCGTCCGAAGGCAGCTACCGGCTTGACCTCGCGAGCCCGCAAGACGTGGACCTGCGCGCGGATCTCTTTCGCCTTGCGGTGCAAAAGGGCTGGCTGCTTCTCGAGCTCGCGCGCGAAGCGCAGGCTCTTGAAGACGTCTTCCGCGACCTCACGCTCGGCGACGAGCGCAAGAACCGCGACCTTACCGCCGCCTGATTTTCGAGGAAGTTCTCATGAACAAAGTTCTCACCATCGCGAAGCGTGAGCTTCGATCGTACTTTGACTCGCTCGTCGCCTACGTCGTCGTTGGCGGCAGCATGCTCGGCCTCGGCGTGTGGTTCTTCCTCATGCAGCAGGGGGGGTTCTGGCAGATCGATCGCGCCTCGGTCGGCCGCATGTTCGAGTTTCTCCCGTGGACGCTCTCGGCCATGGTGCTGCCGCTCGTGACCATGCGCTCGCTCGCCGAAGAGAAGCGCACAGGCACGCTCGAGCTGCTCATCACGATGCCCGTCACCGACGCGGACGTGATTCTCGGCAAGTACCTCGCCGCCCTTGGCCTCGTGGGCGTGCTGCTCCTCGCGACGCTCATCTACCCGATCGCGCTCTTCGTGTTTCCGTTCCACCTCGGCGCCCTCGACTGGGGCCCGGTGTTCGCCGGATACCTCGGCACGCTGCTTCTCGCCGCTGCGGGCCTCGGTGTCGGCCTCGCGTTTTCGGCCGTGAGTGACTCGCAGATCGTCGCGTTCTTCTTCACCGCCGTCACGCTCATCTTCCTGCACGTGGTCGGCAACGTCGTTGAACTCATCAAGGGCCCGGTGGCCGACGTCATCTCGTTCGTGTCGTTCCAAACGCGCTTCGCACCGTTCGCTCGCGGCCTCGTGGACCTGCGAGCCGTCGTGTATTTCGCGTCTGTCGCGATCCTCTCCCTCCTCTTCGCCTTCCGCTCTCTCGAGAGCCGGAAGTGGAAGTGACAGCCCTCTCCTTCTGAGTTGAATGCGAGCTTGATCATGGAAAAGAAAGCACGTGCCTCCCTCGAGAGTGGCGCTGTTATTGGCATCGCGGCCGGCGTCCTCGTCGCGCTGAATGCGTTCGGTGCATTTGGCGGCTTCGGTAAGGCCACCCGTATCGATACGACGTATGCGAAACGTTTTACTCTGTCTGACGGCAGCGGACGTCTCCTTCGCAGCATGAAACAAGACATGCACGTCGAGGCCTACGTCACGAAGGGGTTGCCAAAGCTCGACGCCTTCGTGCGCGACTTGCGCGACCTGCTGCAGCAGTACCAAGACGCTTCCGGCGGCCGTTTGACCTACGCGATCATTGAAGCGAAGGACGACGAAACCAAGCGCGCCGCCAAGGACGCGGGCCTGAAAGAACTCCCCTTCGGCGAGGCCAGCGAGACGAACGACCAAGCCGCCGCCGTGGCCATGGGCTTCATGGGCATGGTCATGAAGTACGGCTCCGAGAAGGAGGTCATCGAGTACCTGCCGCCGGAACGCACCGACGGGCTCGAGTTCTGGATCACCAACAAGGTGCGCCAACTTCGCGACACAGGCGACAGCGTGAAGCACAAGATCGGCGTGCTCACCGGCCACGACGAGATCAAGCTCACCGAGCCGAACCTCGTGCCGACCGCCCAAGGCAAGCCGTCGATCCAGCAGATCATGCAGCAGAGCTTCCCGTTCTATTCGTTCGCGGAAGTGGACGTGCACGGCGGCGCCACACCGATTGACGAGAACCTCGACGGCCTCTTCATCACGCAGCCAGGCAAAGACCTCGACGACAAGGAGCTGCGCCGCATCGACGAATTCGTCATGAAGGGCAAGAGCCTCGTCATCATCGCGGGCGCGGCGAACGTGAAGGCGAACGACCCGACCATGAAGGCCGAGCTCAACACGCACGGTCTTGAGAAGCTCACCGCCGGTTACGGCATCGAGATGCGCAAGGACGTCATCCTCGACTACGGGCGCTCGATGCGTCTGCAGATCGTCACCCAGGGCGGCGTGGGCGTGGCGCGTTTTCCGCAAGTGCTCGACGTCATCGACGACCCGCGCTTCTCGGGCAATGAGGCGCTCATCGACACGAACTTCCCAGCGTTCTTCCGCATCCAGGAGCTCTCGTTCCCGTTTGCCTCGTCGCTGGGTCTCCTCTCTGACAAGCAGCCCGAAGCGCAGCTGAAGATCCTCGCTCGCTCGACGCCGCGCGCGCTTGCGGAGAAGACCGACACCGTCGACCTTCGTCCATTCCAGCGCTGGATGCCGAAGGGTGAGTTCGGTCAGTTCGCGCTCGCCGCGTCGGCGGAGGGAACGCTCAAGAGCGCCTTCGCAGACAAGGTGGAGGGCATCGATACCCCCGAGAAGAGCCGGGCCGCGTCGCGCATCCTCGTCGTGTCGGCTGCGCAGTTTCTTGCGAACCCTTTTGCTCGCGCGGGCAACGCTCCCGACATGGGCCAAATGGGCGGCATGTTCGGCGCCGCGGGCGGCGACGACGCGCTTCTTCAAGTGGCGATGCCGTATGCGCAGAAGCAGCTTTCGAGCGCGATTCTGACCTTCAAGAACATGCTCGACTGGGCCACCGGCGACACGGATCTTCTCGCAGTTTCCGCGAAGATTCTCAGCGAACCGGGCCTCGTTTACGGCGACGTCGGCAAGATCGCCTTCGACCCGAACGAGACCGAAGAGCTTGTTCGCGGACGTGAAGATGACCTCAAGAAGGCGCGCAAAACGACGCAGCGTTCCGTCGAAGTTCTCCTCATCCCGGGGGTGCCTCTTCTCATGGCGCTCGTCGGCGTCCTTCGTTGGCAGAGCCGCAAGAAGGCGCGCGCCAACGTTTCTCTCGCGTGAAGCATCGGACCGGAGAACCAACCATGACCCGTGACAAACAACTGGCCGCCGGCGCCCTCGCCCTCGTGCTCTTCGGCGGTCTTGCGGTGAAGCAGTTCCGCGACGACGCCAAGCTCGGCTCCAAGGCCGCGCAAGACTCCGCATTGCCCAAGTTCGAAGCGACCGAGGGCGCCGACAAGCTCACCGTGACGAACGGCGACAAGAGCGTCTTCGTTCTCGAGAAGAAGGGCGACACCTGGATGGTCTCGAAGCCGCTCTCGGCCAAGGGCAACCAAGCCAACATCAAGCAGGCCATCGACAACCTCAAAGAGATCAAAATCCGCGAGCAGGTTTCGTCGAACCCCGATGCGGAGCTCCTCAAGAGCTACGAGCTCGACGCGTCGAAGGGCGTCCACGTCGTCGTCGAACAGGCTGGAAAAGTCCTCGTCGATGCCACCTTCGGCAAGAGCGGCGGCCGCGGGCAGCTTCTCTCCATCGGCGGCAAACCCGGCATCTTCGCCGCCACGGGCTATTCGAACTTTCTCTTCGCCCGTGACGCCAAAGGCTGGCGCGACGGCGAGATCGTGAAGTTCGAAGAATTCAAAGCCACGGGCCTCCACTACGAGCTTGGCGACACGAAGCTCGACTTCACGCTGGCAGGCACGACGTGGAGCGGAACCGCGAACGGCAAGGCGCTTGAGCGCTTCGACGCCGACAAGGTCAAGGACGCCGTGCGCGCCCTGCAAACGCTCAACGCGGACGACTTCGGCGACGGCAAGACCGAGGTTGAACTCGGCCTCGACAAGCCATCGCTCCTCACCATCGACCTGAAGGACGCAAGCCCCATCAAGGTTGCCGTCGGCGGCGAAACGCCTTCAAAGGGCCGATGGGTCAAGCGCGAAGGCGCGGCCGTCGCCACCGCGCTCCCGAGCTACGCCATCGACTGGGTTGCCCCCGAGGTCAGCAAGTTCCAGAAGGCTGCCCCAGACGAAGCCAAGCCAAAGACCAAACACTGACGCATACGACACGCATACGCGTTCATGTTTGTGGCTAGATAACAAACAAGAGCTGGGAAACCAGGGCTTTTTCTTTGTTCCTCGGGATCGAATCACCCGACGAAACGCACACGACTACGGGCAGCCGGCGGTCGAAACGCGCGTGCCGATTTCAAACGACCATGGGTCGTCGTTCGGGTTCCTCATCACAAACACGCCCGCGCCGGCCATCAGCGCGATGGCGGCTCCGGTCGGGTCTTGATCGAAGGTGCCGAAGCCCGTCCACGGAACATTGCTCGCAACCGAGGCAACCCCGTCCACGCTCGCGGTTCCTGTTGCCGCGTTGCCGCAGATCGTATGGGTGCTGCTGTTGAACCCGCTCGATTCCGCGCGATACGTTCCGCTCACGTCCGAAACAGCCATGGGCAGTTGCTCGGCGATGACAAGCTGCCCGTACCCGAGCATGCCGCCGTCCGTGTCGATCCAGCCGACCTTCTGGTTGTTCGACGCGGACTTGAAGGAGATGGCCGCATGGCTGACCGTCTCCGTGCCCATCGTGATGAGCCAAATGCCGCGGGTCGTGTCGTACGTGGCCGTTCCGGTGCCGCTCGCCCCTGCGCACGCCGAGAGCTCGGTGGTCGCGAGATTTCCCTTCGCGCAGTACGCGACGCTCGCGCTCTCTTCGTCGGCGCCCTTGGTGATGACCACGGTCCCGTACTCGGTCGTGCACAGCGCGTCGCTCGGCACGTTGACGCTCGTGTTCCAGATCTGGTTGGTCTTCGTCTGGTTGCAGAATCCCTTGCTTTTTCCCGAGCAGCTTAGAGAAACGAAGTTGTAGGTGCCCGCGAGACTCGTCGCCGTCGACGAGGGGTTGGCCACGCCCAAAACAGGAACGCTCACGCTGTTTTGAAGGACGCCGCTGCCGAAGTGAAGGCCCGCGTTGCCCGCGAACGCCCGGTTGGCGCCGTTGATCGCGGGGATGGCCAAGCGCGCCACCATGGTGCCGTTGTCGGCCACGGTGAGAAAGCCCATCACGGCCGCGGTGACGCTGTCGGTCATCAGGTACCGCGGCGAGGACGGCGCTTCCTGGGTCAGCGTTCCCGTGCCGGAATACTCAGCAGGAGCCGCCGTCGCGAGGTCCAGGTACGCGCTCTTCAGGGTCGTCCAGCTGTAGGTCAACGCGGCGATATCGGCGCTCAGCTGAAGCACCTCTCCGGCCGACGCCGACGCACGGTTCGGCTTGCCGCCTGGGTCCACTGCAGGGCCCGCATCGGCCACGGGCGCAGCGCCCGCATCGTTGCCCGAAACAGCGCCCGCATCGGCGGTGGCGGCGGTGGTCGACGACGACGAAGAACACGAGGCGACGCCGAGGCTCGCGAGGCTCGCGAGCAAGAGAGCAGAGAGTTCGTAACGCATGTGCTGAGTGTCAGTCCGGGCGGGAGCGCCCAATGGCAGAGCCAGGTAGAAAACCACGGCGGTTGCTACGCCCCCAAAACGTATCCGTCGAGGAGCAACGCCCACGCGGTTACCTGCGCCGCATCCCGACGCGCGATTCGCTCAGTCGCTTCAGTCGATCGGCTCGAGGAGCGCGCGCACGACGTCCTCGCGCACCGCAAGCACCGCTCCCCCGCGTGGACCGAGCACGGCAACGAGCTTTTGCCCGTCGCGCATGGACGTGCGTCCGAACCGAAGCGAACCCATCACGGTGCCGTCGGCACGCGCCCAGGCAATCGTCGAGGACGGTGACGAAACGCCGTCGGCCGTCAGGGCCTCGCCCGTGTGCAACACGTCGTCCGCGATCAGCGACGAGGAACTACGCGCGCCCACCGCGGAGCGCGACGTCGTGAACGATCCGTCGCGCGGCGGGCGATGAACGTCACAGGGCTTCGTGGACCAAGGCGATCTCCAAGAGGCTGCGAATCTCCGCGCGGAGCCCCTTCGGGATGCCGTCGACGTTGGCGAGGCGCACGATAACTTCGAACGCGTTGGCGGCGGCGGCGAGGCGGAGGATGCGGCGAACGCGCGACCCTTCGCGGATGGCCTGCAGGATTTCGTCGTTCGCCTCGGCGACCGAATCTCGACCGACGACGGGCTCGAGCGCGCTTCGACCGCGACGGGCAAGCGTGAATACCCAATCGGTCGCGAGGCACGCGCGGGCCTCCGGTGTGAAGCGGCGCGTGACGCCGGCCTTCGCGTCGAGGTCGCGCGCGATGGTGAGCTCGTGGAAGTAGACGGTGAGCCGATCGAGCGGCGTGTCCTGGAGGATGACGGTTCGGAGGATGCTGGCCATGGTGAGGGATTTTCCTGTGGAAGGAGGAAGTACCGCGATCATCGGCGCTCCGCGACGATGCGAAAGCCGAGGGCGTTGAGCGTCGGCGATGCGTTCCATGGCGCGGCGAAGGTTCCCTCTGCGAGGGCGCGCCCTTCTTCTCCCGCACCCACGACGACCATCGCGTAGCGGGCGTAGTCGCAGCCGTCCGCTTCGATGCGGGCGAGCACTGAAGATGGCTCGAGGTTGTGCTTGCGGAATGCACGGGTGACGTCCTCGCAGGCGGCTTCGCCGTGCTCGTAAATCCACGCGGCGACGACGACATTCGAAGGCAGACCGGACGCATCGACGAGCGCTTCCGTCCAGCGCTCGAGCGCCGTCGCGTGAAGCGTTTCGCTCAGTAAATCTTCGGGAAGATTTGATCCGGCAGGGGCGTAGCGAAACGGATCCACGAGCGCGATGAGCGTGCGCGGAGCGTCGGTCGCCGAGCGCTCACGAACCCATTGGGGGAGCTCTGCGATGTGCTCGCGGGAAAACGCGTCGCCGACCGTGAGCTGTGCGCGCAGCTCCGCACGTGCAAACCACGGGTGTGCGAGGAGCGCTTCGATGGCGGCGCTGTCCGCATCGACGAACACACCGAACGACGGCGATCCCGCGTGCAGGCGGGCTCGCAGCGCCATCGCGGACAGGAGCGGAGACCCCGGCACGTGAACGCGTTCCGTCGAGAGTGAGATGACCTGCCGGAGAGCCGCAGCATAGAGCGAAGTCGAGGAGAAATCCGCGTCGGGAAGTGTGCATGTAAAGTGCATACGTCGCGCGTCGAGGCGTACGGTGCGCTCCGGAAGCCCGCAGTGCGTCTCCAGGACGCCGAGCGCGGCAGTCGTACGCGACGCCCCATCGAGCAGGTGCCCCCAGACCGCGTGCTTCAAGACGTCGCCCGCGTTTCCTGCGTAGTCGTCTTGATCGAGCGGCGGGCGAGTCGCGGGGTTCGATGGTGCGGAGAGGTTGGTGAACATGAGACGGCTCCTCGGGTGATCACGCGATGCGTGCCCCGTGGAAGAGAGCCGATGCGCCGCGACACCCAATGTCGTGTTCGGACTAGGCGCGCGCGCGGGCGACGATCTCTCGGAAATCCTGGGGCGCGAGCACCTCCGCCGCGTCTCCGCAGTCGAGGACGAACGCGGCCACATCACGCCAGTCCGTGAGGGGCACGCGAACGACCGATCGGTCTCCGTCGGCGCGGCCCATGCGCGCGCTTGCCTCCAGGGGAGCGAGCGTGCGATCGAGCGCGAGGATGGTCTCGCTGTCGAGCGGGGCCTTCGTCGACGGGATGCGCGCCTTCAGGTGCGCGTCGAGGTCGAAGGTGCCACGAAGGTGCGGCATCGACTCGCCCACGCGCACAACGCCGAGACGATGAATCGGAATGGCGTGCACCCGCTCGCGGTCGTCGCGCAGGAGGACCGTCCACAGACCCGGTCGAATGAGGAGGCCGACAGGTAGGAAAAACGCAGACGAAGCTGTCGCGACGTTCTCGTCGATGGCCACGAGTCGATCGCGAAAGAGAGACCCGAGCACCGTCCGAAGGATCTCGGGTCGAATGTCCACGGGAGCCAGCGTCAACGGCGAGGGGCACATGCGTACGCGACGGCGCCAGCGCTCCTCGTGGATCGGACCGACCTCACTCAGTGCCCCCGCAATCGCGTCGTGGAGCACGTTCGCCGCCGCAGGCACCAAGTGACGCAAGCTCTCCTCTTTCACAAGGAGCGACGCGAGGCCCACGATGGGATCGAAGCGCGGCGCCGCGACGCCTTCGCAGAGGCGCCATTGCGTGGGTTTTTGACGCTCGATCGCGGTGACGAGCCCATTCGACTCCATGCGCCGTAGCTGCGCTTGCACCGCACGCGCGGTCACGCACAGGCCGTGTTCACGAAGCGCGACATGGAGGCTTGGCGTGGAAACAGCACGCTCGAACGAAAGCGGCAGGAGCGCGAGCAATGCTTCGCGAACCCCTGCCTGCGGCGACCCGATCGAGCGTAGGCGGGCGCGCATGCGAGCTAGGTAGCGCCCGCTCCACAGGAGAGAAACCGTGCATCGTGTGTCTGCTGCGCGGGTGCGAACGAGCCGTTCGCTCGGGATTCCCCGAGGCAGGAAAGGCGCGCGCACTCGAAGAACCGAGCCTCACCCACGTGATGCGCGATGCGAACGACGTGTTCGCATCCCGTGCTCGACGGGCGTGCTCGCGAAGCGACTCGAGGCGCGCGCAGCATCATTATCGGCAGCGCTCAACGGCGGCGTGAAGTTCGTTCCCTGGGTCCGGCGTGGTGCCAGTGCGGAGCAATTCGAGCGCACGCTCGTACGCGGCGTTCATGCGGTCAATCTGAGGTCGTGCCGCACGGGTGCCCGCGATCATCGCGTTGAGGTCGACCTCGTTGTTCCACGGGTTGAAGACGAGGTATTCGCCCTCGATGCGGTTGGCCGTTTCGTGGTTCTCCTTGCAGACTGCAATGAGTCGTCTCACCTCCGCTTGGGCATTCCGCAGCGCGTCCGCGCGACCTTTGATGCGCCGTTGAAGCTCGGCTTTGCGGTCGCGCGCCGCGGGCACGAGCGGATCCGTCGGCCACCGCGCCGGCACCTCGTCGAGGATCGCGATCGCGACCGTGTCCGCCTCGTCCGTGTTGAGCGTGGAGACCTCGGCGGCGCGCGCGAGCCAGTGCTGCGCGGTCAGCGAGAGGACGCGGATCAGCTCGTCCCGCTCGGCGATCGCCGCGATTTGCGTCTGCAATTCTGCACGTGCCTGGTTCCGCTCGCGCGTGACCGCGTCGAGGTCCGCCTCGGTCGTGGAGAGCTTCGCGCGGAGCGCATGGATGATGCCGTCGCGCTCCGCGGTGCGGCGATCGCCGACGACCACGGACGCCACGAGGCCAATCGCGAGCGTGACGATGACTATCGACGCGCCATGCTCGCGGAGGGCTCCGTCGACGGTGCGCGGATGTGGGGGCGGAGGCTCATCCCAAGGGGAGGGTTCGTAGCTCATGGACGAGCGCGATCGTCCCACGCGGGCTGCGAACACGCGTTTCGCATGCGGACACGACGATTCGGCCGTAAAACAAGGGCGATGAAGCGAGTGGGCGACGGCATCAACCTCAAGCTGCGCGAGTCGATCCTCGCGCTCCTGCCGCGCGCGCCGAAAAAGCACGTGTCGACCACAGAGGTTCTCGCGTCGCTGCGTGCGCGCGAACAACACGTCACCGCGCGTGCGGTGCAGCAGGAGTTGTCCGAGCTCGAGGCGCTCGGGCATGTGGAGCGCGTCACGTCGTCGAAGCCCTTCCGCGCGAGGCTCACGGCGGCGGCACCCACGACGCGCATCGATCCGTACGTGGGGCTCGCGCTCCTCGTCGCACGTGAATCGTTCGAGCATTTGCTGCCTCCCGCGGCGGCAACGCTCCTCGCCAATGCGCTCACGGGTGCGCGCAGCGCAGTGGCGGGCCGGGCGGAAGCGCGCTGGCTCGAGAAGGTGCGCCTCTTGCCTTCGGGCTTCCAGCTCGGCCCTGCGCCCATCGACGAGCGTGTGCTCCGCGCCGTCGTCGACGCCCTTGAGCGCGATCGACAGCTCGAGGTCCAGTACACGAAGCGCGCGTCATCGAAGGAAGAGCTCGCGACGTTAAACCCGCTCGCGCTCGTGCAGCGAACGGGGCTCCTCACGCTCGTGTGCACGCGCGCGGGAACCAGCGAAACGAGGCAGTTTCATCTCCATCGCATGCGCACGGCCCGCGTCCTCGATGCGATGGTGCAGAAGCCTGCGGGCTTTCAAATCGACGCGCACGTAGGCCGCGGCGAAATCGCCATGAAGCTCGCGGACCCGCAGCGCGTGGTGCTCGCGATCGACGACTCGCTGGTCCCCGTCTTTCGTGAGCATGCGTTTGGAGGCGACCACGAGGGGCCCACGCTTCTCGAGGACGGTCGCTTTCGCGTCGCAGGGACCGTCGCGCGCACGCTCGAGCTGAAGCGCTTCCTCCTCGGCTACGCGCAGCTCGTCGAGGTGCTGGAGCCGAGCGATTTGCGCGGCGAAGTCCATTCGGCGCTCGTGAACGCCGCGGCGAGGTACGCGAGCACGCGCTGAACGCGGGGCTGGGTGCGAACCTCGTGTTCGCTTGGGGCGTGCGAGGGATGTGCGATGGAATCACCCGACGCTCCAGCGAGCTGGCGAACCATCGGAGCCGTTCTCGCAGCACTCGTCGTTCCCGTCGTCGGCGGCGCCGCCTTTCTCGCTTTCAGCCGGGGATGCGATGGGGGGACGCAAGACGCCACTCGCGCCCCCACCCCCCGTGGGCCCACCAACGGCCTGAGCTGGCCTCGGGAGACCGATGCCCGCCTCCGTGAGGCGTTCGATGCTTGTGAGCCCGCCAATTCCCAGAATTTCGAGGTTCTCTTCGTGGCGCTCTCCGGCGGCCAGATCAACCCGTGGGACTTCAGCGTGTGGATGCCTGAACTCACGGCTACAACGAGCGAGTTTGCCCGACAGCGCGCGGAAGCGAACGTCGTCGCACAGGTCAAGCAGTGGGCGGCGGAGTCGCGCAGCCGCTCGTACTGCATGACGGTTACGGTGGGTCTTCGCTACGACTTCGCGCGAAAGGGATTTGCAGTCCTGCGCGGACCAACGGGGACGCGCGATGGTCTCGGACGTGTCGAAGAGCCGTCCGTGGGCTTTCCCGTCGTCATGGCGGTGCTGGATGAGAGCCAGCGTGCGCGCGAGCTCCGGGAGTTCGCCGAAAGGTATCGCCAGCCCTACAACCCCCAGCAGCGTTGCGCTTTCTTCATCGAGGACTCCGAGGATGAGACGCTCTTCCCGACGTTCATCCCGTTCGACGAGCAGCAAGGCGAAGCGTTGGCCGCCGAACTGGGCGACGATCGAGGTGTTCGCGCGGCAACCGGCTTCGTCTTGTTCGACCCGACCAGCGTCTCGAAGGGCCGTCGAGTCGTCGGAGTGAGTCGTGACATCGGTGGCGTTGGCCGCGCGGTGATGCTCGCGACGCAGAAGAACCGTGTGTTCTTCACCTCGCCGCTCGGTCGCTAGCCATCGCTCCGGAACGCATGTTCGCCTGCGAAGGAACCGTTCGCAGCGCGTGGGCTAGGTTGTTGGAGCGGCTGCGTTTCGCGCCGTCGCAGACGAGGCCATGGCCTCCGAGAGGACGAGGGAGAGCGATGAGCCAACGTGAATGTTCCACGTGCAGGGGCACCGGTCGATGCGCGCAGTGCAAGGGGTCCGGCGCGAGTCATTACCCTGGCTTCGGGAAGCCCCGAGACGAGGCCTGTGCATTCTGCAAGGGGTCCGGCGCATGCCGTGATTGCCGGGGTGGCGGTCGTCGTGGCTAGCGCGCGGAGCGACGGCCTTCGTCCGACGCTGGACACGAAAGGTGGCCCGCGCGCCGGTCTGAGGCGAGGGTGCCGAGCGAAACGAGAGGTTGACGGATGAACACGAGCACCGAAGCGCCCCTGCGGAACGAAGGCATGCTGGGCACCCGCGCGCTCCTCTGCCTGTGTCTCGACACGAGCGCCGCGTTGAAGGGCGAACCGCTTCGTGACCTCGAGGCGCAGGTGCATCGGCTCCTCACCGCGCTCGCGTCGAACCCGCTCACGCGTGATGGCGTGGACCTCGCGATCGTCACCTTCGGCCGTCGCTGTGACGTGCTCGTGCCCCATGGCGAGCCGCTGACGACCGAGGGGCTCCGGCTCACGGCGGCGGGGCGTGGCCGCATCTTCGAGGGCGTGCGAGTCGCGCTCGAGCTCATGGTCGCGCGCCTCGCCGATTACCGGAGCATGAAGTCGCGCTGCGTCCTCGAGAAGCTCATCGTCCTGACACACGGCTCGGGCGTCGACGGCGAAGGCGAGGTCCCGCTCCGAGCGCTCCTGGCGGCCGAGGGTGCGCCCATCGACATCGCGGCTTTCGCAGTGGGCCCGGACGCCGATCTGTCGGCCCTTCGAGGCGTGCTCAACCTCCGCGAGACGCCTTCGATCGCGGAGCTCGACGTGGAAGCCTTCACCTCGGAGCTCGCGGCGCGCATCGGCGCGTCGCTTCACTGACGCGTCTTCGTCGCGCGAGCGCCCAATCCTCCGCAAAGAGCGAAACGCGCGGGGCAGCGGAAATCACTGGGTGCGAACCACATCTTCGCAGGACGCGTGCGACCCTCGATCGCGAACTCACTCGGAGACACGATCGATGACGACTCGACTCGCAATGGGCTTTGCTTTGCTCGCGTGGACCACGGCGGCAGCGGCCGAAGGCGCGACGGAGAGCCCGTCGGCCCCGAGCTGCTACGCGGAGCCGGTCTCGAGCAAGAGCGAGTGCGGCGTGCGTTGGCGCTGCGGCGAATCGAGCACTCTCGTCGTGAAGGTGGACTCGTGCGTCGTCATCGATGAGCTCCTCCGAAACATCCGCCGTGAAGACTACAACGCACCGAAATTTCCGCTGCGCGCGAGCGACGGCACGACCTTCGACGTGTTCTCGATTTCTAGCGCTACGGGCGGCAACCACTACGAGTCCGACGAGTACCTGGTTGTTGTCTCGCGCGGTGCCGAGGCGAAGGGCTTCTCGGACATCCGCGCGTGGGACAATCGCGTCTTTGAACTCGTCGAGACTCCGAAGGGCGCCGCTCTGGTCGTACGGCAGCCACCGAGGGGCGACGACGGTGAACACGTCACCACGATCACGTTCGACGGTGAGGAGTACGCATCGAGCGAGCCTCCGCCGCCGGTGATCGGTCCCCATAAGACGTTTCGCGGCCGCATTGAGTCGGCGTCGCGCGCGGACGGGTTCGGCTCGAACATCGTCGTTCCCGAGGCGAACGTAAGGGTGCACGTCGACAACGACGGAGCGTGCAAACTCGATCGCTTTGGCAGTCGGCTCGTCGACGTCGTCCTCGAGCCGAGCACGCTCGCGGATGGATCCACTCGCCATCGATGCGTGGATGCGAAAGCGGCCGCGCTCGATGCATGCGACGAGGAGCACGTCGCCGCGTGCGTGGCCCGTTGCGACAACGATGACGCGAAGGCGTGCGCGATCGTCGGCGAGGCGGCGTACACGGGGAATGGGATGCGCTCGGACCACAAGAGCGCGGCTCTCGCATACTGGACGGCGTGCGAAGCGAGGGTAGGGCGGGGCTGCGGTGGTCTCGCGACCATGTTCTTCCGCGGGGATTACTACTCCCGCAACACAGTGGTCGCGCTTCGCCTGAACGACTTGGGATGCGAGGCCGGCTGGCAATCCGCCTGCGATGTCGCGCTAGGCCTTCGTCAGAGCCTCGCGCATGCGGCAGCGATTCCCAAGACGAAGCGCGGCAAGCGAACCCTCGAGCAGGTACTCGAGGGTCCTCCTGGCAAGACCACCGACGGCGATGAGTGTGAGACCCTCAGCGATTGCCGCGCGAAGTGTTCAGCGAATCAGGCAGGCGCGTGCACGATCCTCGCGGACCGCTACGCGAACGGCGAGGACGTGCATTACGACTGGGCTCAGGCCGCAACGCTTTACGCGCGCGCGTGCGACGGGGGGAACGCGCGCGGCTGCAACGGAGCGGGGTTCTTCTATGCGATGGGGCGCGGCGTCGGAAAAGATCGCTACCGGGCGATGCGCTACTTCCAGAAGGCGTGCGAGGGATTCAACGACGATTCTTGCAAGAACGTCGAGGCGATCTCGTGTCCGATCAAGACGATCACCGCAGCTCGCCGCAATCCGCAAATGGATGCATTCTGCAATCCGCGCAATGGTCGACCCGCGGACCCTGGCTCACCGATGCCGATGAAGGCGTACCGTGCGGGGGACGGCACGAGCAGTGCGTATCAACTCGAGATCGACGGAGAGTGCTTCACGCCGATGCGAAACTACGGGTGCTTCCTCGCGCGTGCGCAAAGCATCGGGCAGACGGCTTGGTGTTGTCGGTGACGTTGGTTCGGAAAGCGCGGACGAGGGGCGAAAGTGCGAGCCGCTTTGCCGTCAAAGCTAATGCCGGAAATACGTACTTTGGTAATCGGTTAGTGGTTGCGCGCACGTCGTGTCACGTGTCTCGTTCCAAAAGGCTCGGACACACTTCGTCGGCGTTACTTCCAGCGCGGGAACGCGGGAACCAAGCAAATCGAAAACGTCGGCAACGAGAAAGTGGTTGCGAAGCTCGCGGTGCACCGGATTTTCGTGCCCATCACGGCAAGCAGGGAGGAAATCGCGTGCGTTGTGCGAATTTCACGAGGGGCTAATGATAGATTTTTACGATATTCTTGGCGTATCGCGGTTTGCAACAGATGAAGAAATACGGAAAGCATATCGCATAAAAGCATTTGCTTGCCACCCCGACCG
>CAIQDA010000051.1 GCA_903870415.1 uncultured delta proteobacterium
CAAGATAGCCTCCAGTTTACGAATGGTGGCGGTATTACGGGGTCTTACAACAGTACCCTCGGCGTATTGACGCTGTCTGGGTCAGCGACGAGTGCAGCGTACCAGGCGGCCCTTCGGTCGGTCACATACACGAACTCCGCGGGCAACCTCCCGGCGACGGCGCTGCGGTCGATTACGTTCACGCTAGGCACGGGCCTCGCGAATCCGATCAACGGTCACTATTACGAGTTCGTCACAGCCCCCGGGACGACCTCGTGGACGCAGGCCCGCGACGGTGCGGCGGCTCGCAGCTATTTGGGTCTCGGCGGCTACCTCGTCACGATCACGAGTGCGACGGAAGGCGTCTTCGTCAAAGACAAGATTGCCGGCGGCGGTTGGATCGGCACCACGGCGGTCACGCCCACATGCCCCCGCGTTTGGCGATGGGTCACGGGGCCCGAGGCAGGAACCGATTTCTTCACGAACTCGAGTTCGGGCGCGGGCACGGCGATTGGCGGCGCATACACGAACTGGGGTCCATCCCAGCCCGATGGCTGTGGCGGTGGCGAGACCTACGGTCAAGTCACCTCCATCGGAAATTGGAACGACCTTCCGCATACGGTCACCGCTCCTGGAACCATCTACGAGATCAAAGGCTACGTCGTCGAATACGGCGGCATGGCTACGGACCCGGCGCTGACGCTAACCGGTTCGAAATCCCTGCAAGTGAAGGCACTTCCGACGCTGGCTCTCAGCACGTCGGCCGCTTCGGTCTACCCGAACACCTCGGTCACGTTCACCGCCACGGCCACGCCTAGCGCGTCGACGGGCACCGTGCAGTTCATGGACGGCGCAAGCGCGCTCGGTTCACCGGCGACTCTCTCCGGGTCCGGCGTCGCCACGTACACGACTTCGGCGCTCTCCACGGCGGTTCACTCGATCACCGCGGTCTACAGCGGTGACACGGAACGCCAAGCGAAAACCTCGTCGGTCGTCACGCAGACGGTCGCCACAGCTCCTGCGGGCTCCGGCTCATGCACCGCAGGAAACGCCGCCAATAACTGCACGTCGGGCCTTTGCAACGTGACCACGGGCACCTGCGCGGATGCCAACGGGGCGAGCTGCAGCGCGGCCAACCAGTGCACGGGCAACTTTTGCGGAAGCAACGGGCATTGCGGCATCGCCGATGGCCAGACCGGTTGCACGGCGGGTACCGCGGCCCTTTGCCAGTCGGGCGCGTGTAGTTCGACCGCAGGCTCGTGCGTTCCCGCGACGAACGGTTGCTACGTCGACGCCGACTGCGCGTCCGCGGACCACTGCAACCGCAACACGTTCACCTGCGATGCGGACTTCGTCGCGGGCGTGCAGCTGCCCGTCGACGGCCTCCACGATGGAGTGTGCGGCGCAACCCTCGCAGGCCTCGTGTGCGCGTCTGGCGCCTGCAACCCTGTGACGAACACGTGCAGCGCTGCCAACGGCGTCGCGTGCACCGGCCCGAGCCATTGCACCGCGAACGCGTGCGGAAACAACGGTCTCTGCGGCGTCGTCGACGGCGGTAGCGGATGCACAGCGGCCACCGCGACGCTTTGCCAATCGGGCGCGTGCAGTGCGACCGCCAGCTCGTGCGTTCCCGCGACGAATGGCTGCTACGTCGACGCGGATTGCGCGTCCACGGACCACTGCAACCGCACGACGCTCCACTGCGACGCGGACTTCGTCGCGGGCGTGCCGCTTCCTGTCGACGCCATTCACGATGGAGTGTGCGGCGCAACCCTCGCAGGCCTCGTGTGCGCGTCTGGCGACTGCAACCCTGTGACGAACACGTGCAGCGCGGCGAACAGCGTTGTGTGCACAGACCCAAGCGAATGCACCGCGAACATTTGCAGCCCCAACGGTCATTGCGGACGCGACTTCGGTGAGGGCCCTTGCACCGTCGCGACCGGTCTTGCCGTGTGCCAATCGGGCACGTGCAACGCGGCGGCCGACGGTTCCGTGAGCGCGTGCATTCCGGCGTCGTCGGGAAGCTGCTTCGTCGATGCGGACTGCGGGAGCACGGAGTTCTGTGCCCGGGCGACCTTCACGTGCACCACCAAGCTTGCGTCGGGAGCCGCGCTTCCGTCCGACGCGCTTCACACGACCTGCGGCGCATCGGCAGTGAACGCGGCCTGCGTGACGGGCCTTTGCAACGCGGTCACGAGCACCTGCGCTGCGGCGAACTCCACCACATGTACACTGGCTGCAGAGTGCACGGACAACCGTTGCGGCTCAAACGGCAAATGCGGCGCCTCGAACGGCGACAGCGGCTGCACCGCACTTAACGCCGCCGCGCTCTGCCAGTCCGGTGTTTGCGCATCGACGAGCGGAACCTGCGTACCCGCAGGCGGATGCTGGAACGACAGCGACTGCGCCACCGGCCAACATTGCGACCAGCACGCCTTCACGTGCGCGTCGAACCTCGCGGCGGGCGGAGCGATTCCGAGCGACGGTCTCCATGACGGCACCTGTAGCGCGGCGAATGCCACGGCGTTGTGCGCCTCGGGTCTCTGCAACGCGACGGCAAATACCTGCGCAGCAGCCACCGGAGCCGACTGCGCGACGGCAAGCCAATGCGTCGTGAACGCCTGCGGCTCAAACGGCAAATGCGGTCTCACCGCCGGTCAATTCGCCTGCACCGCGGCCACCGCTTCGGTCTGCCAATCGGGCACCTGCAGCGTCAGCGGCGCGTGCATTCCCGAGACCACGGGCAGCTGCTGGGTCGACGGCGATTGCACGCCAGCACAGCACTGCAAGCGCGACACGTTTACGTGCGTGGCCGACGTGGCCTCGGGCGAGCCTGTTCCGAACGACGCGCTTCACACCGGCGTCTGCAGCGACGCAACCGCGCTCGCAACCTGCGTCTCGGGCACGTGCAACAAGGTGACCAACACCTGCGCGTCCTCGAACGGCGTCACCTGCGCACGCGCGAACGAATGCGTCGCCAACGTGTGCGGCGGCAACGGCAAGTGCGGCCTCGTTGACGGGCAGAAGGGCTGCGACGTTTCCGGCGCGACCTCGTGCCAGTCGGGCGCATGCAGCACCGGCGGCGTGTGCGTGCCTGCGGGCAAATGCTGGGACGACAGCGAGTGCGGTGCGGACCAGTACTGCGCACGCGCGAGCTTCGCTTGCACCGCCAAAGCGCGGGCGGGCGAAGCGATTCCGAACGACGGACTCCACGACGGCAAGTGCACGGACGCAAACGCGAAGGCCACATGTGCCTCGGGCGTATGCAACGCGACGACGAACACCTGCGGCGCGCCAGTAGCCACGGCCTGCAGCGCGGCTTCGCAGTGCGCAAACAACATCTGCTCGGACGACGGATCCTGCGGACAACCCGGGGGACAAGTCTGCGCGAGTGACAGCGCGTGCCGAAGCGGAGCGTGCATCGAAGGCGCTTGCACCATCGCGGGCGCGAGGGCCGGCGGCCATGGGCTTATCGAGTGCGCGGTAAGCGAACCGGGCGGGAAATCGACTGGAATTTCGCCTTGGTACCTCCTTGCGGGCTTGGCGACGCTGATTCGGCGTCGTCGGCCTTCGGGCGGTGACTCCTCCGCGAACCCATCTTGAACGAGCACGAAAAAACGATGCGTATGAAATCCCTTTCCCTGCTCCCTCTCGTGGCCGCGGCCGCAGCTCTCACGGTTTCGCCCCGCCATGCGCGCGCGTCCGAGCCGGGGTTCGCCCTCGACCGTTTCTCCGCGGCGGAGGCGGGTTCAGCGTGGCTTCAGGCCGACTCGTTGACGTTCGGCGATGCCAAGCTTCGACGCGTCGCCCCTGAAAAAATCCTGGAAACGCTCGTCCTGCGTCTCGGCGTGAACTACGCGCGAGACCCGCTCGCCGTTCAGGCGGATGGAAACGTCATCATCACGCGCGTCGTGGGCGACCAAGCGACGGCAAACCTCGGCGCGAGCCTCACGCCCTTCGCGGGCCTTCGCGTAAGCGTCGCGGTTCCTGTGCAAGTTTACGCGTCGGGCGTTCAGAGCGTGGACCAGTATTACGCGTACGCTCCACCGAGCTCGTCGGTCGCTCCTGGCGATCTTCGTATCGGTGCGCATTACAAGTTCATCGATTCGGACGCGCTTCGCGTGGCGGTGGGTGCGCGGGGCTTTCTGCCCACGGGCGATGCGGACGCCTATGCTGGCGGGCGGGGCTTGCGTGTGGAGCCGCAGGCGCTCCTTGCGGGCAACTTGGGGAGCTTCGCTTGGGCGGCGAGCGTGGGTGCTCTGTGGCGCCACTTGGACAGCAAATCATTTGGCGGTGTGGCCATGGGCCACGAAGTCAATGGCACGTTCGCGGCGGGTTACAGCGCCCTTGAGGGCAAACTCTTGATCGGTCCAGAGCTTCGCGTCGCGCTTCCGGTTTCGACCGACGTCATGAACACGCGGGCCGGAACCCTCATGCCGATGGTCGGTGCACACTACAAGTTTGTCGACGGTTGGCGCGCGCATCTTGGTGGCGGCGTCGGCATCGGCGATGGCCTGGGCACGCCGCTGTGGAACGCCGTTGCCGCCGTCGAATGGGTCCCGTTTGCCCATCGTGACGTCGAGGTCGTTGTTGCGGTAACGCCGCCGGCCCATCCGGACACCGACGGCGATGGCATCGAGGACGGCGCCGATGCGTGCGCGAGTGTGGCGGGCGTGGCGAGCGACGATGCGCCGAAGAACGGCTGTCCCGTGCCTCCTCCCGCGGCCCCCGTCGACACCGATGGCGACGGTATTCCCGACGCGATCGATGCCTGTGCCAACGTGGCGGGCGGCGCGAGCGACGATGTGAC
>CAIQDA010000052.1 GCA_903870415.1 uncultured delta proteobacterium
ATCGAGAAGATTCGCGCTTCGGGAAAAATCTCTTTGAGCACCGTGATGTGCTTCACCGGAAGCGCCGCCGCCGTGTTCGTCACGTAGCGAATTCCCGAGAAATCGAGAGCTTGGCGTTGCGTGAGTTCTGCAAGTATCGAGAAGATTGTGGGGACCCCTGGAAACCCCGTGACCTTCTCCTCGACGATGCGTTTGAGCACTTGCGCCGGGTAGGTGAACGAGCGTTCGAGCACGAGGCGCGCGCCTTCGCGAACGACCATGAGCATTTGGTAGAGGCCGTAGTCGAACGCGAGAGGCAGCACGTTCAAGACCACCTCGTCCTCGCGGATGCCGAGGTACGACGCGATGCTCGTCGCCGCGGTGAGCATGTTTCGGTGCGTGAGCATGACGCCCTTCGGGTCACCGGTGCTCCCCGACGTGTAGAGAATCGACGCGAGGTCCACGTCGAGGTTTTGGCGCCGTGGAGGTGCCGCGCCGTCGTGGGGCAAAAGAGCTTCGTCCCAGGGAATCACCGTGCGTTCGCGACACACGTCCGGACCCGAAACGATCGTGAGAACCACGTGCGAGGTGCGCTCAAGCGCCGGCTTCCAAACGCGTTCCAAGTGCGCATCGGTCACGACGGCCTTCGCACGGCAGTCGTTGAGGTAATACGCGAGCTTGTCGACCTTCGTTTGCGCGTTGACGATGGAGACGGTCGCGTTCGCCTTGAGCACCGCCCAAAAAGCGATGCAGGTGAAGGGCGTGTTGTCGCCGAAGACGACGACGCGGTCCCCTCGTTCGACGCCGCCAAGGACGAGCGCCGCCGCGAGCTTGTTCGCCTGCTCGTTCCACGCGCGATACGTGATTCGTTCGTCGCCCACCACGAGGGCAACCTTCTCGGGAAGACGCTCTGCCGAGCGCTCCAAGTAATCGTGCAGTTGGGGTACTGCTCCGTGCATCGGTACGTCCATCGCAAGGCCTCCAACGTGCGAGGCTACGGCCCGCGCGGGCGCTCGGATAGCCCCGAGATCCATGGCCTCACCTGCGAATTGCTTCTACGCTTTGATGGGTGCGCTGGTTCCGAGCCGTTTCCTATCAACGCAGTGCTCTCGACGCCCTCGACGATGCTTCGAGCGCGCTCGCTCTCGACTGCGCAAGCGATCGGCCCTCGCTCGTCGTCGCCTTCATCGACGGCGCGTTTCGAGGCCACACCGGGTACTTCGGCCGCGAACTCGAGCGACGCTTTCGGGACGCGATCGTGCTCGTCGTTCCGGTGCCCTCGCTTGGCCTTCCGCTGCACGGATTCGAGCTGCCACGCGTCGCCCTTCACGCAGCCCATGCCCCGCACGCGCGCTTCCTCCCGTGGCATTGCGATCCGCGCGCCAATCGCATCGACTTCCCGCTCATCCCCGGTCCCCTCGGGCTCCTCGTCTTCGCCGATGGCTACTCCCTCGACGTCGATCGCGTGGCGTTCGAGCTTGGGTCCCGATGTGAGAGTATGGCGGGGTTCGCGCTCCACGACGTTCCGGCACAGTGGCCGCTCGGGATCGGGGGCCTCGTCGTCGAAGGAGGAGCGGTCGGCGTCTACTGCGATGACCCTGCATTCGCTCAGGCCGAATGCATTCCGATGGGAACCCCGCTCGGCTCCACGATGATCGTCACCGAGGGCGTTGGCGGCGTCGTTCAATCGCTCGATGGTCGACCGGCCCTCGCGGTCCTCGAAGACTGGGCACGCACGCTCAGCGACGAAGGACGCGCGACGCTTGCTTCCGGCCTCGACGTCGACCTGGACCTTCGCGCGCACGGCGTTCATTCCTCCGAGGACGATCTCGCCCGGTGCCGCGTGGTGGCCCTCGACCGCGAGCGCGGCATTTTCGTCGTCGAAGCGCCGACCAGACCCTTTCAAGCCCTGCGTTTTGCCACGCGCAACGACGCTTCATCGGTCGTACTCGCCGCCTCGAACGCGACGATGAACATTGAAACACGCGGTCCCGCCATGGTGCTTTGGCCTCTTGAGTCCGCGCCCATGCGCCACTGGCCTCCGGAGCTCGCGCACGCGCAGACGCTCCTCGCGCCGTGGGCCATTCGTGGAGCCGTACCGCTCGTGGGGTCGCGCCGCACTTCGCTGCCGGTGCACCGCCATGCGATCGGGCTTTTGCGATGGGGCGACGCTTCATCCCCCGACGGGTCGCTCACGTCCTCTCCGGCAACCCATCCGAACGCCTCGTGAAGCCCTTCGTGAACCACATCGTTTTCATGTAATTTTCAGAAGGAACACAGCCCGCGCCCTTGAATGCGGCCGGCGACCATGCCAAGCCTTCGCGGTCCGGACGCAACAATCTCGCAGTCCGCGCGCATTCACCCATGGCCGACGTTTCTCATCGCCCCGCCCCAGCCCCCACGACGCTCGCCGAAGAGGCGTCGTCGGGGGCCCTGCATCTTTGGAAAACCCTTCGCAAGCATTGGGCGATCATCGCGTCGACGCTCATTCTCTCCGTCGGCGTGGCGGTCACGTACAACCGCACGGCCGAGGTCGCGTATCAGGCGACGGCCCTTGTGGAATTCGACCCGAATCCCATTCGTCCCCTCGGCGAGAAGGGCGCGAGCCTCAGCCCGAACTACTCGTCGTATTGGGACCACCGGGAATTCTTCGAAACCCAATACAAGCTTCTCGTCTCCGACGAGGTCATGCGCCGGGTCATTCAGAGCCTCGGCCTCATGTCGGACCCGGAGTTTCTCCCGAAGAAAACCTCGCAAAACGGAGTCCCCTTCACGGCGGACGACCTTGCGGCGGTGCTTCGCAGGCGCGTCACGATCGAGCCCGTCAAGAACAGCCGCCTCGTTTACGTGAAGTTCGAGGACAAGGACCCGAAGCGTGCGCGACTTCTCTGCGAGACCCTCGTGAAGGTCTACTTGCAGAAGAACCTCGACGGCTCCGTGGGGCAAACGAACGAGGCGCTCTCGTGGCTGAACGGCCAAGTCGACACGCTTCGGCACGAGCTCGAAGCGACGGAAAATAAGCTCCACGATTTCAAAGAACGCAACAGCCTTCCAAGCCTCTCGATCAACGAGGCTTCGAACATGCAGCGCGTCGAATTGCAGGAACTCAGCGAGGCGCTCACGAAAACGCGCACGCGCCGGCAAGAGCTGAAAGCGCGACAAGCGGAGCTCGAGAAGGTTCCGAGCAACCGACCTGACAGCCTTCCGGCGACCGAGCTGCTTCAGAGCACGTACTTGCAGCAAGTGCGCAAGGGCTACCTCGACGCCGTGGCCGATCGGCAGCAGCTTCTCGCCGAGAACAAGGGCGAGAATCATCCACTCGTGCGCAAGGCTCACGAGCGCCTCGAAGAGCAACGCAAGGCGCTCCTCGCCGAGGTCGAAAACATCAAAGGCGCGGTCACGCGCGATCTCGCCGTCGTCGATCGCGAAGAGACTGGAAAAGCGCACCTCTACGAAGACGCGCGTCAACGTGCGGTCGACTTGAACATGAAGGAGATCGAGTACCATCGCCTCGATCGCGACCGCGACAACAACGAGAAGCTCTTCGGGCTGCTCCTTGAGCGCACCAAAGAGGCCGATCTGCAGCGCATGCTTCGCGTGAACAACGTGCGCATGGCCGACCCGCCGGTGGAGCCTCGATCTCCTGTGCGCCCGCGTGCGTTCGTGAATCTGGCCCTCGGCGTCGTCTTCGGACTCCTCTTCGGTGCAGGCTTTGCCTACCTTCGCGAGCAACTCGACGTTTCGCTCAAGACGCCTGACGACATGGAAACGAAGCTCGAAGCTCCGTTTCTCGGCCTCTTGCCGCAGCTCGACGTCGGCGCGGATTCCGGCGGCTATTACGCGTACTACCGCAAACGTACGAAAAAGAAGAGCGAAGAGGGCAAGACGCGCCGCCGCGCCAGCACGGCCGAGGAACGGGAACTTCCACCGGAACTCATCGTCCACGAGCGGCCGCTTTCCGGCATCGCCGAAGCCGCGCGAGCGATTCGTACGAACGTCCTCTTCATGAATCCGGACCATCCGTACAAGCGGCTTCTCGTCACGAGTTCCGTGCCGGGCGAAGGAAAGACCACCGTGGCGTGCTCGCTCGCGATTGCCATCGCCCAAAGCGGGCAGCGCGTGGTTCTCGTCGACTGCGACCTCAGGCGACCTCGCCTCCATCGCGTCTTTGACCGCATCGGCGACGCAGGCGTCACGAACGTGCTCATCGGGCAAGCGACGATGGACGAAGTGGCCAAGCCTTCAATCGTGCCGAACCTTTGGACGATTCCGGCAGGCCCCATTCCGCCGAACCCAGGAGATATCCTGCACTCGGCGTCGTTTAAGCGCTTCATCGACGACCTTTCGACGCGTTTCGATCGTGTCATCATCGACACGCCACCGCTCGTGGCCGTGGCCGACGCTGCGATTATTTCGACCGTCATCGACGGCGCCATTTTCGTCACCCGCGCATTCAAGACGTCGCGCGCCCTTGCCCGCCAAGGTCTTCGATCGCTCCGCGACGTGGAGTCGCGCATCGTCGGCACCGTGCTCAACGCCGTCGACCTTCGCAAGCACGAATACAGCTACTATAAGCAGTATTACTATTACCGCAAAGAGGGCTACCAGCCGCTCACCGTGCCCGATTCGGCAACAGGCTCGCCTGCGGGCGACGCGGCCGACACGAGCGACACCTCGTCGGACACCGGCGCACTGCCGCCCAACTGAACGACGCGCGTCTGAAGGCAGCCAGCGCGGCATCCATGAGAACCCTCGTCGACGCAATCCTCTCGCAGCCGGCGCCTCGTGCGGCGTTGCGCTGCGGCCACACGGTCTCGACTTACGGCGACCTCGACGAATGGAGCCACGGCCTCGCGCGCCATCTGATCGAAGTTGGCGGCGTGTGTGCCGGCGTCAGGGTCGCGATGCTCTTCGAGCCCGGACCCGCTTTCGTGGCAACGCTGCTGGCCATATGGCGAGCGCGAGGCGTCGCGCTGGTGCTCACCGACCTTCACCCGCCGAAGGAACGCGCCGCGCTCATGAACGACGCGAAGCCCGTCGTGGTGCTCGCGTCGGAGCGACTGTCCGAGGCGGCGCGTGCAAGCGCTGGAGCGACGGCGCTCATCGTCATAGGCAGTCTCGAACCCTGGCGAAGCGCCACGGGTCGCGATGGGGCACCGTGGCGTCCACAGCCTGACGATCTCGCACTTCAGATGTACACGTCGGGAACCACGGGAGCCCCGAAGGGCGTGCTCCTTCGCCATCATCACTTAAGCGCGCAACTCGAAACCCTCGCCCGCGCGTGGGGCATCACCCGCGACGACGTGCTTGTCCATGCGCTGCCGCTGCATCACATTCATGGCCTCTCAATCGCCATGCTGAACGTGCTTCGCGCCGGCGGCCTCGTGCATCTTCTTCCCGCTTTTGACCCGCACGCGGTCCTTGCACTCTGCACGAATGCCACGCTGTTCATGGGCGTGCCCACGATGTACGCGCGCCTTCTCGACACGCTCGACGCCCTCGACAGCGAGGCTCGGGCCGCGGCGATAGCCCCCTTGCGTGCGCTTCGACTGTGCGTAAGTGGAAGCGCTGCCCTGCCCGTTTCCCTTGGAAATCGCTGGGAAGCGTACGCAGGTCGCTACCCTCTCGAACGCTTTGGCATGACCGAACTCGGCGTCGCGCTTTCGAACCCGCTCGACGGCTGTCGCGTTGCGGGCAGCGTGGGCAAGCCTCTCGACGGCGTGCTCGTACGCGTCGTCGACGACGAAGGCACGGACGCGCGCGAAGGGCAGTTGCTCGTGGGCGGACCGACGGTGTTCGAGGGGTACTTCGAGCGCCCCGACGCCGACGCGCAATCGTTCGTGGTGCAGGACGGCGTGCGGTGGTTCCAAACCGGCGACACGGTACGCCTCGATGATCACGCTCGCGTGCAAATTCTCGGCCGAACCAGCGTCGATATTTTGAAGAGTGCAGGATACAAGCTTAGCGCGATCGAGATTGAAGAGGCGCTGCGACGGCATCCGGCGGTTCGCGATGCCGCCGTCGTCGGGTTGCCCGATGAGACGTACGGCCAGCGCGTTGCAGCCGCGGTGATGCTTCACAAAGGCGCGCGCGCATTGCCCGACGAACTCGCGAGCTTTCTTCGCGAAGAGCTTGCACCTTACAAGCTTCCTCGCGTATGGCGAATCGTCGACGACGTGCCTCGAAACGCGCTCGGCAAGGTGCTCAAGCCGGCTCTCACCAAGCAGTTTATCGAGGACTTTTCCTAGCAACCGTGCAACTCACCGTGCGCGAGCGGCCTTCGCGATCGCCTCGCCGGTGGCGCCTCCAGGACTGCGAAGAACCTCGTGCCCCAAGCCGTCGTAGACGATGACCTCGGGCACCCATCGCACCGGAGCGAAGGGGCCTCCATCTTCGCGAAGCGAGTCCACGGCGTGAACCACGGCGCAAAGCGGAGCCATGCGCTCCGAGAACAGCCGCACGAGAGGAAACGCCTCGGGCGGGTCCATCGCGACGACGATGCACCGTGGCGGGTTTCGAAAGCTCTTCGCCTCGCGCTCGTAGAATTCGATCTGCCGCAAACTGCGCAAATCATCGGTCGCGGCGAAGAAGACCACGAGACTCTTACCGCCCGGCGGCTCCTGCTCAAGCACCCGTCCGTCGACCGCCTCCACCCGAAAGCGAAGCGTCGAAGGAGCCTCCCACGGCTCAGGACTCTCTGCCCCCTTGCATCCTGCAAGCATGACGACGAGCGCCAAGCGACCGCACCGGCCCCGCAGCCCTTCTCGTGGCGCGGAAGCGTTGACCCTCAACGGACCTCGACTCAGCACATGCATCGATCCGACGTTTAGCGCGCCTTTGCTCCGATGCGAACGCGCTTCAGCGGCCGCTGCGTGGAGCGTCTCCGCCGTCTAGAAACGCGGCATCTTCCAGGAGAATATCGCAGACGCTTTGCCAGTCGAAGACCGTCTCGCGCCGGTA
>CAIQDA010000053.1 GCA_903870415.1 uncultured delta proteobacterium
AAGCGCGTGCACCCAACGCCTTCAACCCTGCCGGCGTTCGGTCGATTTTAGACGCTTAGACGTTAAACCGTGAGTCCAACAAGTTCTCCAGTCAAAAGCAGCGATCACGAACCATACGGGCTCCACGATACCCGCTTCGATACCCACTTCGAGCGACGCACGTCCTCTTCACTGGTGAGCCGCTCGCTGGCGATGGGTCTTCACCAACTCAACTCCGAGCCGAGGGCTCGCAGACGCGCTTTCCGCTCCTCGTAGTCCGGCATGATGCGGCCGAGGGCCGACCAGAAGTCGGCATCGTGATGTTCGTGCGCAAGGTGAATCACTTCGTGGGCAAGCACGTAGTCGACGAGCGCGCGCGGCGCTTGCATGATGCGCCAGTTGAAGCGGAGCGTGCCGTTCGAGCAGCTCCCCCATCGCTTGGCCGCGTCGCTCACGACGACTTTCGGAGCCGGGGTCGCCGCGGCCGCCGCCCAGGGGACCACCCAGGATGCGAGGTTCGCGCGAGCACGCCGGGTGTACCATTCCATAAGAGCGTCGCGTACAAAGGTGGCGACGAGCGCGCGGGCGACGTCGGACGGCACCGTGACTTCGAGGCATCCGCCGCGAAGCGCGACCGGTTGCGCTTCTTCGCTTACGCGCACGCGAAGCCGGCACTGGCGGCCAAGGTAAGAGAACGTCTCGCCCGACACGAATTCACGCTGCCGCTCCGGGAGGATCGTCGCGCGATGCTTCACCCGATCAACGATCCACTTTGCCTTCTCTCGAACAACGCGATCGAGGCGCGAAACGGAGGCTGCGCGCGGCGCGGTGATCACCACCGTACCCGAGGGCTCCACAGCGATGCCGACGGTCCCGCGCCGCTCGCTTCGGCGAATGACGTACGGGATTTCCGTGCTTCCCCAGCGCACCTCGGAGCGTTCGAGCACACTCATCGGCCTCTCCGGCGCTTCATGAGGTCCACGATGCTCTCCGCCAGCGTCTCGCGCCTTCCGTCGGGAACGCTCGCGGCCTTTAGCTGGCGCTTGATGAGGCGACGCATCTCGCGGAGCACCTCGTCCTTCGTTGTCCAGTCCACGATGCCAACCTGCGGAGCGAGCTGCTCTTCGAGAATCTCCGCGAGTTCCTTCTTCGCCTCGTCCACTTTCGCGCCGTACGCAGGGCCGCGAGGCTCGGCGAGCACCATGGGCTTTGGCTCCGCGATGAGCCCGTAGATGGCGAAGCTCGTTTCGCTCATGCCGAGGCTTTCGGCAGCTTGGTCGTGACCACGCAGTTCCTTGCGAATGGACTCGAAGAGCTTCAACTGTTGCGCGGCATCGATGCGCTTCGCCTTGCGATCCTCGATGAGCTTTTGCAGACGCTCGCGAAGGGACGAGTAAAACGCCGGATCTTCCTCGAGCTTCACGTGAATCTCGTTCTTGATCGCGTGCTCCATCTCGCTCGCGCGCGCTTCGGGGCTCCGGAGGGCTTTGAGCTTCTCCTCAAACTCGGGCGTGAATAGAGAGACGCTCTTCACGAGGATCTGAATCCCCTCGGCGATGACGGCTTCCTCGATCAGCTTCCGTACCTTCGCCCCGCAGTCCGAGATGTCGAGTTTGTCGTCGCGGTACTTGGCGGCGGCGGTCGAGCGAATCTTCCCAAGCCAACGCGCATCGGCCACGTACGGGAGCGCGCAAGCATCGGGAAGCATCATGTTGAGGGACTCGGAAAAGCGACGGAACGCCTCGTCGAACTCCGCGCGCACGTCTTCGGGTTCGAGGACGGCGACGCAGGCTTCGAGGTCGTCTTTGTCCTTCACGCGAACGAAGAAGCGGAGCGTTGCCGCGTGCCTGGCTTGGAGTCGCGGAAGCTCGTCGCCCTTGGGCGTCATCGCGCCCTTCACATCGGTGGGGGCGAAGATGGCGAGGGCTTCTTGAAGCGCCTCGGAGACACCCCAATAATCCACGATGAGGCCGTAGGTCTTCTTGTCGTCGTAGACGCGGTTCACGCGGGCGATCGCTTGGAGCAGCGTGTGCTCGCGAAGCGGTGCGTCGAGGTACATGACTTGCTCGACCGGAGCGTCGAAGCCGGTCAAGAGCATGTCGCATACGACGAGAATCGACAGGGGATCGCTCGGTTTGCAGAACCGCGCAATGAGGTCTTTCCGCTCGTCCTCGGAAGTGTGATGGCGAACGAGACGGTCGTCATCCTTGTTTGAGCCCGAGATGATCACCGCCGATTGCGGCGCATTCAGGCGGTCGAGCGTTTCCTTGTAAAGCGTCGCCGTCTCGCGGTTCACGGCAACGATCTGCGCCTTGAAGCCGTCAGGTTGAATGTACTTCGAGAAGTGCTCGATGAGGTCGAGGCAAATGGCTTCGATGCGATTCGGGGCGCCAGCGACCGAAGCCTCGCGCCCGTACTTCTTTTTGATGGCCTCGCGCTCTTCGTCGGTGCGCTCCAAGAATACGCGGTCGAAGATCGCGTCGAGGGTATTCCCGATGATGCGGAGATCGGCGAGCCGGCCTTCGTAGAAGATCGGCACCGTGGCGCCGTCGAGCACCGCCTGTTCGATCGTGTACGTGTCGATGTAGGGACCGAAGGTTTGGAGCGTCGAGCGGTCCTTCTTGTCGATGGGCGTGCCCGAGAAGCCGAAGAAGCACGCGTTCGGCAGTCCCTTTCGCAGGTTCGCGGCGAGGCTGCCGTATTGCGTTCGGTGCGCTTCGTCCGCGAGCACGAAGATGTTGGTCGCTGCGGAGAGCAGCGGGAACTCCTCGCGATGGCGCCGGGAGCCGCCCTCGCCGCGCCCTTCGACTTCCTGGAACTTCTGAACCGTCGTGAGGATGGTCTTCCCGGGTGGCCCCGCGAGAAGCTCGCGAAGATGGCGCACGCTCTCGGCTTGGTCGGGGTTTGGGAAGCCGCACGCGACGAAGGTCTTCGCGATCTGTTCGTCGAGATCCTTGCGGTCCGTGACGATGACGAGAGTCGGGTTTTCGTGAACCGCATCGCGCCGAAGCTTGAGCGCGAGCCAGAGCATCGTGAGACTCTTGCCCGAGCCCTGCGTGTGCCACACCACGCCGCCGCGTTCGGTGGGCTTCTTCGCGGTGCGCGCGCGGGCGATCGCTTTGTTCACGGCTGCGAACTGCTGGTACCGGCAGAGCTTGCGAACCGTTCGGCCGCTTTGTGCGTCGCGCTCGAAGACGATGAAGTTCCGTACAAGGTCGAGGAACGTCGTAGGCGCGAGCATGCCCTCGAACAGGATCTCTTGCGCGTTGGGCTTTCGACCAAGCTCGCGTTCGAGGTCGTCGAGCGTGCGCGGATGCGGCGTCTTCCACTCCACGAAGAAGCGGTAGGGAGTGAGCACGGTTCCGTACGAAGCAGCCTGGCCGCACGTCGCAATCAAGACTTGGATGGTCTCGAAGAGCTTCGGCGTCCCCAGCTCCCGGAAGCGCTCCTCCATCTCTTGGTAGCGGGAAAACTGATCGACGGCTTCGAGCTTCCACGCTTCGCCGAGGGTCGGGCTCTTGCACTCGATGATGCCCATCGGGATGCCGTTCACGAAGAGCATCACGTCCGTGCGGATGTTCTTCTTCGACCCGTGGACCCTGAACTGCCGCGTGACCACCAGGTCATTCGCGGTCGCGTTCTCGAAGTCGAGGTACCGGACGGGGTGACTCTTCTTGCCGTCGCCGAGGTCTTGTTCGAGGGCGATGCCGTAGGTCAGCGTGGTGTGGAGCTTCTCGCTCGCCTCGATGAGGCTCGTGACTTGAAGGCCGGTGATGGCGCGCACTGCCTTGTGCACGTTGTCATCCGAGATCCACGGGTTCAGCTTCTTGATAGCCGCAGCCAGCCGCGGCACGAGCACGAC
>CAIQDA010000054.1 GCA_903870415.1 uncultured delta proteobacterium
CGTTGAGGGGCTTTTGATGCGCCTCGTCGATGCGTTTGCACGAGACGGGGCCGCTCGTGATGCGGGTGTAGTCTGCAGGCAGTTGGCCATTCTTCGTCGCGATGTACTGAGCGACGTTCCGGGGGCGATCGACGCGTTTCGCGGGGCCATGCGTTGCGCGCCTTCCCTTGCAGAAAACCACAGAGATTTGGCCTCGCTCCTTGCCACCGGCGTCGACGCGAAGCTTGCCGCCACATGTCTCGACGAGTCCATCGGGGCTCTCGGGCCCGACCTCGAATTTCTTGTGCTTCGGCGCAGCACCCTTGCGCGCTTTGACCTCGAGCGCGCGACGCTCGCGGGCGCGGTGGCCGTGGCGTTCGGCGATGCACGCTTCTCGCCCGATGCGGACTCGGTGGCTGCGGGCGCCCCGCTTCGGCCGTCACGCTCGCTGCGTGAAGCGGACTGGGCCCTCGTCCGTCACGACGACATGAGCGAGGACGTGAGCGCCATTTTTCGAATCGTCGAAAACGCAGCCCTCGCGATGCGCGCGGAAGAAAAGCGCCTCGTGCCTCTCGACCCGTCCACGATTCTCGATCCCAATGGCACGGCCACCATCGTTCGTACCGTGGGCTGGGCTGCGCAAATCTTGGGAATTGCCTCGGTTCCCGTGCACCACGTGGAGTCGACGCGGCACGACTTGATCGCTCATCCAGGACCGCCCGCGTGCGTCGTGGTGGGGCCACGCGCCATCACGGGCCGCTCCCTGGTGGAGCTCTCGTTCCTCGCCGCGCGTCACCTCACCTATTACCTGCCGGGTCACCGCGTTTCGCTCCAGTACGTTTCCGTCGACGAGCTCGCGATGCTTTTTTGGGCCGCGCTTCTCACGGTGCGCGAGGAGATACCTGCAGCGCTCCGCGAGGCGACCGCGACCATGCGTTGGCGTGAGGGCCTTCGTGCGCGACTCTCGTTGTCCGAGAAGGCGGCGCTTGCGGAGGCCGTGGCGCGCGTCGAGTCTGGAGGCGGACGGGTCGACCTCGCGGCGTGGGTCCGCGGCCTTGAACTCACCGCGAATCGCCTTGGTTTTCTCCTGGCGAGCGACGCTTCCCGGGTTGTGGGCATGGTGCGGGCCGAGGACCGGCGCGTGGGCGGCGTCGAGACGAATGCGCGCCTCGCCGACTTGGCCGTTTGGGGAGCGAGCGGCGCTCTCGCAAGGCTTCGCCGCGACCTCATGTCACGTGCATAATGCATCGATAGGCGTCGGAGCGCACGACGGGAGATCGTCACGCCCCGACGCGGAGTCGCTCAGAGAAATTCGCAGAGGTACGCGCAGGGACCCTCGGCCTTCACGAAGAACGCGCCGTTGCCGGGAACTTCGAAGCTCGTGCCCGCGGGGTAGAGCGACCACGCTTCGGTGCCTTCGACGCGCGCATGAAGGGCGCCGCTCACGATGGTCATGCGCTCGGGAGCGCCGGTTCCGAAGCGAAATTCTCCGGGCGCAATCACGCCGACCGTGGCCTTGCGGCCGTTGCGTTCGAAGCCGACGCTCTGGACGGCTCCTTCGAAGTACGAGTTGTGGGAGAGCATGGGGCGGAGGCTAGCCGAAGGCGCGCGCAACGTCTTGCGTCCACGAAAACGCCCGCGAGGCGCGAGGCTCCGCGGGCGTCGGGCGCTCAGTGTGTGTAGATTACACGAGTGCGCCGGAGTACGTCGCCGTCGGAAAATCGCTGTCGGGAAACATCGCGAGCTCTTCGCTGATTTTGCGAAGGTAGGCCTGCTTCACGTGAAAGGGCAGGAAGGCGCTCTTGAACCCGGCCACGATGATTTGCTTGAGGTCTGCAAGCGAGAGGCCCATCTCGCTGTGGCAGAGCCAAAGCTCCTTCGAGACGGTCGTGTCGGTCACGAGGCGGTTGTCGGTGTTCACGGTCACACGCAACCCCAAGTTGAAATAGAGCTTGAGCGGGTGCGACGAAAGCTCCGTGATGGCGCCCGTTTGCACGTTCGACGACGGGCAACACTCGAGCGCGATGCGGTGATCGTTCACGTAGTGAAGCAGGTCGCCGTTCTCGCGGAGGCGACAGCCGTGGCCGATGCGGTGCGCGCCGCAGGTGTGAATGGCCTGCGCGATCGATTCGGGGCCGTACGCCTCGCCCGCGTGAATGGTCACGTTGATGTTGTTGTCGCGCACGAGCTGAAAAGCCGCCCGGTGATGCTTCGCCGGATGGTCGTGCTCGGCTCCGGCGAGGTCGAATCCAACGACGCCGCGATTCTTGTAAGCTACAGCCAACTCGGCCATCTCGAGGCTCGATGCCGCCGACACGTTGCGGATGCCGCAGATGATGATGTTCGACTCGATGCCGAACTTTTCCTGTGCGGCCCGCAGGCCCGCGAGCACGGCCTCGACGACGCTCGTGAGGCGAAGGCCTCGACGCGTGTGGAGCATTGGCGAGTAGCGAACCTCCATGTAGCGAACGTTCTCGGCGGCGGCGTCTTCGGCGAGCTCAAAGGCTGCACGGTACAGCGCGTCTTCGGTCTGAAGCACGAGCAGCGTGACGTCGAAGGCCTTGAGGTACTCGACGAGGGACCCGCAATTCTTCCCGAGGTTCATCGCCTCGCGGAGCTTGACGGGGTCCGTCGACGGCAGCTCAACGCGTTGCTTTTCCGCCAGGTCGAGGATGGTTTCGAGGCGCAGGCTGCCGTCCAGGTGCACGTGCAGGTCCGTTTTCGGGAGCTTCTTGATGAGCTCGAGCGGAATCGATGGGGCCATGCGGCTGACTACCATGGTCATCGGGTTTTGAAAGGCGATCCCCTCGCCGCAGTGTGTCGAGGACGCGCTGAAAATCGTCGGGCGGATCGATGCTCCAGCTGACCGGCTCGCCGGTCGTGGGGTGAGTGAATCCGAGTGTCTGCGCGTGAAGCATGAGGCGCGGCGCTTTGAAGAGTGGCCGCAGGTAGTCGCGAATGTAGACACGCTCGCCCGCAAGCGGATGGCCCGCTTCAGACAACTGAATGCGAATCTGGTGCGTGCGGCCGGTCTCGAGTCGGCACGCCACGAGGCTGAGTCCACCGAAGCGCTCGAGCACCTCCACGTGGGTGATGGCGTTTTGGCGCGCCCCCTTCGGCGTGTGACCGCGACGCACTTGATGCTCGATGCTGCCGCGAAGGCCGTCACCGCGATCTTCGACGAGCGTGCTTTCGAACGTCGTCTGGTGCGGTGACCCGTGGACGATGGCGAGGTAGCGGCGCTCGATGGTGTGTGCGCGAAACTGCGAGGAGAGTTCCTGCTTTGCAGCCCAGGTGCGTGTAAACACCAAGAGTCCGCTCGTGTCCTTGTCGATGCGATGGACGATGCCGAGGCTTGGTCGCCCGCCGCGCGCTCCAAAGCGGTCGACGAGAAGGTCGAGGACGCGTTGCTCGACGGTGTCTTCGTTCGGGTCGTCGAAGGGCACTGTCGAGATGCCCGCGGGCTTGTTCACGACAAGAAATTGCGATTCGGCGAAGACCACGTCGATGGGTTCGCGTTGCGCGCGCTTGTCGAGGCGCGGCGCGGCCCTTCGAATTTCGATGGTCGCGCGGGGCGGAACCTTGCGTGTGCCGTCGAGCCAAGGATCGCCGTTGACGAACACTTTCCCGCGTTCAATGAGCTTGCGCGCTTCGCCCCACGTCCCGCCGAGGTGGGTCTTGAGCTGACCGTCGAGCGGCGCAGCCTTGGGAGCGGAGGAAAAGGTCGTCTCCATGGTCTCTATGCAGCACGACGGACCCACCGACGTCGAGTACCGCGACGACGCGAGAACCTGTTACGCTCGCGCGACCCGAAACCCCTCGAGGCTTTCTTGAGCGACACCGTTCTCCTCGTTCTCGATGACAGCGCGACGATGCGCCTCGTGTATGCGCATGCGCTCTCCGACCGGTTCACCGTTCGCGCGGTGGAACGCGTAGCCAACGCGCGAGCCGTTCTCCCGGAAGGCCCGGACATGATTCTCGTCGACGGTGGTCTCGAGGAGGCCGACCCGTACGAGATCGCCGCAAACCTCAAGAAGCCGCTGAAGAAGGCCGTCGCCGTGATTCTCACGAGCCGGTTTCACCCTTGGGACGAGAAGCGCGCGGCCAAGGCGGGCATCGAGCATCACATCGATAAGCCGTTCGAGACGGACGCGTTTCGTGCGCGTCTCGACGTGCTGATGGGCCGAGAGCCCCTCGACCCGCCGTCGGCCGCGGCGATGGTCCTCAAAGCGAATCCGAAGACCCGAACGCCGAAGCCCGCGCCGGCAGCACCAGCTGCTCCCATCGTGGCAACGAAGCCGGTCGCGGTGCCCGTCGTCGCGAAGAAGGTCGAAACCGCCGCGGCGATCGCGCCCACGATGGCCGTCGCGGCCGTGAAGGCCCCGCCAAAGAAGGAAATCTCCTACGATCTCAACTTCTCGGGTGGCTGGGGCGAAGAAGAATCTTCGGCCACGGAGACGGCTGGAGAAGGCGGCGAAGATGACGCGGCATTTGCGGGAGGCTGGGGCGATGACACGCCTGCAGCCGAGGGCGAAGCGGCGGCAGAAGACGACGGTTTTGGTGGCGGCTGGGGCGATGACACGGCTGCGGCGGAACCTGAAGCTGCGGCAGAAGACGACGGTTTTGGCGGCGGCTGGGGCGATGACACGGCTGCGGCCGAACCTGAGGCTGCGGCAGAAGACGACGGTTTTGGCGGCGGGTGGGGCGAAGAAGAGCCGGTCGCTGAAGAGGGCGCAGAGGCTGCTGCGGATGGCGCGGAAGGCGCGGAAGGCGCGGAAGAAACGCCCGCGGAAGAGGAATCTGCAGAATACACCGACGGGACCGAAGCGACGGAAGCGACCGCTGAAGGCGATGCGGAAGCGGCTCCGGCCGAAGACGCGTGGGGCGGCGAGTTCGACGCGGAAGGATTCTCCGCGGAGCTGACGACCGAAGGCGAGGGCAGCGAAGAGCCAGAGCCAGAGGCTGACGCCGAAGCGACTGAAG
>CAIQDA010000055.1 GCA_903870415.1 uncultured delta proteobacterium
GATCACCGATCGCAAGAAGGACATCATCGTCACGGCGAACGGGAAGAACGTGTCGCCGCAGAACGCGGAAAACGCTCTCAAGACCTGCCCGCTCCTGAGCCAGGTCGTCGTCTACGGCGACCGTCGCCCGTACCTCACCGCGCTCGTAACCGTGAACGAAGAGAACGCGCGCGCCGCTCTCCGCCAACGCGGCCGCGACGAGTCGTCCTTCACGTACGCGCAACTCACGAAGCAGCCCATCGTGCGTGCGCTCATCCAAGAAGCGTTCGACCGCTTCAACGCAAAAGTCGGGCGCTTCGAAACCATCAAGCGCTTCGTCGTCCTCGATCACGATCTCACCCTCGAAGGCGGCGACCTCACCGCCACGATGAAGCTCCGCCGCAGCAAGGTCGTTTCCCGGTACGCCACGATGTTCGACGCGATGTACGATAGCGAAAGCGTCAATCGTCGAAGCTTCACCATCCTCGCGACGCATACGCTTACTCCGGGCTCAAATCCCGCCCGCTAACGGCGCATCCCTGCCCTCCACAGCTTCACGGCGACGCGTCCCCTTCGCCCAAAACCAGAGCCGATGACCACCACCGCGCCTCATTCGCTCGTTCATTCATTTCGTGATGCCGTTGCCCGCGACCCCGAGGGCATCGCCGCAAAAATCTGCGTGCAGGATGCATGGGTTGACCGCACGTGGACCTCGATGGCCGCGGACGTGGACCTTGTGATCCTCGCGCTTCAAGCTGCCGAGATTGCGCACGGCGATCGCATTGCCATCATGGCGCCCACGTGCCTTCAGTGGGTCGTCCTTGAGCTCGCGGTGTTCTCCATCGGCGCGGTGGTCGTTCCGATTTACCCAACGAGCGGCCTCGGAGACATCGAGCACGTGCTCAACGACGCAGGCGTACGCTTGGCGTTCGTCGCGGACTCCTTGCAGCTTGCACGCATTGCTGACCCATGGCAGCGAGCGCCGAGACTGACGCGCGTGGTGGTGATGGACGACGATGCGGCGGGAGAAGACCGCGACGACGTATCGACGTTCCGCTCGTTCCTGGACGACGGTCGCGCGCCTCGGGCCTCAACGTCGCAACCCCTGGTCAATTGCTCGCCGGACGATCTCGCCTTCCTGATCTACACCTCGGGCACGACGGGGCGTCCGAAGGGCGCGATGATCTCGCACCGCAACCACATGGCGGCATCGCAAGGCACCGCGTCGACCGAGCTCATGGGTCCGGGCGACCTGAGCCTCCTCTTTCTTCCACTTGCGCATTGCTTCGCGCAGGCGCTCTTGGGCGTGTGGTTCATCAGCGGTTCGGGCACCGCGTTCGCTCGCCGCATCGAGACCGTGGTGGACGACTTGGGCGCGACGCACCCGACCTGCTTTGCGGGCGTGCCGCGACTCTATGAGAAGGTCTACAACAAGGTCGTCGCCGACGGGTCGGCCACGCCGGGGCTCAAGGGATTCCTCTTCCGTAAGACCATCGCGGCGGTCGAACACTGGTCGGCAGCGCGGGTGCGCGGACGCCGCTACATGTCGTTCTGGCTCGCGGTGGGGCGCTTGCTGGTCCTTCCCAAAATTCGCGCGAGACTCAGCGCACGCATGGGCGGACGCCTCACCTGGATGGTCTCCGGTGGCGCGCCCCTTGGCGCTCCGATCATCGGCCTCTTCGACGCCTGCGGACTGCCGCTTTACGAAGGCTACGGACTCACCGAATGCATGGGGCCGGCCGTGGTGAACTACGGACCGGATCGCCGTCTTGGAACCGTGGGCCTCCCGAACGAGGGCATCACGATTCGCATCGCCAGCGACGGTGAAATCTTCATGAAGGGCGACGCGGTCATGTCCGGGTACTGGAACCAGCCCGACGCGAGCCGACTCACCGTCGACGAAGAAGGCTGGCTGCATACCGGCGACATCGGCACGCTCGGACCCGACGGGCGCCTTTCGATCACCGATCGCAAGAAGGACATCATCGTCACGGCGAACGGAAAAAAGGTCGCGCCCCAAAACGCGGAGAACGCCCTCAAGACGTGTCTTCTCGTGAGCCAGGTCGTCGTCTACGGCGATCGCCGCCCGTACCTCACAGCCCTCGTGACGGTGAACGAGGAGAGCTCACGCGCCCACTTGCGGCAGCGCAACGTGGACGACAAAGACATGGATTTCCCCGCGGTATCGAAGCATCCGATGGTGCGCGCGCTCATCCAAGAGTCCTTCGATCGGCACAACGCCCACGTGGGGCGCTTCGAGCAGATTCGCCGCTTCGTCGTGCTCGATCACGACTTCACCCTTGAGGCCGGTGACATGACCGCCACGCTGAAGCTGCGCCGCGATCGGGTGGTCAAGCGCTACGCGGAAATTTTCGATGCGATGTACGCGACCGAATCGTTCCTTCGCCGCAGCTTCACCATCATTCAAATGATGACGCGCGCCCCGCAAAAGAAGCGCGCAAGCGACGGCTGAACGGGCTCCGACACGCGGGGTCATCCGTGCATTCTACAGAGACGTGATCGCCGCCGAGGCCGCGTTCGCGTGACGCGATCAGCGCGGAATATTCACGCGCAACGACCCCTCGGCGAGCGCCCTCACCGCATCGAGCAGTTCGGGCGTCTCCGCTTGCGCAGCGCTTCCGAGCGAGACGACAAACCGCGCCACTTGCTTCGCCGAGCCAACCGTCCCGCGCAGGCGAATTCCGCCTGAAATGCGTTCGACGGAAAGCGGCTTTGGGTGATTGCCTTCGACCCACCGACTCTCCGGCTCGCGCACCCGGAAAGCGACCTCCGTGAGGGATCCGTCGCCGTGGAAACCGTCGACACTCGTCGCCAGGAGACGCTCAACGGCACCGCGAGCGGCTGGACGAAACGCCTCATCCTTCGTGGCGTGCGCGCCCAGCACGTGGTCGACGCGAAACCACTTCAGGGCTCCGTCGCGGTGGCATGTCGCCACAAAGCGCGCGGGAGCTCCGGCACCGATGTGGTGCACGGAGACCACACGCCACTCTTGAACCGATCGCTTCGCGGACACGTACTTCATGCGGAGCGCCTGCTTCGTCTCGCACGCGTCCTCCACGACCACGAGGTGTTCGTCGTCCGCCGCTTCGAGCACGAGACCGCCCTCCGATGGCTCAACGGGCTTTTTCTTTAGCGCCTCAGCCAAAATGGCCATCGCCGAGCGCTTCGTCGTGGACGCAGGCAGGCGCCCAATGAGCCGTGCGATCAAGAGAACCTCGTCCGCGCCAAGGGTCACACGACCCCGATGCCACGTCTTCGGCACGCTCCAATAGACATGCGGCGGCTCATCGTCGCGAGCGATGGGAAAGCCCGCGTCCTGCAATTCGACGAGGTTGCGCTTCAGCGCACGAACCTCCACGCCGCAGTGCTTCGCGAGGTCCGCTTGGGTCCAGGTGTGCTCGCGATCAAACGCCGCGAGAATTTGACTGATGGTTGCTCCAACGCTGCGCTTCGGCATGGCCTCTCCGAACACGCGATGGGATCACGAAAGCGGCCCCGTGGAGAAGCCCCTTTTCATACGGCAATGAATCAACCGCGACGGCGAGTCAGCGCGGCGGCTGAAAGTTGTCGCAAGCGGCTTTGAACGTCCCGAGAGCGCTGGTCAATCCGGCAGAAAGGTCGCCCGCGCAGATCGAGCTGAAGACCGCATTCGTGCCCGCTTGGCGCACGAACTCGAGCATGCGCGTTGCCGTGCGCGCCGAGCCAAAGCTTGAGTCGCAGTCGTTCGGACCGGCGATGACCGCACTGGCCCATCGCGAGCGACCGGCCGCGCCGCCACCCTTCACGGTGTCGAGGGTCGTCAGGTACTCGGGGATGGACACGAGACCGGGAGGAGGAGGCACGCAGCTGTCGTCGTTCGCTGTGAAGCTCGTCGCGGCGGTGGAGCAATCGTCTTCATCGGTCAAGAAGATGAGCGCCAAGAGCGCGTCTGTCCGAAGGAATCCGGCGTTGGTTCCGTCGGTCACCCGATCGACGAGCGAGCGTTTCATGCCCTCGAGCGGCATTTCGAAAGACGCGCCGTTGGTGCCCACCTTCGCGACGCATGCGAAGTTCTGAGCGACGTTCGCGTCGCCCTTTTGGAACCAACGCCGGCTCATTCCGCAGGACGACTTGAGCTGAAACGCGCCGTTTTCGCCCGTTTCGACGATGGTCTGGCCGGGCAGCGGGATCGGAAAACCGGGGATCTGCTGATCGGGGATCGTGATGGTGTGGCTGATACCCGAGGTCGTGACCGCAATGCGGTAGTCGAGGGGCAAGCCGCTTCGCGTTCGGAAGGCTTCAATCGCCGACACAAAGCGGGGAAAGTTAGTTCCGAGGTTTTGCTGCTCCTCGGACATCGATCCCGAGTTGTCGACGACGAAAACGAAGTCGATCTTCGTGCAGCTGTCGGTCTGGCCGTTCGGGACCGCGGCGTCCGGGTCCTCGGTGCCAACGATGGTCGTGCCCGTGCCGCTCGGGTCAACGGGGCCGGCGTCCGCGCCGCTCAACCCCGATGGTGTGCTCCCTCCACACGCAACCGCGAAGGCCGTGAGCGAAAAGAGCGAGGCGATGCGGAGCGACGTCGTGAGGCGCATGGTGCGGGCTCCTAGCACCCGTGCGCCCATGGGGCAGTCTTTACGTCGCACACGAAGCGATTAGATAGAGGCGCGGAATAAATTTTCAGCGCCAATCGCCACAGGCGCGCCCGTCAGCCAGGACGTCCGGAGCCGCCCTTTGGACCGCGAGGACCTCGCGGAGCGGTGCCTTCGTAGACGCGTGGGCCGCGCGGTGGGGCACGGAAACCGCCTTCTTCGCGAGGCGCGCCGGGCGTGAAGGGCTTGTTGGCGAACCGCGGTGGCCCGGACGATGGCCCACCGGGGGGACCGGCGAATGGCGCACCCGGCGGAGCAGAACCGCCAGGACGACGGTTGTCCCGCTCCCAAGGTGAAGGCTCTTCCAAGGTCGAGCGCTCGAAACGTCCCGCCTTCGGGGTCGGCTCTTCGCCGCGCGGACGCGTGGTGCGTCCTGGCGGATCGCATGGTCCGATGCGGATGGACGGGTCTTTTCGATCGGGCTCGCGAACGGCCTTGTCGAACGCGTCCGCAACCTCGGCGGCGATTTCGATCTTCGTCTCGTTCGTGAAAATCTTGATGGCACCGATGTGCTTCTTTTCGATCTGGCCGCGGCGGCAGAGGATCGGAACGATCCAGCGTGGGTCGGCTTGATGCGCGTGGCCCACGTTCATGCGGAACCATGCGCCACCCTTCATGGGCTCGCGCATTTCGCGTCGTGGCTCGCCGTCGACACGCGCATGAAGCGCGTTCGATTCCGGAAGCTCTTCGGCCACCGGACGCTTGCCGCGCTCGGCCGATGCAAGAAGTCCCGCGACGGTTTCAGCGCCGAGACGGGCGAGAAGCTTCGCACCGAGTTCGCGATCGAACTCGCCAAGGCTGCCCGCGCGATCGGTTGCATCTTGCAAGATCTTCTCTTCGTCGAGGCGCGCGATTTGCTCTGCGGTCGGAATCGCTGCCCACTCGGGACTCACGGACGCTTCGCGGAGCATTCGCTCGGCGGCGCGACGCTTCGCCGGCGGGACGAGAAGAGCGGAGATGCCCTTCTTTCCCGCGCGACCGGTGCGCCCGCTGCGGTGCTGAAGCACGGCGCCATCGTTCGGAAGGTCCGCATGAACCACGAGTCCGAGGTCGGGAAGGTCAAGGCCGCGCGCCGCAACGTCGGTGGCCACGAGGACGTTCGCACGACCGTCACGGACGGACTTCAGGGCGCGTGTGCGCTCGCTCTGCGAGAGTTCGCCAGAAAGCGGCACCGCGTTGAAGCCGCGCTCGACGAGGTTCGAGTGCAAGTGAGCAACGCCATCGCGCGTGGCCACGAACACGAGCGCCGTCACGCCTTCATGGGCGCGAAGGATGTTGACGACCGCAAGCTCGCGCTCGCGATACGAGACCACGTGGGCGCGGTACGTGATGTCGGTGTGGGCCTCTTCCGGGTCCGTCGCCTTCACGCGAACGGCATCGCGCTGGTAACGGCGCGCAAGCTCCGCGATTCCAGGCGGGAACGTCGCGCTGAACATGAGCGTCCGGCGCTCCTTTGGCGATGCACCGAGCAGCGTTTCGAGGTCGTCGCGAAAGCCCATGTCGAGCATCTCGTCCGCTTCGTCGAGGACGACCGCGAGGAGTTTCGAGAGGCGCAGCGTGCCGCGATCGAGGTGGTCGCACAGACGTCCCGGCGTGCCGACAACGATGTGAGCGCCGGCGTCGAGAGCGCGACGTTCTTGACCGAAGTCCATGCCGCCAAGGCACGTGGTCACGCGACCACCGGCAGGCGCGTACAGCCACATGAGTTCGCGCGCCACTTGGCTTGCAAGCTCGCGCGTTGGTGCGACGACGAGGACGACGGGGTCACCCGCCTGACCGAAGCGCGGGGATTCTCCGAGGAGCATTTTCGCAAGCGCGAGTCCGAAGGCGACCGTCTTTCCCGAGCCCGTACGGGCGGAAACCATCAGGTCACGTCCGTCGCACTCCTTCCCAAGCACGGAGGCCTGGACGGGGGTGGCCGTCTCGTATCCTCGGGCCTTGAGGGCCTCGAGAAGCGACGGATGGACGGAAAGCTCTTCGAAAGGATGCATTGCGCGCCGGGTAGCAGGTTCGGCGTGGACACGCTCCAGAAGAAGTAGCGCCCCACGCCGAATTCATGTGTTCTGCAAAGGATTATCGCACACAGATAGCGCGCACCCTGTCAATTTCCTCGACAGAACTTGTTCGCCGAAGCGTCGGCGGAGGCCTCGAACCCGGTACCCACGACGACCGATTGTGAGACGCCGAGAGTCGCGCACGTCGTGGCCGCGGCGACACTCTTCGCATGAGGACGCGCCCACTCGATGCACGTGGTGCACGCGTCCGCTGATCGTCCCGATCGGCACGCGGTCGACAGCGCCGCGAGATCGGATGCGGTGTCGGCGGCGCACCAGTGAGCGACTTCCCCGTGACGAAATACGCGGAGAATCGCTTGCTCTTTGAGCACGCAGCGGCCCGCGCTCGGAGCGGTTGTCGAGCCTTCGCAATACGAGTCCGACGCGCAGTCGCCATCGCCCGTGCAGGCCGTGACCGCCGAGGTTACCCACTGGGCACGCTGCGGCTTCTCCATGTACGTGACCGCACCACCGCTCACCGGCGCGGTCTGTTGCCCGTTCGCGCCAAAACCAAGGAGCGGAGTCGTGGCAAGATCGGCCGCATCAAGGCCCTCGGGGCGAAGTGCTGCGGCTTGGCGAATCGCAAGGCCGTACGCTGCGAAGTCCACGCGAAGGCGATCGCGAATCGCGGTCCACGTGGCGTCGCTGATCGTCTCTGTGGTGACCGTCGACGCCATCCAAGGAAGTCGTTCGATCGCCCATCGCGTGATGAGCGCGGGGTCGTCGAGACGGGCCAAAGTCGACACCGCGGACCCCAGCACCATCGACTGGTTCGTCACGCGCTGTGCCCAGCATCCGTCATCGAGCGACGTGCGAATCCCGCTCTCGAGAAGCACGTCTTCGTTGCGTCGCGCGCCTGCCGTCTTTGGCCCCGCTTCGTAAATCTCCGCAACGCCGCGCGCGCTGCACGTGAGCAGACGCCGGTATTGGGGCCGCAGTGGCGAATCGCTTTGCGTGCTCGCCACGGCCCAGCGCTCGCTCTGCTTGAACGCCGTGCACGAGAGCAAATAGTCGTCGCCGCCCGCGGCGTAGCGCGTCGCCGATGCAGGGAAACCGAAGCGAACGAGCTCCGAGGTGTGGCGAGCTTCCTCGGCCGGCGTGTAGCTCGAGAAGAAGCCCGGCATGCAGAGCTGGTCGTCCTTCCAGTAGCTCACGACCGCGTAATCTTGCGCAAGCGAGCGCCATCCGTGAATGAGGCCCGAGAGCATCGCGACCACTTGTTGGCGCACGCGACCGTCCGCCGTGGTTTCGAAGAGCGGCGTCCCCCATCGCTGCCACATGTGGCCCGACGACCAGGAATCCTGCAGGTAATGCTGACCCGTAACCTCGAGAGCCATTGCCTCAAGTTCGCACGCGCTCGCGACCTTCGCCGTGTACGCATCACTCGCCGGAAGCTTCGCCACGTCCGCCCGGCAGCGACCTGCAACCTGGAGCGCAAGCGCGTGATAGTTCACGTATGACGCTTTCGCCTGCGGACCGAAGTGCGTCGAATTCACGGACCCCATGCGGCTCGAAAAGTCGTGGCACGTCGTCGCGCCGTCCGCCGTTCCGCGGGCAGCACGGTCCCTCGTCGCATCGCTCGACACCGCGCCGCGCGCAAAGCAGTGCTCGTTGCCTAGGAGAAAATCCGCGAGGCCGTAGCTCGCATCGGGAACTTCGGCGAGCTCGGGAAGCGTCGTGCGGTGACGCAGCATCGAGGAGGACGAACCGAGGACACCCGGCACGCCAGGAGTGACGCTGGCCCCGGTGCCAAACGGCGTTCCCGTGGTCGCGTACGATGGAAGCTGCGCGCTCACGAGGGTGGCAAGCCCTGCGGCCGCAAGTCCTCGCGACGCCAAGAGCGCATGCTCCCCAACGCGCACGCCGCGCGCTTCGTCTTGCGCCGTGCTGCAAGCGGTTGTCGAGTCCGAGCCCGCGCAAATGCGCTTGGCTGCGTCGCTTGCACCATACAAGGTATTACCATATTTGACGCACGTCGAATCCCACGCAACGGCGGGAGCGGCCGCAAAGAACGCGATGGCAAAAAGCGCTGCGGAGCGGTTCACTGCGCACCTCCCTGCACACCGTCGAGGGCGCGGGGATTGAGCTTCAAGTGTTCCAACGCTCCTTCGCTCATGCGCTTGAATCCCTCGACGCAGCGCCCGTGCTTGTAAGATGCATCTACAGCCGCCTCCACGTCGTGAAGGTGCGCGAGCTCGGCTTCGAAGTTGGCGCGGCAGGCGCTCGAGCAGCGGTTTTCGCCAAACGCAGGAGCCGAATCGGTGCGGCGAAGGCACGCCTCGCGTTCGAAGGGGCTCGATCCGGGCGTGTAGCAATCGGCAACGCGGGCAAGGCAAAGCCCCCAAACCTCGATGGCATCTCCGGTCGGCGGAGCGACTCGAAGCGCAAACCCGTCCCCGTGCAATGACGCAGGAACGCGCGCAAGCTCCAACGACGGGTCAACCGCCGGCGACGTCGACGCGGAACGCTCGAATTCAACGGGTTGAGAACACGCGGCGACAAACGTGCCCGCAAGGGCAACAATCCATAATTTCAAGGCTCTACCCCATGTAAGAGACGAATCGAATCGTCTGACTATGTGGGATGGTTCCGTAGCTTGGCGTCCCGGAATTGACACGCGGAATTTGACGCGACGACAAACTTTCGTCACTTGCGCGTCATAATCGCGATCGCCTGGTCGGTCGATGCGGCAGCTCGGCAACGACAAAGGGCGAAGGGCTCATCCCCCCGCCCCATTACGATGCGAGCCGCGCCCCAAAAGGAGCGAGAACTATGGAATTTCGCTACGCGACGTCGTGAGCGCGTCCGCGAGCGCGTGCAGTTCTTCGAGAGCGTAAGCGTAACTCCGCATGCGAATCTCCCACTCGTTGCGTTTCATCCCCTGCAAGTCGGCCCAGTCGTCCGTGGCCTTCTCGATGTTCTCTTCCATCACGGCGATGCGACGGTTCAGCACGTCGAGCACGCGATTCCACACGTCGGGCGATCGCCCGCGGACCGGCGACGACGGCATTGGGCGCGTGCCCGGGGTCTCCGGCTCCTCGAGGATCGTGGAGACGTTGCTGCTGTGGAGGACGAGTCGTCGGAGAACGGACATGGAAAGAATCCCAAAACGTGAGCTTCGCTGGGGCGCGAGAAGCAGTGGAGAGGCGCGCCGAAGCGGCTTTTGCCTTCCGCCCAAAGGCTACTGAACGGCGACCGGAATCGGTAGCGAAGACTGCGCACGGGTTCACGATCACCGCATCGTCCGAAAATGATGGACGAAGCGGGGCTGTGGAAAACCTATGGAAAAGTGTGATTTGATTGCGCGTCAAAATTCTTGACGCGTGCAGACCACAAGCGTTTCAAACGTTCAGTGCCCCGCGCACACCCGCGCCCCGTCGGGGCTTCCTTCGATCACGTACGTAGCCAGCGCCGTCCCAAACGGAACGCCGCGGCCGCGGAGCCCTTCGAGCGCCGACACGAGCTTGCGCTGGTCGCCGGTCGCACCCGGTTCGAGAACCACATAGCCGCCGGTCTCCTTCGACGGCTGTCCCGGCAAGTCGAGCGGGGTCTTCGACCACACCACCTTCAACTGCTCCCGGGCGACCGGTTGACCCGGCGGAACGCAAGGCCGAAGCGTGTATCCCGCACGCTCGGCGACAAGCGTGGGCACGCGCAGCGGAAGCTTCGGACCGATGCGTCCGTCCTGCGCAAGGGGGCTCGGCGCGACCCGCGTCAGGGCTCCGCGCTCGTCGATGACGTAGGCGACCACGTATCCGTCCTCCGTCGCCCGAATCTCGAAACTCGTGTCTTTTCCCTCATCAAGACGCGACGCAATGCTCACGGAGACCACCCCCTCACGCCCGCTCAGCGCCGCAACGTCCGCGCCCGCACGCTGACCGAAGAGCGGCCCGCGGGAGTCGCTGAGCGCGAGGAGTTCGGGCTCGATGTCGAACGTTCGCGACGCGTGCGCCTCGGGGATTTCCAAGTCCGTCTGCGCGTCTCGAACCGTGGCGACCACCTGAAGTCGATCGGTCCCGAGCAGGTGCATGTCGAGCGCGAGCCAATGGGACGCGTGCTGGTCGCGCAGCACACTCCGAAGCTCCGTGAGGCGCAACGACGACGGCGTCGCAAGAATCGCTGAGGATTGCTTGGTCTGCTCGAGCGCGGGTCGAAGCGTCGTGAGCGCCAACTCGCCGAGGCGGGTCACGAACTGGTCCTCGTTCACCCCTGGCAAAAGCAGCGTCGTGCCGACGGGGAGCTTCGGACCGAGTTCCCGACCGAGCGCACCGAGCTGACGCTCGAAGACCGAACCTTGCATGCAGGATACAAGTACAGCGATTTGCTCGCCCGTCGCGCACGCACGTTCGACCTTGCAACCTGCCAGCGAGTGGCTCGCGTAGGTCTCCGCACTCGACTCGAATTTCGTTTCGTCACGACCGCCAACGCTCGCGGACCAATCGACGGACTTTGAGGAAATACGAGCACCAAGCCACTGCGTCATCGCTTGCTGCGCGCGCCCTTGCGCATCGCTCTTGGCGTCACCCGCGCCGACCGCGAATAGGCGTTCGCCATCCGAAAAGACGTCTCGATTCGTCCATCCGTCGCGGAGCTCGTTGCACGGCAAAACCGCGTCACGAGAAGCACGCGCGGCGATCGGCGCCTTGGCTTCGGTCACGGAAGCCGCGCAACCGGCCCCCGTCGCGACGATCAGAACAAGAACCCAGCCACGATCGGCGCGCAGGACAGTCATGCCCGGAGGACAGCATCGGTCACGGCGCGCAGCAACTCGCC
>CAIQDA010000056.1 GCA_903870415.1 uncultured delta proteobacterium
ACGCCTCGTCCGGACCGAGATGCAACGAACGCATCGTGACGACGCGCACCACGCCCGGAACGCTCTCCATCGCGGCCTTTGCCTTTGCGACGTTCTCGTCCGTGAGCCCCTCGCCGATGAGGAGACCGTGAACGTCCCGCGCGACGACAAACGCGACGAGAACGAGCAGGCAACCGACCGCGACGGAACCCACGGCGTCGATGCGTGCATCCCCGACAACAACCGTGAAAACGACCGCGAGGAGGGCGAACGTGAGGCCCACGAGAGCCGCGATGTCCTCAAGAAGCACGAGCGGAATTGTGGGATCACGACCTTCGAAGAGCGCGGTGAGAAACGGCGAGCGACCCCGTTCAACGTTGAATTCGCGAAGGGCAACGGAACAGGAATACGCCTCGAGGACGACCGAGACTCCGAGCACCAGAAGACTCGCGAGCGGCCCCTCGCGCCACGTACCCAAGTCGCCGCGCACGACCGCCACCGGATGCCGCAAGTGAGCGATGCCCTCGTAGATTGAGAACGCTCCTCCCACGGAAAAAAGCAGCACCGCGACCATGAACGGCCAAAAATAGCGTTCGGCCGATCGTCCGAATGGATGCCGCGCGTCTTCAGGCCGCGCCGCGAGAACAATGCCCACGAGAAGGAGCACTTGATTGCCGGAGTCCGCGAGCGAGTGAACCGCTTCGGCGAGGGTCGCCGTGCTTCCCGACGCCCAAGCCGCTGCAAACTTCGCGGTCGCAATGGCCACGTTCGCCGCGAGCGCCGCGCGAACGACCTTCTTTGGGTCGGCTCCTCCGTGGCTCACGAGGCAGGCCTCTCGGCGCGCGCACGATCGGCTGCGCACCTGCGGCCCAAACGCTTGCTCAGGGATTGCCGGGCTCCACGCGACATGCGTGTTCGCTACCGCGAATGCTCCAAGAAAAGAACGCCTTTACGAACGAAGCTACCAACGGTCAGCGTTCAGGCGCCCAGCCGCGCGACGCCTCCCAGCCCTCGAGCAACGAGTCGATGTCGGTGCGACCAAGCGCCTCAAGCTCCGTCCGTGCGCCTCGTCGATCGCCCGAAAGCGCACGAAGCTCCGCCAGCTTCATGCGCTCCGTAGGGCTCGTGGGGCTGCCGCCTTCCTCAAACGCCCGAACGGCTCGTGCGAAGAGGCTGCGATTGCGAAGCACTTCCGCTCGCCCTCGCGCGTCTGTCACGAGCGCGTCTTCGACAACCTGAGAGCGCAGCCGCGCGAGCTCGGGACGTAGCGGCGTCGCCACGCGCGCCTCGATGCCTTCAACGATCGATAGAGCGCCGACACGCGCCGCGATGTACGCCGCTGGCATGAGAATATCCGTGCAGTATGCACATCCGTCAATGGTCTCACGCACGAGGGCAACAGCCTCTTCGTCGCGCCCGAGACGCACGAGGGTCGCCGCCTCAAGGTTCGCGAGGCGCGAGCGAAGCGACAGGTAATATTCAGGGTTAATCGCTTGCAGGCCGAGCTTTACGTGCGCGGACGGGAGGTCAAGAGGCCGC